>DBCG01000122.1:2225-6603 GCA_002292945.1 Proteobacteria bacterium UBA964 | reverse complement strand
AGGATCAGCAAGGGGGCGTGGTGAGAGGGCGAGGGTGACATCTTCGGCTCGGCGGGGCTCAAGTTCAGCGTGTCACCCCAGTTTAGCATTTCCGTCCGGTCGCTCACGGTTGCGGCGCTTGCCGCTTTCCTTGAGGACGTCGCTCACCTCTTTCATCCGCGCTTCGAAGCGCGCCCGCTGCACCGCCGAGATCTGCGGGTCGGCGAGGGCGAGCTCCAACTGCTTCACGGCCATCGCCAGATCGCCGCTGCTGATGTGGTACTCGCCCATGTAGTAGTACGCGTCGCCGGTGTCGCCCGCGCTGCTGGCGGCGACCGCGGTCAGGCGGATCTGCTCCGGCGAGGGCGGCACGACATTGAAAAGATCGAGCAGCAGCGCGTGGGCCGTCTTCGCCTCACCGATCCGCAGCAGCACCTCGGCATAGCGGACGGTCAGCGCCACATTGCGCGGCGCCACGGCGAGCCCGCTGCGCAGCACCTCGACCGCCTCGGCGGTGCGACCATCGTCCGCCAAGGCCTCGCCGAGCGCGGCTTGCAGCATGGGGCTGCCGGGTTGCGCGGCGTTGAGTTCGCGCAAGGCCGTCACGGCGCGGCTGCGATCGCCCGCATCGCTGCGCGCGAGCGCCTCGCCATAGCGCTGTGCAGGGCTCAGCGTGCGGCTGTCGGAGAGCGTCGCGTAGTACTGGCGCAGGTCCGAACCTTCCTCGGCGCCGAGCACGCGGATGCGCTCGCGGATGAAGTCGTAGGAGGGGGATTGCGTCACGATCTTGGGGTCGAGTTGCGCCGCGCGGTCGCGGGTCTCGGCGATGCGGTTGGTGGTGACCGGGTGGGTGCGCAGGAACTCCGGCACCTCGATGCCTGCGAGGCCCGAGCGGCGCCCGAGGATCTCGAAGAAGTCGGGCATCGCGTTCGGATCGAACCCCGCGTTGGCGAGCATCGAGATGCCGATGCGGTCGGCCTCGTATTCATTGGCGCGGGTGAAGTTGATCTGCTGCTGCATCGCGGTGCCCTGCGCGATCGCGATGCCGGCCTGCATGGCATCGCTGGAACCGGTTGCCATACCGACCAAGATGGCGGCGACGAGCGCGGCGGCGGAGGCGATGCCTTGGCGACCCTGCGCTTGGACGGCGCGCGCGATGTGCCGCTGGGTGACATGCGCGATTTCGTGCGCGAGCACGCTCGCGAGCTGCGCCTCGTTCGAGGTCGCGGTGATGAGGCCTTGGTTGAGGCCGATGAAACCTCCGGGCAGCGCGAAGGCGTTGATGCTCGTGTCGCGCACCACGAAGAACCGGAACCGACGTTGCAGATCGGGCACCTGCGAGGCGATCCGGCTGCCGAGCGACTGGATGTAATCGTCGGTCTCGGGGTCCTCCATGATGAGCCCTTGTTCGCGCAGACCGCGCACCACGGACATGCCGATGCGGAACTCCTCGTCCAAGCTGAGCGTTGAGTCGGCCGCCGAGCCGATATCGGGCAGGTCGTTGCCGGACTGTGCGCGGGCGGTGGGCGGTGTCGCCATCCCGATGAGCAGCGTCAGCATCGCCGCCCCGAGGCCGAGGCGCAGCGTGGTACGGGAGCGCGGGCGCATCAGGTGCATAGGCTTCTTGACCGCTGAGCGGCGCGGAAGTTCACAGCGCCTCGGTGGCGTAATCCGCAAGACGCGACCGTTCGCCCCGCATCAGCGTGATGTGACCGGCATGCGCCCAGCCCTGGAAGCGGCTCACGACGAAGGTGAGGCCCGAGGTGGTCTCGGTGAGGTAGGGGGTGTCGATCTGCGCGATGTTGCCCAAGCACACGACCTTGGTGCCGGGGCCCGCGCGGGTGACAAGCGCGCGCATCTGCTTCGGGGTCAGGTTCTGCGCCTCATCGAGGATCACGAAGCGGTTGAGGAAAGTCCGGCCGCGCATGAAGTTCAGCGAGCGGATCTTGATGCGGTTGCGCAAGAGATCCTGCGTCGCCTGCCGGCCCCAGCTGCCGCCCTCGGCGCTGTGGGTGAGCACCTCGAGGTTGTCCATCAGGGCGCCCATCCAGGGCTCCATCTTCTCTTCCTCGGTGCCCGGCAGGAAACCGATGTCCTCGCCGAGCGGGATCGTCACGCGGGTCATGATGATCTCCGCGAAGCGGTTCTCTTCGAGGGTCTGCACAAGGCCGGCCGCGAGCGTGAGCAAGGTCTTGCCGGTGCCGGCGGGCCCCAAGATGGAAACGAAGTCGATGTCGGGGTCGGTCAGCAGGTTGAGCGCGTAGTTCTGCTCGCGGTTGCGCGCGCGGATGCCCCAGACACCATGGCGTTCGCCGCGGAAATCGCGGACCAGCTCCAAGGTCGCCGTGTTGCCCTGCACGCGGCGCACCATCGCCTCGATGCCGTCTTCGCGGTCCTCGTGTACGAACTGGTTGGGCGTCCACTTCGCGACCGTGGGCCCCGAGATCTCGTAGAACGTGCGCGTGCCTTCTTTCCAGGAGCGCATGTCTTTGCCGTGGCGGTCCCAGAAATCCGGCGCGAGCGCCTCGTGTCCCTTGTAGAGGACATCGGCGTCCTCGATGGTGCGATCGCTGAAGTAGTCCTCGGCGTGCACGCCGACCACGGCCGCCTTGATTCGAAGGTTGATGTCCTTCGAGACGAGCACCACCCGCGCCTCCGGTTGCAGCGCCTGCAGCGCGAGGGTCTGCGCGAGGATGGCGTTGTCGTTGCCGGTGCCGGGCAGCGTGTCGGGCAGGGAACTCGAGAGCCGTTGGGTCTGGAAGAACAAGCGCCCGGAGGAGGCCGCCTTGCCGTGGTTGCCGGTGGGGTTGGACGGCAGCGGCAGCCCCGCCTCGATCTTGTCGCGGCTGGCATCGCGCATGAGCTCATCGAGGAAGCGGCTGACCTGCCGCACATTGCGCGACGCCTCAGAGAGGCCTTTTTTGTGGGCGTCGAGTTCCTCGAGCACCACCATCGGCAGGAAGATGTCGTGCTCTTCGAAGCGGAAGATCGCCGCCGGGTCGTGCATCAGCACATTGGTGTCGAGCACGAACAGCCGGCGCTGCCGTGCGCTGCGCCGGCGCGTCAAGACGCTTTCGCCGCCGCCAAGACCTCCGCCGCGTGGCCGTCGGCCTTCAGCTTGCGCCACTCGGCGAGGAGCTTGCCGTCCGCGCCGATCAGGAAGGTGCTGCGCTCGATGCCCATGACCTTCTTGCCGTACATGTTCTTCTCGCGGATCACATCGAAGAGCGTGCAGAGCGCTTCGTCGGCGTCGGACAGCAGCGCGTACTTCAGGCCTTCTTTGTCGATGAACTTACGGTGCGAGGCGCAGGAGTCGCGCGACACCCCGACCACCGTGGTGCCCGCCCGTTTGAAAGCCCCAAGGAGCGCCTGGAACTGCTGCGCTTCGACCGTGCAGCCCGAGGTCATGTCCTTCGGATAGAAGAAGAGCGCGACCTTCGACCCGGCTTGATCTTTGAGCCGCCAGCTGCCGCCGTCCGTGTCGGTGGCCGTGAAGTCCGGGACTTTCTTGCCCACGATGACTTTGGGGGTCGCGTTGCGGGTCGGGGCCTTGGCCATGCGGATGCTCCGGGGGAGGGTGGCGCGGATCGGGCTCTCGCCGGTCAGGATTTCACCGGGTCGAGGATGGCATCGAGGTTGCGGGCGTCGCAGAAGTCTAGGAATTCTTCGCGAAGGTGCGCGAGATGGATGCGCGAGGGCACGCTGACATTCATCTGCACCGAGAACATCTGTGCGCCGGTGTGGGCGGCGGCGTAGGAGTGCGTGCTGACCTCGGCGATGTCGATGCCGCGCTGCGAGCAGAACCCGGCGAGCGCCGACACGACGCCCGTCTGGTCGAGGCAGACCGCGTCGATGGTGTACGGTAGTTCGGTGCGCGGGGGGCGCGGCTCGGTGCGCCGTATGTTCAGCGTGAGTTCGGCTTCCGAGGCGAACTTCGCAAGTTCGGTCTCGAGCTTCGCGAGCGAATGCCAGTTGCCGGAGACCAGCAGCACCACCGCGAACTCGTTGCCGAGGGTCGCCATGCGGCTCTCGCCGATGCTGCCGCCGCAGTCGCTGATGACGCGGGTGAGGTCGTGGACAAGTCCGGTGCGGTCGGGGCCGATGGCCGAGATGGCAAGGTGCTGTTTCATGTTTGCCACGAGTGTAACGGCTCAAGATGACGGCTGCGACTCAGGTTGCGCGAAATGCACAGCGACCCGTACCATCGCCGCGATGTTCGCAGACAGCCTGGTCGCCCTGGTGACACCGATGACGGCCGACGAGGCCATCGACCTCCCTGCGTGGCAGCGCCTGATCGAGTTCCACATCGCCCACGGCACCGCCGGGGTCGTGGTGGGCGGCACCACGGGGGAGTCTGCGACCCTGAGCGAGGCCGAGCTGCTGCAGCTCGTGCGCGAGG
>DBCG01000122.1:0-2209 GCA_002292945.1 Proteobacteria bacterium UBA964 | reverse complement strand
GAGGCGCAAGCCGTCGCCGCCGGCCGCCTGCAGGTCATCGCGGGGGCGGGGCTCTCCTCGACCGCGGCCACCGTCGAGCGCGTCCGGGCGCTCGCGCCGCTGCGGCCCGATGGCCTGCTGGTCGTCACCCCCGCCTATGTGAAGCCCACCCAAGAGGGCCTCTTCCGGCACTACGCCGCCGTCGCCGCGGCCTCCGACCTGCCCGTGATTCTCTACAACGTGCCCGGGCGCACCGGCGTCGACCTCGCGCCCGCCACGGCCGGGCGCCTCGCGGCGCTGCCCAGCATCGTCGCCCTCAAGGAAGCCGTCGCCGGCCCCGCTCGCATCCGGGAACTGCGGGCTGCGGCGCCCGACCTTGCCGTGCTCTCGGGCGATGACCCGACCGCCCGGGAGGCGATCTTGGCGGGTGCGGTCGGGGTGATCTCGGTGACGGCGAACATCGCCCCGCGCGGGATGTCCGACATGATCGCCGCGGCGCGCCGGGGCGATGCGGCGCGGGCCGCCGAACTCGACGGACGGCTTGCGGGCCTTCACACCGCGCTCTTCCTCGAACCGAACCCGATCCCCGCGAAATGGGCGCTCGCCCGGATGGGCCTGATGGGGGAGGGGATCCGCCTGCCGCTCACGCCGCTCTCGCCCGAGGTGCAGCCGAAGGTGCTGTCGGCGCTGCAACAGGCGGGTATCATTCCGGGATGATGACCCGCACCCGCCCCCTGCTGCTCGCCTGCCTGATCCTGCCGCTCGCCGGCTGCGGCTCGATGCTCAAGACCAAATGCGCGACCCCCGCCGACTACGCCGCGGTCGTCGACAACCCGCCCCTGAAGGTCCCCGAGGGCCAGACCGGCCCCGACACCCGCCGGGCGCTCGCGATCCCGGCGCTGAACGAACCCGAACCTGCACGCCCCGCGGACCAGCCCTGCCTCGACATCCCGCCGGCCTTCACCCCGGCCCCCGCGAAGCCTGCTGCGCCCAAACCGCCTGCGAATTGATATCATCCGCGCGCCGGAGAGATGGCCGAGCGGTCGAAGGCGCTTGATTGGAAGTCAAGTAACATCGCAAGGTGTTCGTGGGTTCGAATCCCACTCTCTCCGCCACTGAAAACGATGATGAACGGGGCCTAGCGCCCCGTTTTTCGTTTCGGGGTCCGGGCGCGCCGACGAACCTGCTGTCTCTGATGCTTAGGTGGTCAGACTGCGGTTGGATGCCGTATCGGCGGCTCAGGAATTGACCCCGTAGTGCCGCCTCGAACTGCGGATAGAACTCCGACGAAGGTTGCGTGAAATCCTGCGCCCCGTCCCGGTCGACCATGTTCATCTATGTGTCTCCCTGCGTAGGGTTGTATGCACGCTTAAAAAAGACTCCCGATTTTGAGCACTGCTACGCGTGGCTAAAGTTTGACTTCCCAAGTGGTCGCTAGTCCTCTCCCATGGGATAGTAGTGGTCCGGGCCGAATATGTACTTGCTTGTCTTCTGAGATTGGGTACCGCGTCCAGTTGCGCTTGCGACCGATCACTCGTTTTCGCAACCACGGGAGTCCATCAAGAGACCTCTTGTTAAACTTCGATTTTCTTCCTGCAAGCACGAAGAACGCACGGACACCGTCGTGGGCTTTGCGATATTCGCCTAGTTTGTCAAATAATTTTTCGAGATCTTTATCTAAATGTAATTTAGATAGGCGTTCGTTTTTTTTGTAATACGTCTTTAGTTCGTATAGCAGGTGTGGACGTCCATTTAGGAGTACAACGCAGTCTATTTTTCCGCAGCGTTCTCTTTCGACAGCGTACCCACTGTTGATAAATGCTCTCTTAAAGTAAAGATACATCAAGCCTTGAACGTCGTACTCAGACAGGTCTTCAACTCGATCGTTTAAAAAAATTTCAACATTGAGAAAAACATTGGTCAGCATCCGCCGATGGAGGTCAATGGTGTTCATATTGGATAAAGTCTGACAGTGACATGTTTCTGATCAGGGTACGTGAGTGTAAAGCGCGTATCCACTATTGATGACGTCGCCTTGGCGTCCCGCCTGCTCTTGGTAGCGACAGGGTTTGACGCGTTGCGCACCGCCCACGTCATTCACTCCCCGTCCCGATACCACCCAGCAATCCTCGCCCGTATCCCCGCCTCGAACTGCGGATAGACCTCCGATGACGGCCGCGTGAAGTCCTGCGCCCCGTCCCGATCGAGCTCGTTCATCTCGAGCACCTCC
>DBCG01000089.1:277-3759 GCA_002292945.1 Proteobacteria bacterium UBA964 | reverse complement strand
GGCGCCGCGCCCGAGCCCATCGATCTGCACGATCTCGGTGGCGCGCTCTCACGCGCGGGCTTCCTAGAACCGGTGCTGGACGTGGACCGCTACGGTGCAGCCTACGAGATCATCCACGCCTCGGCGTTCGCCGGCTCCGCACCGAGGGCAGCGGGCGGAAGCGCCGGTATTCTCCCTGCCGAGTCGCTCGTGTCCGTGGGCGCGATCGGTCGACGGCGAGATCGCAGCGACCCGGGCGGGCGCACGCCATGAGCCGCGCGCCACAAGGCGTGTTCGTCACGGGCACCGATACCGAGATCGGCAAGACCCATGTGTCCCGCGCCTTGGCTGCGGCGGCACGGGAACGCGGTCGGCGGATCGGGGTGATGAAGCCCATCGCCGCCGGCGCCGAGATGACGCCGCTCGGCCTGCGCAACGACGATGCATCGGCGCTGATCGCCGCAGCCCGGGGTATCCCCCGAGACACGCCGATCGCGGCGGCCGAGTACGAGGCCGTCAACCCTTACTGCTTCGCCGAACCGGTCTCGCCGCATATCGCGGCGGCCGAAGCCGGCATCCGCCCCGATGTGGGACGGATCGGCTCGCTGGCACGACAGCGTCTGATCGGCCGGAGCCCCGAAAACGACTGGCTGGTGGTCGAGGGCGCCGGAGGCTGGCTGGCGCCCCTGAGCGAGACCGACGCTATCTCCGACCTCGCCATAGCCATCGGTCTACCGGTCTTGCTGGTGGTCGGTCTGCGGCTCGGATGCCTGAACCACGCGGAGCTCACCGCTCGCGAGATCCGCCGGTCGGGGCTGCGGTGGGCCGGCTGGGTCGCCAACGCCGTCGATCCGGCGATGGGTCGCCGCGAAGAGAATGTCAGCATGCTGACCCTCCGGTTCGGAGAACCGCCGCTCGCGCGCTTTGGTCACGACGACCCGCCGGAGGTCGTGCTGGACGCCGGACGGACCCTTTTCGACCGCTTGGTGGTCGATTAGACTGCCTCTAGAGTGTGTAAAGCATTGTAATATAAGCATTCCCCCTCCGCGCTCAGGCACGCCCGTGACCGATGCTGCCAGGATCGAGATGGCCCCGAATTGTTCCCTGAGCCCGCGCGGCGCGCGCTGGTTCTTCGGTGGTCTATGCGCCGGGACGCTTGCGATCGCGCTGCCGCTGACGCTGATGGGCTATTGGCCGGTGTTGCCTTTCGCGGGGCTCGAGCTCGGTCTGTTGTGGTGGGCCCTGCGAGGGAGCCTCGCCCGCCGCGACCACCGCCAGATCATCACGGTCACCGAAGACACGATCGCCATCGAGTACTGCGAACCGCCACGATTCGACCGCGTCGTGTTCCCGCGACACTGGGCACAAGTTAGAATCCGCGGCGGGGGTTCGCCGCTGCAGCCGATCCGACTGACCGTCGAATCGCACGGGCGCCGTCACGAGGTCGGATCGTTCCTGAACGAACAGGAACGCCTCAGCCTCGCGGGCCGGCTCCGTCGTTTGATCGGACGCGTCAACGAATCACCCCCGTTGTCCCTCGGTGGCTCCGCTTGAACGCGGCAGCCGGCGCGGTGACCGCGTATGCCGCCCGGCGACGGGCTTTGAATCATTTGAACGACAGCCGGACACCAGCATGACCCGCCACAACCGCAAGACCTTCTGCTCCCTCACCGCCCTCATGCTCGCAGCGCTCGCACCGCTCACGGCGCAGGCCGAGTGGGGCAACCTCAACATGCGGGTCGGCGTCACGCCGTTGTCGCGCGAGATCTACGACCTGCACATGACCATCTTCTGGTGGTGTGTCGCGATCGGCATATTCGTGTTCGGCTGGATGATCTGGTCGTTGGTGGCGTTCCGCAAATCCAAGGGCGCGAAGCCGGACACCACCATGCTCCACAGCACCAAAGCAGAGATCATCTGGACCGTGATCCCGGTCGTGATCCTCGTGCTGATGGCGATCCCCGCTGCGCGCACGCTGATCGCCATCGAGGACACCCGCAACACCGAGATCAGCATCAAGGCCACCGGCTACCAGTGGAAGTGGCAGTACGAGTATCTGGGTGAAGACGTGAGCTTCTTCTCTTCGCTCGCGCGCTCGAGCGACGAGGCCCGCCAGCTGCAATCCGGCGTCGACCCGCGCTCGGTGCCCGAATACCTCCTCGACGTCGACAATCCGCTCGTCGTCCCGGAAGACACCAAGGTGCGCATGCTCCTCACCGCCCAGGATGTCATCCACGCCTGGTGGGTGCCGGACTTCGGCCTGAAGAAGGACGCCATCCCCGGCAACGTCAATGAATTGTGGTTCAAGGTCGACAAAGGCAAGACCGGCATCTACCGCGGCCAGTGCGCCGAACTCTGCGGCCGCGACCATGGCTTCATGCCGGTGGTGGTGAAGGTCGTCACCAAGGCGGAGTACGCCGCTTGGCTCGCCGCGCAGAAGGCGCCGGCACAGTCGGCGGACGCCGCCGAACCGCAGGTCGACACCACGATGCCAGCGACCGCGGCTTCACCGGCCACCGAGCCGGCCCCGGCCGGCTGACGCCTCACCGCATACCGCACACCTCGAACAGCACCACGCAACAGAGCGACAAGACATGGCCAACACCGCCGCACACGACCACA
This sequence comes from Proteobacteria bacterium UBA964, assembly GCA_002292945.1. Taxonomy (GTDB): domain Bacteria; phylum Pseudomonadota; class Gammaproteobacteria; order Steroidobacterales; family Steroidobacteraceae; genus UBA964. The sequence continues at coordinate 1,158 of DBCG01000089.1, read as the reverse complement.
CCCACGACGCCCACGACCACAAGCCGCAGGGCCTGAAGCGTTGGCTCTACGCGACCAACCACAAGGACATCGGCACGATGTACCTGGTGTTCGCCTGCGTGCTGTTCTTCCTCGGCGGTGCGATGGCGCTGCTCATCCGCCTCGAACTCTTCCAGCCCGGTATGCAGTTCCTCGACCCGGCGTTCTACAACTCGATGACGACCATGCACGCGCTGCTGATGATCTTCGGCGCCGTGATGCCGGCCTGGACCGGTCTCGCCAACTGGATGGTGCCGTTGCAGCTCGGCGCGCCCGACATGGCGCTGCCGCGTCTCAACAACTTCAGCTTCTGGCTGCTGCCGTTCGCCTTCACGCTGCTGTTGCTCACGCTGTTCGTCCCGGGCGGCGCCCCGGCGGGTGGCTGGACGCTCTATCCGCCGTTGTCGCTGCAGGCCGGTGACAGCTTCCCGCTCACGATCTTCGCGATCCACCTCATGGGCATCTCGTCGATCCTCGGCGCCATCAACGTGATCGTCACGATCATGAACATGCGCGCCCCGGGGATGGGCCTGCTGAACATGCCGCTCTTCTGCTGGACCTGGCTGATCACCGCCTACCTGCTCATCCTCGTGATGCCGGTGCTCGCGGGTGCGGTCACCATGCTGCTCACCGACCATTTCTTCGGCACCGCCTTCTTCACCGCCGCAGGCGGTGGCGACCCGGTGATGTTCCAGCACATCTTCTGGTTCTTCGGCCACCCCGAGGTCTACATCCTCATCCTGCCGGCTTTCGGCGTCGTGTCCGAGATCATCCCGACCTTCTCGCGCAAGCCCCTCTTCGGCTACGAGTCGATGGTCTACGCCTCGGCCTCGATCGCGTTCCTGTCGTTCATCGTCTGGGCG
>DBCG01000089.1:0-122 GCA_002292945.1 Proteobacteria bacterium UBA964 | reverse complement strand
TCGCCTTCCTGTTCCTGTTCACCTTGGGCGGTTTCTCGGGGCTGATGCTCGCCATCGTGCCGGCCGACTTCCAGTACCACGACACCTATTTCGTCGTCGCGCACTTCCACTACGTGCTGGTG
>DBCG01000012.1:5076-13296 GCA_002292945.1 Proteobacteria bacterium UBA964 | reverse complement strand
CTCATCGCCGAAGCCATCGCCGAGCAGGGTCTCGCAGAATTCGATGTCAGCGAAGTCAAGAACGGCTACCCGCTCACCTCCGCTTACGCCGCATTGCAACAACGCGTCGATAACACCTCCGAGCGCGTCACCCGCATCGCGGGTGTGCTGACTCTCGTCTCGGGTGCCGTCATCTTGGGAGCGGAGTTCTTGACCGGCTTCTACCAATCAAAGTTGGATACCATCAGCGACCGTAAAGAAATCGCGTTGCAGCGTTTTACCTCCGATCTCGCGCTGACCTCGCGTCTCGTCGAGCAGATCGCGATGGTGCAGGCCGTCGCTTCGAACACCGTGCGCACCGGCGGCTGGATCGAGCGGTACCGCCTCGACGGCAGCAAAGAGGCCTACGAGGTCATGGTCCCCGAGTGGGTCACCCGGGATATTGTCCAGTCCTTCGGTGCCGACGCACGCGCCGAACTTGCCGGCGACGGCATGGTGCGCGTGCGGCGCGGTCGGATCGACACCCGCGGCAGCGGCAATATCTCTACGGCACCCCGCCCGATCACCGGGGAGGTGCGATAGATGGCGGGCTCCCTACAAGACCAGGTCACCACCTTCTTCAATGTCTTGGGTCGGCTACGGCCGCTCGCCATCGTGCTCGTCGGCACGGCGCTCGTGGGCACCATGTATGCGGGCACGCATCTGCGGGATGCCGTTCAGGCCTTCAGCAAGGCCAAGGCCGTCTCCGCGGAGCAGTCGGCGCAGGTCAAGCTCGTGCGCACCGAACTCACCGCCGAAGATTACACCCGCTACGGTGGCATCGTCGCGGGGCTCTATCCGGGCGTGCGGGTCGAGGTGCCCGAAGACAGCGCTGTGCTGCTGCGCCTCTCGATCGACAACATCGCCCTCTACGACGCCTGGATCCGAAGCCTGATGGCCTTGCAGCCCAATGCCAAAAATGTCGTCTGGGAAGCCAAGTCCATCTGCCTGCAGGAATGCGCTAAAGGAATGGTGGCCACCGCCGATGTTCAAGGTTATGTCCAATCTGTGGAGTTCGAATAATGACCGACCCGAACGATAGCGCGGCCCCCGTGCCCGTCCCCGCCTCCGCCCCCGTCGAGGCCGAGGCCGAGGCCCCGCCGGCGCGCAGCTCCCTCACGCCCCTGATCGCGGCGCTCGCCGTCGCGCTACTGGGCGGCGGCGGTTGGTACCTGTATTCGCAGGGGATGCTGCCGGGCGTCGGCGCCCCGTCTGCGGACAAGGCATCGTCAGCGAAGACCGCCGCCCTCTCGGCGGACGAGCGCCTGCGCGTGCTCGCCGAGGTCAACGGCAATGCGATCACCGCCGAAGAAGTCGCTCCGGCGCTCGTCAACGGCCTCGATCGCGCGGTCGCCGTCGATCGCTATGTCACCCGCCTGTTGGCCTCCGAGGCAGCCCTCGAGGAGTACCCCGGTGAGGCCAAGGCGGCCCGTGCGGCTGCCGAGCGCGAGGTGCTCGCGAACCTCTACTTGCGACGCAAGTCCGAAGAGTTGGTGATGGCGGTGACCCAGGCCGACATCGACAAGTTCTACAAAGAGCAGGTGCGAGACGAGGACTACGCGTCCTACAAGCTCAACTATTACCTCACCCAGGACGACCTCGACGCGACGGCCATGGAGCGCAACATCGCCGCCAACGATGCCGAAGCCAAAGGCAAGTTCGTGCCCGTCAACCGTGAAGGCGATGGCTTCATCCCGCTCGCCTCCACGCCCTACGGCCTTGGCGCCCTAGTCGCCCGCGCCAAAGTGGGCGACTACCTGCGTGCAGTCCGTGTCCGTGACGGTTTTCTCATTTTGAATGTCGAGCAGGTGCGCGAGGGAAAGAAGCCGGCACAGACTAAAGACCTGAACGACCAGATCAGAAACCTCATCGCCCAAGATTTTTTGAACAAGGAACTTTTGGCGCGCCGCGAAAAGGCGCAGGTCAAGCTGAAACTTTGATGTTTTTGAACAACGGTCCGAGCTGCGCGGATCGGATGTTGAACCCCCGGCGTCGCAGGGTGTCGAACGCGTCGGGATCCACAACAACGCCCCTCGGCGGGGCAGGAGAGAGACGATGAAAATGTGTAGCAGTGGCTTCGCGCCGCGCCGCCGTCAGGGCGGTTTCATTCAGGGTGCGATCCTCTTCGCACTGGTCATCATCGCGGTCGTCGTGGCGGCGTTCTCGCTGGCCAACCGGGATTCGCAGAGCAGCGCCGACACCGAGCAGGCTCGGGTCAACGCGTCCTTCGTGCTGAAGGTCGGCAATGATATCCAGACCGGCGTCAACCGCGCGATCGCGGACGGGCTCGCTCCGGAAAATCTGACGTCATCGGGTGTTCTGCTTAATCAGACCGCCAGTTCCGCAACCGCGCTGAATCTTTTTGATTCCAACCTCAAGTATGTGGTGCGTCCGCAGTTCCCACCGACCGCATTGAACACTGCCGCTACGACGCAGCCGTTCACCGGCTCCGACGGTGTGGGTACGGGCGCCACAGGGAACTGGGTGTCCAAGGCTGTGACCGGTGCCGGTAGTTCCAACCGGGAAGCGATCATCCAAATCCCTGGCTTGAAGCCCGATGTCTGCAAGCGCATCAATGTCACCGCGAACAGCGTGCTCGTCACGGCGGACTTGCCGGCCGATCTTACCGCTGCGCCCGGCGAATGGCGCGAGGGTTGCTTTGGGACTAACTCGTCGGCGGGGACCTATTTCCGCGTCGTTGCGACGGATGCCATCGCACCGGCGACTCCTTGATTTGACCATCGCTTGATTGAGGCCGGGGTGGCCGTTTTCGTCCACCCCGGCGACTTGAATCGCGGGACCCCGCGCTCTGATCTCCAGGGCGCGGGGTCATCCGCCCACTGAGGGACCGATGATGTTCGCACGCAGCGCGACAGATGCGACCCCCGCCCGACGCCTCCGTCGCGTCGGTCGGACGGGCGCACCCGCGCGCGGCTTCATCATGGGCTACATCCTCTTCGCACTCCTGGTCCTGGGCATCGTGACGGCTGTCCTCAGCCGCATCAACGACGCCGAAGCCGATACGAGATGGGTCAACGACGGCGTGATCCGCATCAAAGAAAATCTGCAGAATGTCCGCGTCCAGGTCATCACCTGCTCGGCGCTGCTCGGCGCCGGAGACGGTGCCACCGACATCGCGTTCCCGCCTGAGGCCACCCCCGGCGAGCCGACACCGCTCGCGCAGTTGCAGTGCCCCCAAGGTGCGGAGCCTGCCATCGGTCTCTTCGACGGTTCAGCCGGGGTGTTCCCGCCGACTCCTCCACGCGGCTTCACGCCGTTCGTCTACGTCAATAATTTCAACACCTATGACGCTGCAAGAGGCCCCGAGGCTGTGTGGGTCGAGACCTCGGTCTCCTCGCCGTCGGGCGCCGCCGTGCTCAACCGGATCCAGATCGGCGCCTCCGGTCCGGACATCGAAGTCGCGACGGTGGACGGCGCGCGGCGGCTGCGGTTCTTCCTCGCGTCGCGGGGGGCGTGATCCTGATGAACCGTTCACGCACTGTCACGATGATCGCCGCGCTCCTCGGCGCGCTCGCGTTGACCGTACTCAGCGCGGTGCCCCTGCAGGCGCAGGCCGTCACCCAGTCGAACCTCGAAGGGCGCCTGGACAAGATCCGCCAAGGCCAGCGCAACACCCGCATCGCGGTCGATGTGCTGGTGGCGAAATATTTGCTGACCCCGCCCGACTTTCCGGCTGCTGGCGGACCGATCGAGGATGACGGCAGGTGGAAGAACACCAATGGCAAGCTCTTCTTTGGTCCGGACGGTGGCGGGCCGGGGAACACCCAGCGTGGCGGCTTCCTGCCAGCGAGCCTCGGCGTCGCGCGCACCGATGAATTCGACACGCCGCTCGGCTACTGCGCCCGCGGCAAGGGCGGCATCCCCGCCGTCGGCACGTCGATCGTCTATGCCGTCATCTGGCCGGGCCTCGACGGAGAATTCCAGACCCTTTGCGCGGACATACTTCAACCCCCCGGTCACACCCGGACAGACGGTGTGCGCGAGAGCGGTGCCAACGGTGACGACTATGTCGCCTTCGCGTCGGTCAACTACATCCTCGGCAATGCGGTCACCAAGGTGTTGTCCGTGGTCGACACCGATACGCTGCTCGATCCGGACCTGACGCCCACCGACGAGATCGCGATCGGCGAACTCCGGTTCGTTGAATCGTCCAACCGGATCTGGCGCTGGAGCGGCTCGCAATGGGAAGACGCTTCGGGATTCGCCGACACTGACGGCGATGGCTTACCGGACACGCTGACCCTGACGCGGCTCACGACCAATGAATTGCGCATCGTCGGCCTGAACGGTCCGCTTCGTGCGACCGGCGGAGAGGTCGGCACTTTCGCCGTCACCCCCGACGCAACCGACACGCTGGTCGTGACCAACGGTGACGGTGCCGCCCCCGGTAACATCAGCGTCGGCCTCCAGCCCGTTACGCAGTCGTCGTCGCCGGTGATCAACGGCACCGTCATTCCGGTGCCGATCATCGACAGCTTCGGCCGCGTCACTGGCTTCGACAACACCACCGACTTGCAGACGGCGGTTGGCAGCTTCTCCTGGGCCTTGGCGGGCAACTTGGGCACGACGAGCGGCGGCAACATCGGCCAGGCGCCGACCGTCACCTCGAACTACATCGGCACGAATGACGAGACGGACCTGCGCCTCGCCACCAACGGCAAGGTGCGGGCGATCCTCAGCGCCGGCGGCGAATTGACCGTCGGCCCGCTCAATGTGACCGGAGGGCTGATCTCGACGGGCAGCGCGTCGATCGGCTCTCTTACTGGCGGGTCGCTCTCGATCCAGGGGCCGTCTGGCCAGGCGACCCCGCTCTTCCGCGTGCAGAACTTCGTCGGCGAGACGCTGACCGATCAGGTGTTGATCGCATCGAACGGCACCGTCTCCATGAAGTCGCTCGGCGGCGCGGCGGCGACCACGCTCGACGGCATCGATCGGGTCGTCGTCTCTGCCGATACCGGTCTTCTTTCGCAGGTGTCGACGGGCGCGCTCATCGGCGCCACCGCCTGGGCGCTCGGTGGCAACACGGGCACCAACCCCGCCACCAATTTCGTCGGCACCATCGACGCTCAAGACCTCGCGATCCGCACCGCCAACCTTGAGCGGATGCGCATCCTCGGCTCAGGTGCCAACGCCGGCTTCGTCGGCATCAACACGCTCGCCCCCACCGCTCGACTCGATGTCGACGGGACGCTGCGCGCCCGCGGCGCCGCCACCTTCGACAACACCGTCACCGTCACCAACCTGCTCACCGCCAACGGCGGCGTGGCCACGCCGTCGGTGACCAACGCGGGCACGCTGGCGCTGAACGCGACCGGTGCGACCGGCACCCTCACCGCCAGCACCAACGGCTCGGAGCGTCTGCGCATCACCAGCGCTGGCCTCGTCGGCATCGGCATGACCAACCCGGCTCGGACGCTGGATGTCACCGGGACCTTCGGGGCGACCGGCGCCGCCAATTTCGGCAGCACGCTCAATGTGGTCGGCGCCACCACCCTCAACAGCACGCTCGCGGTCACCAACGCGGCGACCTTCGGCAACGCGGTCACCATCGCGGGCCTGCTGCGAGCGAACGGCGGCACCCAGACCACCACCCTCACCACCTCGGGTAACGCCACGATCGGCGGCAACCTCACCGTCAACGGTACGAGCCAGCTCACGGGTCTCGTGACGGCCAGCAGCGGCGTCAACACCACGGCGCTCGCCGCCACCACCTCGGTCACCACGCCGCTGCTCACCAATGCCGGGACGCTCGCGCTCTCGGCGACGGGCGTCGCCGGGACGATCACCGCCAGCACCAACGGCTTTGAGCGCCTGCGTATCACCTCGGCGGGCCGCGTCGGCCTCAACACCGGCGCCACGGTCGATGCCGCCTTGCAGGTCAACACCGGCGCCGACACGACGGTTGGTCTGATCGTCCGCGGTAACAGCGCCACCCAATCCGCCGATCTGCTGCGAATCGTACGCGGCAACGGCAGCAACGTCCTCACGGCCAATGCCAATGGCTCGATCACGCTCCTTCCTTTTGGGAGCTCGGCCGGCAACACCAACGAACTTCGCTTCGCAGGTCTCTCCGGCACCACCTATGTCGGCTTCAAGGCGCCCGATGCCATCGGTGCCAACCTCGTCTGGACGCTGCCGGCGGCCGATGGCGGCAACGGCAATGTCCTCGCGACCAACGGCGGCGGGCTGTTGCAGTGGATCAACCCGCTGACGGCGAGTTCGGGCTGGACGCTCCTCGGCAACAACGCGACCACGAGCGGTGGCGTGTTGGGTGCGGTCCCGACCGCCGGCACGAACTTCCTCGGCACGATCGACGAGGCGACGCCGGTCGACCTGCGGTTCGTGACCGGTAACCGCGTCCGCGCGATCCTCACCGCCGGCGGCCAGTTCCAGACCAACAACGTCGCGATCGGCGGCGGCACGATCAACGATACGGCGATCGGCAACCTCACGCCTTCGACCGGCGTGTTCACCAACCTCACCGCCAACAATCGCGTGACGACGCCGCTCGTCACCGGTTCCGCGCTGCAGATCGCCGCGAGCGCCGGCACCCTTACGCTGCAGGCCTCGGGCGGCCCGATTGTCGCGCGTACGGAAGGTCTCGAGCGTCTGCGCATCACCACGGGCGGCAGCGTCGGCATCAACCAAGCCAATCCGACCGCGATGCTCGATGTGAACGGCACCTTCAACGCCGCGCTCGCCGCGACGTTCGGCAATACGGTGACCGTCGCCGGCACGGCCACTGCCACCAAGTTCATCGCGACGGGCGGCACCGCGGCGGGTAACGGCATGTTCCTGCCGGGGGCCGACACGCTGGCCTTCAGCACCGCCAACACCGAGCGCCTGCGCATCGATCAGAATGGCCGTGTCGGTATCGGCATGATCCCGGTGCGCACCCTCGACCTCACCGGCTCCTTCGGCGTCACGGGTGCCGCCGATGTCGGCGGGGCGCTCACGGTCGGTGGCGAGACCGTCCTCGGCAACACGCTCACCGTCGCCGGCGCCTCGGCGATCAACAATACTTTGGGCGTGACGGGGTTGGTGACGGCGAGCGGCGGTATCAACACCACCAACCTGGTGGCGAGCGGCACGGGCAGCTTCGGCGGTACGCTCGGCGTGACCGGTGCCACCACCTTGGGTGACACGCTGACGGTCGCCGGCGCTTCGACCCTCAACAACACCCTGAGCGTGACCGGCGCCACCACGCTCGCCAACGCCTTGACCGTGGGCGGCGTCTCGCAGATCAACAACACGCTCGGCGTGACCGGGCTGCTGACCGCCGCGGGCGGCATCAGCACCACCAACCTCAACGCCTCGGGCAGCGGCAGCTTCGGCGGCAACCTGGGCGTCACGGGCAGCGCCACGGTCGCTTCGCTGGGTGGCGCGGCGCGTACCGATCTCACCGGCCTCGATCGCGTGGTGATGTCGGATTCGGCAGGGCTGCTGTCGCAGGTCTCGACCGCGACCCTGGTGGGCGCGACGGCCTGGGCGATCACCGGCAACACCGGCACCAACCCGACCAACAATTTCGTCGGCACCCGTGACGCGGCGGACCTCGCCATCCGCACCAACAACGCCGACCGCATCCGCATCCTCGGTACGGGCGCCAACGCGGGCTTCGTCGGCATCAACACGACGGCGCCCACGGCGATGCTCGATGTGAACGGTGGCCTGCGCGTCCGGGTCGACAGTGCGCTCAACGGCGCGCTCGTTGTCGGTGGCGCGACCACGCTCAACGGCAGCCTCGCGGTCGGCGGCACCTCCATCTTCACCGGCCTCGTGACCGCGAACGGCGGCGTCAACACCACGGCGCTGACGGCCTCTGGCAACGGCGTCTTCGGCGGCACGCTGAATGTCACGGGCGTCTCGACGCTCGGGGCGCTCAGCGCCGGCAACACCTCGATCAGCGGCACGCTGGGCGTCAATGGTGCGACGACGCTCAACAGTTCGCTGGCGGTCTCCGGCGCGACCACGGTGTCGACGCTGACGGCTTCGGGCAACGTGACCTTGAACGGCGGCACCGCGAACGGCGTCGCTTTCCTCAACGGCAGCCGGGTGCTGACCACGGGCGGCGCACTGACTTTCGACGGTACGAACCTCGCGGTCACGGGCGCGGGCACCGCGACCGCCGCCAAGTTCATCCCGACGGGCGGTACGGCGGCCGGCAACGGCATGTACCTG
>DBCG01000012.1:734-5003 GCA_002292945.1 Proteobacteria bacterium UBA964 | reverse complement strand
CCTCGACAACAACGGCAATGTCGGTATCGGCACTGACGATCCGCAGCTGCGCCTCGATGTGAACGGCAGCTTCCGCGCCGTCGGCGCCGCCACGTTGGGCAGCACCTTGGGCGTGACGGGCGTCACCACGCTGAGCAACTTGGGCGGCACGGCAGCGACCACCATCCCCGTCGGTCTCGATCGCATCGTCATGGCCAACAACACCGGCGTGCTGTCGCAGATTTCGACCTCGGCGCTGGTGATGGCAAACGCTTGGAGCCTGAGCGGCAACCCGATCACCTCGTCGGCCGCCACCCTGGGCGCCGCGCCGACGGGCAGTTTCTTGGGCGCGACCAGCAACCAGAACCTGCAACTGGTCACCAACAACGTCGTCCGGGCGGTCATCACCGCCGCGGGGCAGTTCCAGACCAACAACGTCGCGATCGGCGGCGGCACGATCAACAACACCTCGATCGGTGCGACCACCGCGAGCACCGGTCGCTTCACGACGCTGGCCGCCACCGGCAACGCCACGGTCGCGGGTTCGCTGGGCGTGACGGGGCTGACCACCGCCACCGGCGGTGTGCGCACGCCGACGGTCAACGGCACGACCTCGCTCGGTCTGACAGCCGACGCGGGCACGCTGTCGCTGGCCGCAGGCGGCGCCAATGTCATCACCGCGAGCACCAACGGCGCCGAGCGACTGCGAATCGCGAGCGGCGGCAATGTCGGTATCGGCAATAACAATCCGACGAATGTTTTGGATGTCGCCGGGACCTTCCGTGCGACGGGTGCGGCCACGCTGAGCAACACGCTGGGCGTCTCTGGTGCGACCACGCTGAGCAGCACGCTGGGCGTCTCTGGTGCGACCACGCTGAGCAACACGCTGGGCGTCAGCGGCGCGACGACGCTCGGCAGCACGCTGACCGTCGCCGGCGCCTCGCAGGTCAACAACACGCTGCGCGCGACCGGACTCCTGACCGCCGACAGCGGTGTGCGCACGCCCTCGGTGAACAGCAACGCTGACCTCAGTCTCGGCGCTCTTAACTCCGATTCGATCATCTTCAGCACCGATGGCACGGAGCGCATGCGCGTCGACGCCTCGGGTCGTATCGGCATCGGCACCAACACGCCGACTTCGGCGCAGGTGATGATCCAGAACCGGAGCCCGACGATGCCGGGCTTGATGGTGCGTGGCAACCTCCTGCAGACCGGCCGCATCGTCGATATCCAGAGCGGCAGCGGCACCACCTACTTCAGCGTCGCCGCGGACGGCGAGACCCGCGTGGCGCGCCCCTTCGTCACGGAAGACGAGACTTCGTTCGTGTCCATCGCCGGCGGCTCGCCGGACACGGCCATGGGCGACAACGACCGCATCGTCGTCGCCAACCCACTGGGCCGCGTCGCGCAGGTGTCGCCGGGCGCCTTCGTCGACCAGTACGCCTGGGGTCTGGTGGGTAACGCACTGCAGTTGAGCGGCGGCGACTTGGGGGACATCCCCACCGGCAGCTTCCTCGGCACCACCAACGCCCGCGACCTGCGCTTCGTCACCAACAACACCGTGCGCGCCATCCTAAACACCGCGGATGGCCGTTTCGATGTCGCCTCGCTGCGCGCGGCCGAGTTGTCGAGCGCCGCCAACCTCATCCTGCGTGGCGGCGCCACGGTCGAGGGCTTGCGCGTCACCACCACCGGCCGCGTCGGCGTCGGCGCGAATGTCACCCCGGATGCGCAGCTGCAGGTGAATTCTGGGCTCGGCACCACGCGAGGTCTCGTCGTCAACGGCGTGTCGGGACAGACCGCAAACCTCTTCGAAGCCCGCGTCAACAACGTGACCCGCTTCTCGATCAATCCGGCGGGTCTGGTGAGCGCCGCCGCGCTGCAGGTCGCCGATGTCGGTGCGGGCGATCCCAATACTTTGACACCGGCCGGCTACGACCGTGTGGTCGTCGCCAACTCTGACGGTCGCTTGTCCCAGATCGCGTTCTCGCAACTGTCGAACGAGGCCACCTGGCTGCTGGCCGGCAACACCGGTATCACGAGCGGCGGCAATCTTGGGCAGACCGCGACCGGGCGATTCCTCGGCATGCGTGACGCCCAGCCGATCCGCTTCGTCACCGACGACCGGGTGCGGGCGATCCTCACGGCGGCCGGCCAGTTCCAGACCAACAACATCGCGATCGGCGGCGGCACGATCAACGGCACGACGATCGGCAACAGCACGCCGGCTGCGGGTACCTTCACATCGCTCGCGGCGAACACTGTGTCGGCCAACACCTCGGTCACCACGCCGGTGGTGCAGAGCGGCGGCGCGCTGTCGATCACCGCAGCCGACGGGGGTCTCGCGCTCGCGGCCGGCGGCACCACCAACGACATCACCTTCTCGACCGGGGGCACCCAGCGCCTGCTGCTGACGAGTGAGGGCCGGCTCGGGCTCGGCACGAATTCGCCGGGCGCCCAATTCCAAGTCAACAACACCTCGGCCGGTACCAAGCTGCTCGTCGTGAACGGCGTCGTCGGGCAGACCGCTAACCTCATCGAGGCGCAGGTGGGCGGCGCGTCGCGCTTCACCGTCACGCAGGCGGGCAGCGTCACCGCGGCCGGCGGCGTCACTGCCGACACGCTGCGCATCATCGGGGTCGGCGCAGGATCCCCGAACAATTCGACGCCCGCGGGTTACGACCGCGTCGTCATCGCCAACAGCGCCGGCAACTTCTCTCAGATCGCCTTCTCGCAACTCACCAACGAGAACACTTGGCTGATCGCGGGCAACATCGGCGGAACGAGTGGTGGAGCCCTCGGCAGTGCGCCGACTGCCGGCTCGCGCATCCTCGGCACCCGCGACGAGGTCGACCTGCGCCTCACCACCAACAACCTCGTCCGCGCGATCCTCACGGCGGACGGTCAGTTCCAGACCAACGATGTCGCCTTGGGCGGCGGCACCATCGACGGCGTCACCATCGGCGGCACCACCCGCGCGTCTGGCGCGTTCACGACCGTGACCTCCAGCACCACTGTGGTCGCGGGCTCCAGCATCACCGCCGGGACCACGATCACCGCCGGCACCTCGGTCATCACCCCGCTCGTGACCCGAGCGGGCAACCTCGCGGTCACCGCCAACAATGGCGCGTTGACCCTGTCGACCGAGGGCGCGGTCTCGCCGGGCAGCGTCACGGTCGCCGCCGGCGGAAACAACCCGATCTCGCTGTTCACCGACAACGTCGAGCGGCTGCGCATCACCGGCGCCCTCGGCCAAGTGGGTATCGGTACGACCTCGCCGGGCGCGCAGTTGCAGGTCAACACGCCGATCGACTCGGGGGTCGGGTTGATCGTGAGCGGAACGGCGGGCGCGACCGGCGACCTCATGGTCGTGCGTTCGGGCAGCAACGATGTGCTGCGGGTCCGTCGTACAGAGATGATCGTCAACAACCCGCTGACCGTGAACGGCGCCACCAGCGTGTCCTCGCTCAATGTCGCGGGGGCGACGACGCTCACCGCGCTCGGCGGCGCCGCCGGCGGATTGTCGGGCGATCGCGTCGTGGTCGCCAACGCCTCGGGTCAACTGTCGCAGGTCGCTCGGTCGACACTGGTGACGGCCGAGGCTTGGGGTCTCTCGGGCAACGCCGGGATCGGTGCGGGGAACTTCATCGGCACCACCGATGAGAATGACCTGCGCTTCCGCACCAACAACGCCACCCGCGTCACCATCACCGCAGGCGGCCAATTCCAGACCAACAATGTCGCGATCGGCGGCGGTGCCATCAACAACACCACGATCGGTGCGGGCGGCGCGGCCGTGGGCACATTCACCACGCTGAACGCTTCGACGGTCAATGCGGGATCGTCGGTGAACACGCCGCTCTTGACCCGTGTCAACGACGGTTTGACGCTGTCCACGACGGCCACCTCGGGCAACACGGCGGGCTCAATCACGTTCTCGGTCGGCTCTGAGAGCCCCATCGTCTTCCGGACCACCGACCTCGGCACCGAGCGGATGCGCCTGACCACGGACGGGCGTCTCGGCCTCGGCACGACCACGCCGGACCGGACCCTCGACATCGTCGGCACCTTCCGCGCGAGCTCTGACGGTTCGGTCGGCGGTGCGTTCGGCGTGGGCGGCCGGCTGACGGTCGCCGGTGCGAACGATACGGCGGTCAACGGCCTGACCGTCAACGGTACCTCTTTGTCCAAGATCGGCTCGCTCGGCGGCGCCCGCAACGAGGTGGTGTTGTCAGGCTTCGACCGCGTGGTGCTGGCCAACGCGGACGGTGAACTGCAGCAGTACGACCT
>DBCG01000012.1:0-668 GCA_002292945.1 Proteobacteria bacterium UBA964 | reverse complement strand
GTCGCGGTCGACGACGAAGGCAACCAATTGACGCTGGCACTCGAGCGGCTCAATTTCGTGGGCGAGGGTGTGACCGCCGCCGCCGCCGGTAACAACATCACGATCACGATCCCGGGCGTCAACGGCACCCTGACGCGCGATCCAGAGTTCGACACCGTGCGCGTCGAGGATTGGATCCGCACGCCGCGTATCAACGCCAACGGCGCGCTCACCGTCGCGACCGGCGGCTCGGACCGCCTCACGGTCACCGCGACCGGACAGGTCGGCATCGGCACCGTCTCGCCTGCGGCACAGTTGCAGGTGGTGCCGGTGGACGACGACACCGTCGGCTTGCGCATCACGGGCGCTGCGACGAGCCCGGCGGCCAATCTCCTGGAGATCGGCACGACCGGTTCGCCGACCAACTTCCGCGTCGAGCGCACGGGTAACCTCGTCACGGCTGGCGCCGTGAACGCGGGCGGCACGATCACCTTCGGCGCCCTAGGCGGCGCTGCGTCGGGCGGCCTCGGCGGCAACGACCGCATCGTCCTCGCGAACGGTTCGGGTCGGCTGGCGCAGGTGTCCCCCTCAGCGCTGATCGCGAATGTCGGCTGGAGCCTGTTCGGCAACACCCTCACGGATGAGACCAGCGGCGGCTTCGGCGAGGTGCCGGTCGGTCGCTATCTCGG
>DBCG01000067.1:10909-12006 GCA_002292945.1 Proteobacteria bacterium UBA964 | reverse complement strand
CATGGGCGACATGCTCACGCTCATCGAACAAGCCGAAGAAGTGTTCGAAAAAGAAGAAGCCGAAAAGACCGCCAAGAAACTCGTCGGCGGCAAGTTCACACTTGACGATTTTCTCGACCAACTGCAACAACTCAAAAAAATGGGCCCACTGCAGAACGTGCTCGGCATGATCCCGGGTGCTGCGGCCCAACTCAAAGGGGCCGAAATCAGCGACGACCAGGTGAAGCGCACCGAGGCCATCATCCGGTCGATGACGCCTGGCGAGCGCGAAAACCCCCAGATCATCAACGGCAGTCGGCGGTCACGCATCGCCAAGGGCAGCGGCACCCAGGTGCAGGATGTGAACCGGCTGCTCAAGCAGTTCACCGAGATGCAGCGGATGATGAAGTCCATGAAGGGCGGCAAAATGCGCCGGATGCTCGGGGCGCTGAAGGGCGGCCTGCCCCCAGGCGGAATGCCCCCCGGCGGGCTCCCGCCCGGCTTCGGCGGACGCTGACCGGTGACGCTTCCATCAAGTGTCTGATTTCTGTAGACTCCGCCCTCTTTTTCGCCCCCCTGACTTCGACCAGAGAGCGACCTGACCTATGGTGACGATTCGACTGACCCGGCGCGGTGCCAAGAACTCGCCGTTCTACCACGTGGTGGTGACCGATAGCCGCAAGCGACAGGGCGGTATGAGCCTTGAAAACGTGGGCTTTTTCAATCCCGTGGCGCGCAAGAGCGAGCCGCGTCTCAAGCTCGACCTGACCCGCATCGACCACTGGGTCGGCCTGGGTGCCAAGCAGTCGGATCGCGTGAAGTCGCTCGTGAGCGATTACCGCAAGCAGGCTGCCCAGGTCGCGGCCTGAGCGAGCACGGCACCCCGCCGCCAGCGTCCCCGGTGGACGACAGCGGTTGGGTGCAACTGGGGCGCCTCGGGCGGCCCCAGGGACTCAAGGGCTGGATGCACCTCGAGTCTTGGACTGACCCTCCCGAGGCCGTGTTCCGCTACCCCGTCTGGCACCTGCGTGGCGCCGATGGAAAGCGGATGGTGGCCAAGGTGGCCGAGGCGCGAGCAGGCTCCAACGGGCTTGTGGCGCGACTCGAAGGCGCCACCG
>DBCG01000067.1:5326-10844 GCA_002292945.1 Proteobacteria bacterium UBA964 | reverse complement strand
CTACCACCCCCGGGGCCCGGTGAGCACTACCAGCACGACCTGATCGGGTGCCAGGTGGTCAATCTCGAGGGTGCCGACTTCGGCACGCTCGAACGGTTCGAAGACCTGCCGGCAGGGGCCGTCATGGTCGTGAAGGGCGAGCGCGAGCGCTGGATCCCGGTGACGGGGCAGCACCTGCGCAGCATCGACCCGGCGGCTCGCCGCATGGTGGTCGATTGGCCGGAGGATTTTTGACGGTGGCGCCGCGTATCGCAGTGGTCACCTTGTTCCCCGAGCTGATGCGGGGAGCATTGGGTTTCGGAGTGCTCGGCCGTGCGGCCGAGCGCGGGCTGGTGACGATCGATTGTCTCGATCCCAGACAGGCCGCGACGGATCCGCACCGGACGGTCGATGACCGCCCGTACGGCGGAGGCCCCGGGATGGTGGGAACACCACCGCCTTGGGCCAAGGCGATCGACGCCGCGCAGGCGTGCGTGGGGGAGGGTGCGTTGCGCATCCACCTCTCGGCGCAGGGCGAGGTGTTCGATCAACGCATGGCGCGGGAGATGTCCGCCCTGCGAGGTTTCGTGTTGGTGGCGAGCCGCTACGAGGGGCTCGACCAACGGGTGGTCGATTCACGCATCGACCGTGAGCTCTCGATCGGAGACTTCGTGCTCTCCGGCGGCGAGTTCGCGGCCTTGGCGGTGATCGACGCGGTGGTGAGGCTGCTGCCCGGGGCGCTCGGCGACGAGCGCTCTAGCGAGGAGGAGTCCTTCACCGAAGGTAGGCTCGATTGGCCGCATTACACGCGGCCGCTCGAGTGGGAAGGCCGGGCGGTGCCGGCGGTGCTGCAGGGCGGCAACCACGCCGCCATCCGGCGCTGGCGCTTGAAGCAGGCGGTGGGTCGCACGTTCTTGCGACGTCCCGATCTGTTCGAGGGCGGCAAGGTTTTGGGCAGGACGCTCTCCGATGAGGAGCGCGCGCTTTTGGATGAATTCCTCGCTGAGCGAGAGGTGGAGAAAAATGGCTAACGTCATCGCTGAAATGGAATCACGCCGGATCGTCCGTCAGTTGCCGGACTTCAAGCCCGGTGACACCGTGGTCGTCAACGTCAAAGTGATCGAAGGCGATCGCGAGCGTGTCCAGGCCTACGAAGGCGTGGTCATCGCGCGCAGCAACCGGGGGCTCAACTCCTCGTTCACGGTGCGCAAGATCTCGCATGGCGAGGGCGTCGAGCGCACCTTCCAGTCGCACAGCCCGTCCATCGCCGATGTGACGATCAAGCGTCGCGGCAATGTCCGTCGCGCCAAGCTCTACTATCTGCGCGATCTGTCCGGCAAGGCCGCACGCATCGAAGAGAAGGTCTGACCGCTGCGGCAGTCGTCCCTGAGTGGAACCCCTGAGGGGAGGATGATCGCGTGAAGAAAATCTTCAGCTTCCTGTTCCGGGGTCTCGATGGTCTGCGCAAGGTGCTGCACCTCGCGCTGCTCCTCGTGATCTTCGGCTTCCTCTTCGGGGCCCTGCAGGGCTCGGTACCGAAACTCCCCTCGGACGCTGCCTTGGTGCTGCGGCCGGAAGGGGAGATCGTCGAGCAGCTCTCGGGAGATCCGCTCGAACTCGCCATCGCCGAGGCGCGCGGGCTCGGCCGCGACGAGACGCTGCTGCGCGATCTCGTGGACGCCTTGCACGCGGCGAAGGCCGACCCGCGCATCAAGACCGTCGTGTTGGAGTTCGACCGCATGTCAGGGGCCGGACAGCCGACCCTCGAGGAGCTGTCGCGGGCGATCATCGATTTCCGCAAATCCGGCAAGAAGGTCATCGCGTCGGCCAACAGCTACGCGCGCGACACCTACTATGTCGCCGCGCACGCCGACGAGATCTACATCGACCCGATGGGCATCTTGGTCCTCGAGGGCTACGAGCGTTACCGGAACTACTACAAGGACGCGCTCGACAAGCTCGGCGTGGACATCAATGTCTTCCGGGTGGGCACCTACAAGAGTGCGGTAGAGCCTTACCTGCGCTCCGATATGTCGCCCGAGGACCGTGAGGCGAGCCAAGCGTTCGTCAACACCCTTTGGGAGACCTACATCGCCTCGGTGTCGAAGGCCCGCGGGCTCACCCCCGATGCCTTGCGCTCCTTCGTGACCACGCTGTCCCCGCAGGTCCAGGCGGCCAAGGGCGACATCGCGAAGGTCGCCCTGCAGGCCAAGCTCGTGACGGCGCTCAAGACCCCCCTCGAGGTCGAGCGGCGGGTGATGGAGCTCGCCGGCAAAGACGAAGACAACGACAGCTACCGCTCGGTCGGCTTCCGCGACTACCTGCGTATCGCGCGTGCCGAGAACCGGCTCGGAAAAGCTGAGGACCAACGCATCGCGGTGCTGGTGGGTTCCGGCGAGATCGTCGACGGCGACGGTGGCGGGGTCATCTCCGGCGACAAGATGTCCACGGCCATCCGCAAGGCCCGCCTCGATGAGGACATCAAGGCCCTGGTGCTTCGCGTCGACAGCCCGGGCGGCAGTGTGAGCGCGTCCGAGCAGATCTATCGCGAGATCAACGCCTTCAAGGCGACCGGGCGACCGGTCGTCGTCTCGATGGGTGACCTCGCAGCCTCGGGCGGGTACTACATCGCCGCACCGGCGGATGAGATCTGGGCGAGCCCCGCGACCATCACCGGTTCCATCGGCATCTTCGGCCTCTTCCCGACGGCGCCGCGCGCCTTCCAGAAGTTGGGCATCGGTACCGACGGTGTCGGCACCACGCCGCTCTCGGGTGAACTGCGCCTCGATCGGCCGATCGGCCCCGCCGCCTCGCAATTGCTGCAATCGGTCATCGAGCGCGGCTACGAAGATTTCCTCGCGCGCGTGTCGAGCGGCCGTAAGCTCACCCGCGACCAGGTGGATGCCATCGCGCAGGGGCGCGTCTGGTCAGGTCGCGATGCGAAGCGGCTCGGTCTCGTCGATTCGCTCGGTTCGCTCGACGATGCGGTGAACGCGGCCGCCAAGCGCGCCAAGCTCGTCGAAGGGGAATGGTCGCGGGATTTCCTCGAACCTGAGAAGAACTTCGCCCAGCAGATCGTGAGCTCGGTGCGTGCCTTCGCCGCCCGGGTGCTGCTGCGCGGTGTCGAGCTCGGGGGTTCGGGCGTCGATGCCGAGGCGCTCGCGGCGCTGCAAGCCGTGCGTCGCGAGTTCTCGCCGGTCGAGCGCGAGATGCTGCGGCTGCGCGCTGGCGCGGTGCCCGGACGGCTCTACGCGCACTGCTTCTGCACCCCGTACTGACCCCGTCGCAAGAACGCAGCGCACGAGGCGCCATGCGCACCACCGATCTCAAGGCCAATCGGCTGTTCATCGTGTTGGCGGGGTTCTTCCTCACCAACGCGATGTTGGCGAATTTCGTCGGTGGCAAGATCTTCTCGCTCGAGAGCACCCTCGGCATCGAGCCGGTAGAGTGGTCGCTGCTCGGCGTGCAGGGCAATCTCAGCTTCACCGCCGGCGTGCTGCTGTGGCCGTTCGTGTTCGTGATGACCGACATCATCAACGAATACTTCGGCGTGCGGGGCGTGCGGCTGATCTCCTGGATCGCCGTGGCCTTCATCTGCTACGCCTTCGCCGCTGCCTACGCGGCCATCGCCCTCGCGCCCGCCGGGTTCTGGGTCGAGGCCAACCGTGACCTCGGGGTCCCAGACATCCAGCGCGCGTTCGCGCTGATCTTCGGCCAAGGCCTCTGGATCATCGCCGGTTCCGTGGTCGCCTTCCTGGTCGGCCAGTTGATCGATGTCGCGGTGTTCCACCGCATCCGGCGTGCGACGGGCGAGCGGCTGGTCTGGTTGCGCGCGACCGGTTCGACCGCGATCTCGCAGTTGGTCGACAGCTTCGTGGTGCTCTACATCGCGTTCGTGCTCGGGCCGCAGCAATGGTCGATGGCGCAGTTCCTGGCGGTCGGCACGGTCAACTACGCCTACAAGTTGGCCATGGCGATCGCGCTGATCCCCTTGCTGTATCTCGCGCGCCGCCTGATCAAGACCTATCTCGGCGCCGATGAGGCCGAACGGCTGCGGACCGAGGCGGCGCACTAGACTCCGCGAACCCCTCAAAGACATGTTCAAAAAGGGCGCAAAAAAAGGCACAATCCGCACCCTTTTTCAGGGTGTCGCCCGGACGGGCGATGCCTGTCAATCAACGAGGAGTCCGAACATGTCCCGTTCCATGATCTTTGCAGTCCTGTCGGCTGCGGCCTTGGCCGTCACCCAGTCGCCGCAGGCGCTCGCCCAGTGGAAAGGCAAGGGTGAAGCAGGCGCGGTGATCGCGCGCGGCAACTCCGATGCCGACACCGTCAACATCAAGCTCGAGATGGCGAAGGAGCTCGACCGCTGGAAGCACGGCTTCGGTATCCAGGCGCTGCGTGCCACCAACGACAGCGACAAGACCGCCGAGCGTTACGCGGCGTTCTGGCAGAGCGACTACAAGCTCGACGATCGCACCTACCTCTTCGGCGGCCTGCGCTACGAGGACGATCGCTTCAGCGGCTTCGATTACCAGGCGAGCGCCACCACCGGTATCGGTCGCAAGTTCATCGACACCGACACCACCAAGTTCAGCGGTCAGGCCGGTGTCGGTTACAAGCGTCTCGAGTACGCGCTGACGGGTCTCGTAGAGAGCGAGGCGATCTTCGCCGGTGAACTCAAGTTCGAGCACGCGCTCACCGAGACCACCAAGATCATCGACAAGTTCGTGGTCGAAGTCGGCTCCAGCAACACCTTCGCCGCGAACGATCTCGCGCTGCAGGTCAAGATGAGCGACAGCTTCTCGCTCGCCGCGGGCATCGGCGTGCGCTACAACTCCGACCCGCCGCTCGGCCTGAAGACGACGGACACGATCACAACCCTCAACCTCGTCTACGGGTTCTGAACACGCCGCTCAAAAATCTTCGGGTGTTGAGCGTCATCCCACCGATGACGCAGCTGAACACCCCGTATCCGTCGACCGCCTATCTCACGGGGTTCCTGCGCTCGCGCGGCGTGCAGGCGGCGCAGGAAGACCTCGCCTTGGCGCTGGTGCTGCGGCTCCTGAGCGCGACGGGGCTGCAGGAGATCCGTGAGGTCGCGTTGCGCCTGCCATCACGCCGACGCAGCGTCGGCGTGCGCGGCTGGCTCTCGCAGTTCGAGGCCTACGAGCGCTCCATCGACCCGGTCATCGCCTTCCTGCAGGGCCGGGACCCGACCCTCGCGCACCGCATCGCGGGGCGGGGGTGGCTCCCCGAGGGGCCGCGGTTCGCGGCGCTCGAGGCCTATCTGCCGGGCGAGGACGGCGACCCGCTCGGCTGGGCGTTCGGGGCGCTCGGCACCCACGATCGCGCGCGGCACCTCGCCACGCTCTATCTCAACGATCTGGCGGATGTGATCCGCGACGCGGTCGACCCGCGCTTCGAGTTCGTGCGCTATGGCGAGCGCTTGGCGGCGAGCCAGCCGGAGTTCGATCTGCTCTCCGAGGCCTTGGCGGCGCCGCCGAACCTCGTCGATTCGACCCTGCAGGCGCTCACC
>DBCG01000067.1:5119-5297 GCA_002292945.1 Proteobacteria bacterium UBA964 | reverse complement strand
AGCACGACCCGCAGGTGCTGCTCGTCTCGGTGCCGTTCCCGGGCGCGGTGTACGGTGCGTTCCGCATCGCGCAAGCGGTCAAGGCGCTGCGCCCTGGTATCGTCACCGTGCTCGGCGGCGGCTATGTCAACACCGAGCTGCGCGAGCTCGCCGAGCCGCGCGTGTTCGAGTTCTTCGA
>DBCG01000067.1:0-5040 GCA_002292945.1 Proteobacteria bacterium UBA964 | reverse complement strand
TGGTGCGCACCTTCTCGCTCGAGCGCACCGGCACGGTGCGCTTCATCGCGGGCGAGGAACCCGACATCCCGTTCGCCGAGACCGGTACGCCCACCTGGGAGGGGCTGCCCAACGATCGCTACCTGTCGCTGCTCGACATGCTCAACCCCATGCACCGTCTCTGGTCGGATGGGCGTTGGAACAAACTCACCGTCGCGCACGGCTGTTACTGGAAGCAGTGCAGCTTCTGCGATGTCAGCCTCGATTACATCTCGCGCTACGAGACCGCAGCGGCCTCGGTGCTCGTCGATCGCATCGAGCGCATCGTCGCCGAGACCGGCCAGCGTGGCTTCCACTTCGTGGACGAGGCGGCACCCCCTAAAGCGCTCAAAGCCCTCGCACAGGAACTGCTGCGGCGCGGGGTCGCGATCTCCTGGTGGGGCAACATCCGCTTCGAGAAGACCTTCACGCCGGAGCTCTGCCAGCTGCTCGCCGCGAGCGGCTGCATCGCGGTGTCCGGTGGCCTCGAGGTCGCCTCCGACCGCCTGCTCGCCCTGATGAAAAAAGGCGTGACCGTGGCGCAGGTCGCGCGCGTGACGCGGGCGTTCAGCGACGCCGGCGTCCAGGTCCACGCCTACCTGATGTACGGGTTCCCGACCCAGACGGTCGCCGAGACGGTCGACTCGCTGGAGTATGTGCGCCAGCTGTTCCTCGAAGGCTGCATCGCCTCGGGCTTTTTCCATCGCTTCACCTGCACGGTGCACTCACCGGTGGGGCGCGATCCGGCCGCCTACGGGGTGAGCTTGCTGCCGCAGCCCAAGGGCCGCTTCGCACGCAACGACATCGGTTTCCTCGATCCGAGCGGTGTCGACCACGACGCCCTCGGCGGGGCGCTCTCGACCGCGCTCTACAACTACATGCACGGCGTCGCGCTCGAGCGCGATGTCCGGCAGTGGTTCGGCCGCGGTGCGCCACGCACCACCGTGCCGGCGGATTTCATCGCGCAGGCGCTTCAGCCCGATCGAACGAAGCGTGCACGGCATCGAGCGCGCCCTGGCTGAGCGCCTGGATCTCGAGGGTCGCCCAAGCGCCGGTCTCGAGTGACCCGAAGCTGCTGCGGGGCGCGAGCAGGTGCACCAGTTCGGAGAGCCCCGGGTTATGGCCCACCACGAGCAGGTGGTCCACTTGGGCGGACACCCCAGAGATCTCCTCCAGCAGCGTGAAGGCATCGGCGAGATAGAGCCGCGGCTCGAGCGTCAGCGCCGTGCTCGGCAGGCCGAACGAGGACTGTGCGATCTGCGCCGTCTGGCGGGTGCGCACGGCGGCGCTCGCGAGGATGCGTTGCGGGACGAGATCGAGCGCGGCCAGTCGTGCGGCGCTGCTCCAAGCCTCTTGGTCGCCGCGACGGGTGAGGGCGCGCTCGGCATCGCCCTGTGCGCCCTCGGCTTCGGCGTGCCCGTGACGCAGAAGCGTCAGGCGTCTCACGAGACGGCCTCTGCTGCGACCTCGATGCGGCCCCCGCGCTCGCGAACGCCGAAGACACGCAACGGCTCATAGGCGGGAGGCGTCAGCGCGGCGCCGGTGGCCAGACAGAAGCGCGCGCCGTGGCGGGGGCAGACCACCACCCCACAGGGCGTGGTCGCATCGGCTTCGATCTCGGCGCCGGCGAGCGGTTCACCGTCGTGCGTGCAGCGGTCCTCGAAGGCGTGCAGGCTGCCCTGCAGCCGCACCACCGCGACGAAACTGCCGCCGATCTCGGCGTCGATCCGCCCATCGCCCGCGAGCGCATTCGCAGCGCCGACGTCGATCCAGCCCTCGGCGGCGGTCACATCATCCCCGTCTGCAGGCGGGCGGCCTCCGACATCATCGACTGGTTCCAGGGCGGGTCGAACACCAGCTCGACATCGGCCTTGGTGACGGTCGGGATGACCTCGAGTTTTTCTTTGACATCCTGCACCAGCACCTCACCCATGCCGCAGCCGGGCGCGGTCAGGGTCATCTTCACCGCAAGTTCGCGGTTGCCGTCGGCTGCAGGCGTGACGACGCATTCGTAGACGAGCCCGAGTTCGACGATGTCGATGGGGATCTCCGGGTCGTAGCAGCGGCGCATCTGCTTCCAGGCGAGGTCCCGGACATCGTCTTCGGTGGCGCCGGGCGGCAGTTCGGGCGGGACCGCGGCCTGCTTGCCGATGGCATCGGCGTGCTCGCCGGAGAGCCGATAGAGATTGCCCTCGATGTACAGCGTGAAGCTGCCACCGAGCGCCTGGGTGATGAATCCCGACAGGCCGACCTTCAGCTCGATGACATCGCCGGAGGGCACCATCACGGCGGGCGTGTCGCGGCTGAGGATGAACGGTTCGTTTTCGTGGCTGCGCATGGCGGTCACTCCGTCGATACGGCGGCGATGGGGGTGGGGTCGAGGCCCGCACCGGGGCCCTGGCCTGCGGCGTTCTGCGCCCGATGCGCAAGGGCGGCGTTCAGCGTGTGCCAGCTGAGGCTCGCGCATTTCACGCGCGCGGGGAACTCGCGCACCCCGGCGAGCGCCGCGAGCTTGCCCAGACCTTCGGGCGGCGGGGCGTCGGCCGCTGCGGTGAGGGCGTCGTGCACCCGTGCGTACAGGGCTTGGATCGCGGCTTCGTCCATCCCCTTGACCGCTTCGGTCATGAGGGATGCCGATGCGGTCGAGATCGCGCAGCCGCGGCCCTCGAAGCGGATGTCCTCGACACGGTCGCCCTCGAGCCGCAGTGTCACGGTGAGCTGATCACCGCACAGGGGGTTGTTGCCGTCGGCGGCGGTGTCACAAGGGTCGAGACGCCCGAAATTGCGGGGGCGCTTGTTGTGATCGAGGATCACATCGCGATAGAGATCCTTCAGGTCCATCAGTTGAACACCTCGTGGGCGTGCCGCAACGCGGCCACCAGTTGTGCGATGTCCGCCTCGTCGGAGTAGCAGCCGAAAGAGGCGCGAGCGGTCGCCGGGACATCGAAGAATGCCATCACCGGCATCGCGCAGTGGTGTCCGGCGCGTACGGCGACCCCCTCGGCATCGAGGATCGTGCCGAGATCGTGGGGGTGCACGCCGTCCATCACGAAGGAGATGACCGGGCCCTTGTCGGCGGCCTCACCGATCAGGCGCAGCCCCGGGATCTCGCGCAGCGCCGCGGTGGCCTGCGTCAGGAGCGATTGCTCGTGCGCCTGCACCGCGTCGATGCCGATCGTCTCCAGCCAATCGACCGCAGCGCCCAGACCGATGGCGCCGGAGATATGGGGCGTGCCGGCTTCGAACTTCCAGGGCAGATCGTTCCAGGTGCTGCCGGAGAACGACACGGTGCGGATCATGTCGCCGCCGCCTTGCCACGGCGGCATCTCGCGCAGCAGCGCCTCGCGACCCCACAGCACGCCGATGCCGGTCGGCCCGTAGAGCTTGTGCCCCGAGAAGACATAGAAGTCGCAGCCGAGCGACTGCACATCGATGCGCTGGTGCGAGATGGCTTGTGCGCCATCGACCAAGGTGAGCGCGCCGACCGCTTTCGCCGCGGCGATCATCTCGCGCACCGGCAGCACGGTGCCGAGCGCGTTGGAGATCTGGATGAACGACGCGATCCGGGTACGGGGGGTGAGCAGCGCCCGGAACGCCTCGAGGTCGAGCTCGCCACGGCGGTCGATGGGCGCGACCTTGAGGGTCGCCCCGGTGCGCTCGCACAACATCTGCCACGGCACGATGTTGGCGTGGTGTTCCATCCAGGTGATGAGGATCTCATCGCCCGGTCCGAGCCGCCGCCCCCAGGACTGTGCGACGAGGTTGATGGACTCGGTGGTGCCGCGGGTGAAGATCACCTCACGGCTGCTCGCGGCGCCGATGAAACGCCGCAGCTTCTCGCGGGCACCCTCGAAGGCGTCGGTCGCTTTTTGACTCAGTTGATAGACACCCCGGTGCACATTGGCGTGGCTCGTGCGCTCGTAGCGATCGACCGCCTCGATGACCGCGAGCGGCCGCTGCGCCGACGCGGCGGTGTCGAGGAACGCGAGGCGCTTGCCGCGCACGGTCGTGGCGAGCACGGGGAACTGCGAGCGCACCCCGGCGACATCGTAGGCGGGGGCGGATGCAGGGGCAGATGCAGGGGGCGTCATGTCAGGCTCCGGGCGGCATGGGCCCCGGGCAACAGCGGGGCGAGCGCGTCCTCGAAACGGGATCGCCAGGCGGGGTCGCTCAGGCGTGCGATCACATCGGCGATGAACGCCCACTTGAGCAGCGAGTCGGCGGTGGCAGGGTCGAGACCGCGTGACAGCAGATAGAAGAGCATGTCGGCGTCGAGTTTGCCGATGGTCGCGCCGTGCGAGGCGCGGACATCGTCGATATCGATCTCGAGCTGCGGCCTCAGGTCGATCTCGGCGGCGGCGCCGGCGGTCAGGCCGCGCAGCGTCTGCGCGCTGTGGGCGCCGGGTGCGCGTGCGGTGACCTGCATGTGGCCGTTGAAGGCGATGCGCGAACGATCGGCGGCGATACCGCGGAAGCCTTGCTCGGTCCGCACCGCAGGCGCGTCGTGGGTCACGCGTACATAGGCATCGTGGGTCTGGGTGCCGGTGCCGAGCGCGGCGGTGTGCCAGCCGAGGTCCGCGCCCGCGCCCTCGAGCGACACGAGGGCGGTGCTGCGCGTGGCGGCTGCGCCGCTCGTGACCTGGATCACCCGATAGTTCGCATCGGCGCCGACGGCGGCTTGCAGCGTCTCGAAGTGACGCGCGCCATCCGCGGGCTGCAGGAGTCTCGCGTGCTCGAGGCGCGCACCGTGTCCGAGCTGGACGCTGAGGGAAAGATTGGCGAGCGAGCTGGCGACGCCGAGGTGCCGCTCCAAGAGCCGCAGCGACGCGCGGGCGCCCAGATCGATGCGCAGCGCCGGATGCCCGCAGGCGAGCGCGACGCAGACGACCTCCAGTTCCAGCGTCTCGCCGTCGGGCACGCGGATCTGCAGTTCGCCTTGGCGGTGGTGCCGGTTCAGCCCAGCGAAGGCGAGATCGATCGATACGGCGGGTGAGCCGGGCTGCGCCAGAGTCTCGGTCGCGC
>DBCG01000121.1:409-4624 GCA_002292945.1 Proteobacteria bacterium UBA964 | reverse complement strand
TGCGCTTCTTCCTGATCACCTCCGCGGCCGAGATCGTCGCGGTGCCGGGTGCAGAGGCGATCGCCGTACGGGTCACGCCGACCACTGCAAAGAAATGCGTGCGATGTTGGCATCGCCTTGCGGATGTCGGCACGCATCCTGAGCATCCGGAGGTCTGCGGCCGCTGCGTCTCCAACATCACAGGTCCGGGTGAGACGAGGCGCTACGCATGACCACGGCGACCCCATCCGTCGGTCGCAGCGGTTGGCGCTGGCTGCCGCTCGTCCTGCTCGTCATCGTCGCCGACCAGCTCAGCAAGGGCTGGATCGAGGCGAACTACCAGCTCGGCGATCACACGCCGGTCTGGCCGTGGCTCGACATCATCCGTCTGCACAATCCGGGCGCTGCGTTTTCCTTCCTTGCAGGGGCCGGCGGTTGGCAGCGCTGGTTCTTCATCGTGCTCGCGCTCGGCGTGAGTGTCGTGCTGCTCTGGTGGTTGCGCAGCGTGCATGAGGCGGCGGAGCGGCGGCTCGCGCTCGCGCTTTCGCTGATCTTGGCGGGTGCGATCGGGAACGTCATCGACCGCATCGAGCACGGCTATGTGGTCGACTTCATCCATGTCCATTGGGGCAGCGCGTATTTCCCAGCGTTCAACATCGCCGATGCGGCGCTCACCGTGGGCGCTGCGCTCATGATCTTCGATGCGTTCCTGGAATGGCGGCGCGAGCGGACAGGGGGCGGCGCGTGAAGCTCCGCCTCGCCAACCCGCGCGGGTTCTGCGCCGGTGTCGATCGCGCCATCGACATCGTCGAGCGGGCGATCGTGCTGTTCGGCGCGCCGATCTTCGTGCGTCACGAGGTGGTGCACAACCGGCATGTCGTCGAGCGGCTGCGCGGCATGGGCGCGGTGTTCGTCCAAGAGCTGCACGAGGTGCCGGATGGCGCCACTGTCATCTTCTCGGCGCACGGCGTGTCCAAGGCCGTCGAGGACGAGGCGAAGCGCCGCGGTCTTTCGGTGTTCGATGCGACCTGTCCGTTGGTCACCAAGGTTCACATGGAGGTCCGGCGATTCGGTCGCGAGGGACGCGATGTGATCTTGATCGGTCACGACGGTCATCCGGAGGTCGAAGGCACGCTCGGGCGCTTCGACCCCGCCCACGGCGGGCGGATCCGCTTGGTCGAGTCTGTGGCGGACGCCGAAGCGATCGAGGTCTCCGAACCGTCCCGACTCGCTTTCGTCACCCAGACCACGCTCTCGGTCGATGACACTGCCGAGATCGTTGCCACCTTGCAGCGACGGTTCCCTGGGCTTGCGACACCGCGCAAGGAAGACATCTGCTATGCCACGCAGAACCGCCAGGACGCGGTCAAGGAGCTCCTTCGGGAGGCCGACCTGCTGCTGGTGGTCGGCTCGATCACGAGCTCCAACTCGAACCGGCTCGTCGAACTCGGCGTCCGGGCCGGGGTGCCGGCCTATCTGATCGATGGCGCAGCGGATCTGCGACGCGAGTGGTTGGAGGGCCGGAACTGCATCGGCTTGACGGCAGGGGCCTCGGCGCCCGAGGTGCTGGTGCAGGAAGTCGTCGAAAAGCTCGGGGAGTGGGGCGTCGAGCGTCCCCGCGAACTCGACGGGCAGCGCGAGCATGTGGTTTTCGCGCTACCGCGCGAGCTCAGGCTCAAGCCGCCGAGTCCGTAGCGCGCGTGTTTTTTCCAGCGATTGCCCTATAATCCTGTTCATGTTGGTTCCGACCGCCTTGCATCCTGTCGCCGAGCGCCTGCGCAGCTGTGGCATCCAGCCGACGGCGCAGCGCCTTAAGGTCGCCTCGCTGCTGCTGAGCGCGCCCCAACACCTCACCGCCGAGGCGATCCTCGAGCGTCTGCGCACCGAGGGTGCACGGGTGTCGAAGGCCACCGTCTACAACACCCTCAACCTCTTCGCTGCCCGGGGTGTCGTGCGCCAGCTCGCCGTCGACGGCGATCGCGCTTGGTTCGACTCCAACACCGAGCCGCACTACCACTTCCAAGACCTCGAGACCGGTGCGCTCACCGACCTGCCGCACACCGCCGTGCGTTTCGATCAGTTGCCCCCGCCGCCGCCCGGCACCGAATACGCCGGCATCGAACTTTTCATCCGGCTGCGACGCGTTTAAGATTCGCAGCCCTTCCGGGCCCGGATAGCTCAGTTGGTAGAGCGGCGCATTCGTAATGCGTAGGTCGTAGGTTCGAATCCTATTCCGGGCACCATCTCCCTCGAGCGCATAAAAAAACGGCGGCGCCGAAGCGCCGCCGTCCGTCAGACCGACCGTAGAGGTCACCGCGCCCTCGCGGGCGCGGCGAGGGCTCAGAGGCGGTCCTGCTCCATCACCTTGTTCCAGGCCTTCACGAAGTCACCCGTGAACTTCGCGTTGCCGTCGTTGGCGGCATAGACCTCGGCGATGGCGCGCAGCTCGGAGTGCGAGCCGAAGATGAGGTCCACCGGGGTGGCGGTCCACTTCGCGGCGCCGCTCTTGCGGTCACGGCCCTCGTAGAGGCCCTCGGTCGCGGACTTCTGCCAGCTGGTCGACATATCGAGCAGGTTGACGAAGAAGTCGTTGCTGAGGACGCCCGGACGCGAGGTCAGCACGCCATGTCGGCTGCCGCCCTGGTTGGCGCCGAGCGCACGCATTCCGCCCACCAGCACCGTCATCTCCGGCACGCTGAGACGCAGCAGGTTGGCGCGATCGACCAGCATCTCCGCCGGTGACAGGCGGCTCGCGTTGTAGAAGTTGCGGAAACCGTCGGCCGTCGGCTCCATCGGCACGAAGGAGGCGACATCCGTCTGCGCCTGCGACGCATCCATGCGACCCGGACGGAACGGCACGGTGATCTTCTGGCCACCCTGACGGGCCGCCTGCTCGATGCCGGCGGCACCGCCGAGTACGATCAGATCGGCGAGCGAGACTTTCTTGCCCGAGCGCTGCGCCCGGTTGAAGTCCTGCTGGATCGCCTCGAGCTTGCCCAATACTTTGGCGAGCTCGACGGGGTCGTTGGCCGCCCAGTCCTTCTGCGGGGCCAGACGCACGCGGGCGCCGTTCGCACCACCGCGCATGTCCGTGCCGCGGAAGCTGGACGCCGAGGCCCACGCTGTGCGCACGAGCTCGGCGGTGCCGAGACCCGAACCCTGGATGCGGGTCTTCAACTGCGCGATGTCGGCAGCGTCGATCAGCGCATGGTCCACGGCCGGGATCGGATCCTGCCAGGCCAGCACTTCCTTCGGCGCCATCGAGCCGAGGTAACGCGTGCGGGGACCCAAGTCACGGTGCGTGAGCTTGAACCAGGCGCGCGCGAAGGCATCGGCGTACTGGTCGGGGTTGGCGCGGAAGCGCTCGGAGATCTTGCGGTACTCCGGGTCGAACTTCAGCGAGAGGTCGGTGGTGAACATGATCGGCGGATGGCGCTTGGTCGGATCATGCGCATCCGGCACGAGGTTCCACGCGCCCTTGTCGGTCGGCACCCACTGGATCGCACCGGCGGGGCTCTTCGACTGCTCCCACTCGAACGCGAAGAGGTTGTCGAGATACTGCGTCGTCCAAGCGATCGGGTTCGCCGACCAGGCACCCTCGAGGCCGCTGGTGATGGTGTCGGCGCCCTTGCCGGTGCCGCACTTGTTCTTCCAGCCGAAGCCCTGCTCTTCAAGGCCGGCTGCGGCGGGCTCGGCGCCCACGCAGTTCTCGGGCTTGCGTGCGCCATGCGCCTTACCGAAGGTGTGGCCGCCCGCGATCAGCGCGACGGTCTCTTCGTCGTTCATGGCCATGCGACCGAAGGTGTCGCGGATGTCGGCCGCGGCGGCGATCGGGTCCGGCTTGCCGTTCGGGCCTTCCGGGTTCACGTAGATGAGGCCCATCTGTACGGCAGCGAGCGGCTTGGCGAGCTTGCGATCGCCGGTGTAGCGCTCATCGGCGCCGAACTTGCGCTCGGGGCCCCAGTAGACAAGGTCCGCTTCCCAGTCGTCCGCACGACCGCCGGCGAAGCCGAAGGTCTTGAAGCCCATCGACTCGAGCGCGACGTTGCCCGTGAGTACCATCAGGTCGGCCCAGGAGAGGGCGCGACCGTACTTCTGCTTGACCGGCCACAGCAGGCGGCGGGCCTTGTCGAGGTTCACGTTGTCGGGCCAGCTGTTGAGCGGCTCGAAGCGCAGCTGACCGCCGTCGGAACCGCCGCGACCATCGCCCAAGCGATAGGTGCCGGCGCTGTGCCA
>DBCG01000121.1:0-353 GCA_002292945.1 Proteobacteria bacterium UBA964 | reverse complement strand
TCGGCCGGCCACCAGTCCTGCGAGTTGCGCATCAGCGCTTCGATGTCCTTCTTGACGGCCACGAGGTCGAGCTTCTGGAACTCGGCGGCGTAGTTGAACTCGGACCCCATCGGGTTCGAAGCGGGNNNNGCGTGCTGGCGCAGCGGGGCCAGGTCGAGGCGCTCGGGCCACCAGAACTGGTTCGAGGTGTTCATGCCGGCGGCGGTCGCTGTGATGGGGGTGGCTGCCGCGGCGACGAGGGTCGCGGCGACAAGCAGGGCGGTCATCGATTTTCGGATCATGAGGAACTCTCCGAGAGTTTGAAGGTACGTGGTGAGTATAGCATTGATTTAGACTGTTTCTAAATCAATAAA
>DBCG01000124.1:14597-14814 GCA_002292945.1 Proteobacteria bacterium UBA964 | reverse complement strand
ACGGCGTTCTTCCGCAAGACCGAGTGCTTCTGTTTCGTGCCGCAGGATTTCGCCAAGGACGAGGAGCGTGTGTTGCCCGTTCGCTTCGTCGTCGACCCGAACCTGCCCAAGAGCATCGATCGCATCACGCTTTCCTACGTTTTCTACGACAACTCGACGCGGGTCGCCGCGCTGAAGGATTGACACCATGGCCAACGCCCACGCTTCCGCCCATTCC
>DBCG01000124.1:9055-14498 GCA_002292945.1 Proteobacteria bacterium UBA964 | reverse complement strand
CTGGCTCAACGAATGGTACGGCCCGTGGGTCTTCGCGATCGGCACGCTGATGTTGATCGGCTTGTTCGTCGGCTGGTTCTCCGTCGTCATCGACGAGCACCAGAAGGGCGTGTACAACATGCAGGTCGACAAGTCGTTCCGCATGGGGATGATGTGGTTCATCTTCTCCGAGGTGATGTTCTTCGCGGCGTTCTTCGGCGCACTGTTCTACGCCCGCCATCTGTCCGTGCCCTGGGCCGGCGGCGAGGGGGTCAAGATCTTCAACAACCTGCTGCTCTGGCAGGGTGCCTACGACGCCGGGTGGCCGACCAACGGACCGCAGGCCCTCGGCCCGCGCGACGACGGCAGCTTCGAGACCATCCCCGCCTTCGGTCTGCCGGCGATCAACACCGCCATCCTGCTGCTCTCAGGCGTGACGCTCACCATCGCCCACCATGCATTGAAGGACGGCAATCGCCGCGTCCTCAACATCTTCCTCGCCGTCACCTTCCTGCTCGGCTTCCTCTTCCTGGGTCTGCAGATGTGGGAGTACTCCCACGCCTACAACGACCTCGGGCTGCAGCTCTCCACCGGCATCTACGGTTCGACCTTCTTCATGCTGACGGGCTTCCACGGCCTGCACGTGACGCTCGGTGCGATCATGCTGCTCGTGATCTGGTTCCGCACCATGAAGGGGCACTTCACGCCCCAGCGCCACTTCGGCTTCGAAGCCGTGGCCTGGTACTGGCACTTCGTGGATGTGGTCTGGCTCGGACTGTTCGTGTTCGTCTACTGGGTCTGACGGCGGCGGAGACGGGCGCCGTTCAGCGCCCTGCGCCGAGCGGCTGGATCAGCCCGGCCGCCCAAGCGGCCATCAGCAACAGGAACAGCGCCACCGAGAACCCGACGCGCCACGTGAGCGCGCGGACCATCTTTTTGGAGTCGCCCTTGTCGGTCATCAAGTGGAACAAGGCCGAGCCGAGGCTCAGCACGATGCCGATCATGACGACGGCGACGAGGGTCCGAAAGATGTCCATGTTGCGAGTATCATAAGCCTGTGGCTGTGCGCATCGCCATCGGCCTGAGGGAGTTCTCACCTTCTTGGCCGATGACCCTGCTCACGGCCGCCGCGCTGCTCGCGTTCATCGCGCTCGGTCGTTGGCAATGGGAACGAGGTGTGGGCAAGGACGCGGTGGCCTCGCAGTTCGCTCACGGCGGAGACGCCGTGACGGAACTCGGCTCGCAAGGCACCGCCGACCTGCCGCGCTTCGCGCAGGTCCGCGTACGCGGCGAGTGGGTGACCGACAGGCAGTTCCTGCTCGACAACCGCACGCGCGACGGGCGCGCGGGCTACGAAGTGCTGACGCCGTTGCGGCTCGAGGACGGTCGCCGGATCTTGGTCAACCGCGGTTGGCTGCCGTTCAACGGGCGACGCGACCAGTTACCGCAAGTGGCGAGCGGACTGCCCACGGACCCGGTGACGGTGCGAGGGCGGCTCGATGAACTGCCGACGGCGGGGCTCGCGAGCGGCCGGTCCGCGCCGGCACTGACCGGCGACTGGCCGCGCGTAACGAGCTTTCCGTCGCTGACGGAACTCGAAGCGGCGGCGGGGTCGCGGTTGGAACCGCAGGTACTGCTGATGGATGCGACGGAACCGGTCGGATATCGGCGCGATTGGCGGCCCTTCGCAAGAGGGCCGGAGATGCACTACGGCTACGCCCTGCAGTGGTGGAGTTTCGGGGTGTTGCTGCTGGTGCTGTACGTGGTCTTGAACACGAAGAGAAGGGATGACGCATGACGACGGACGGAGAACCCCGGAACCTGCCCGAAGATCGCCCGCCCTCGGGCCGCGCCGCGCTGCTCGGCCTGGCCGCGCTCTTCTTCCTGCCCGTGCTCGGCGCATTCTGGCTCTACTACTCGGGCGGCTGGCGCCCGGCCGGCAACACCAACCACGGCGAGCTGATCCTCCCGGCGCGACTCTTGACCGAGGCGCCGCTGGTGCAGCTCGATGGCGCGCCCACGCCGCCCTCACTGTTGCGCGGCAAATGGACGCTGCTCTACATCGATGACGGCGCCTGCGCGACCCCGCAGTGCCGCAAGGCGCTCTGGACCTTGCGCCAGACACGGCTGCTGCTCGCCGAGGACATGGACCGCGTTCAGCGCGTGTTCGTCGCGGAGACCGGCTGCTGCGACCGGACATTCCTCGAGAGCGAACATCCCGGCTTGAAGGTGCTCGCGCCACCTGCCACCCGCTCTGCCGACCAGGCATGGATCGCAGGGTTTCCACGCGACGCAGGCGTGCCGCATGTGTTCATCATCGACCCGCTCGGCAACCTCATGATGCGCTTCGACCTTCGACAGAACCCGAAGGGATTGAAGTCCGATCTCGAGAAGCTGCTGAAGCTCTCACACATCGGTTGAACGCCATGACAGACCTCCGCCCCCAGACCGTACCCTCCGCTTCCATGCCGCCGGCTGGCGCTGTGGCCTTGCGTCGCCTCGCCTTCGGCAGCGTACTGCTGTGCCTCACGGTCATCATCCTCGGCGCTTGGGTGCGGCTCACCGATGCCGGTCTCGGTTGTCCCGACTGGCCGGGCTGCTATGGCCATGTCACGCCGGCGGGCGCCGAGAAGAACGACGGCAAGATCGAATCCTTCTCGCCCGGTTGGGAATACGACTCCGGCAAAGCCTGGCGCGAGATGATCCACCGCTACGCCGCGACCGGGCTCGGCCTGCTCATCGTGCTGATCACCGCGATCGCCATCGCGTACCGCCGCGAAAAGCCGATGAGCGTGGTCTATGCCGTCGTGCTGCTCGCCACCGTGGTCTTCCAAGGGATGCTCGGTGCGTTCACGGTCTGGTGGTTGGTCAAGCCCTTGGTGGTCGTGCTGCATCTGGCTGGCGGACTCACGACACTGTCACTGCTGTTCTGGCTCTGGCTTTCGATGCGCCGCACCACCCGTATCGTGCAGCCTGTCGCGGGAGCGACGCGCATCGCCGCGCTCGATCGCGCGCGTACCGCGGCCATAGTCGCCACCGTCGTGGTCGGTCTACAGACTCTGCTCGGCGGTTGGACCAGCACCAACTATGCGGCGGTCGCCTGTCCGGACCTGCCGACCTGCCAAGGCCGATGGTGGCCGCAGGGCATGGATTACAAGGACGCGTTCGTGCTCTGGCGCGGCCTCGACATCAACTACACGGGCGGCGTGCTCGAGCATCCCGCACGCGTCGCGATCCACTTCACGCACCGCTTGGGCGCGATCATCGCGACCCTCGCCGTGCTGTTCGCGGCCTGGCTCGCGATCCGCCGCGCACCGACGACGCTGGTGCGCAACGCCGGATATTGGGCCGTGGGTGCCTTGTCGCTGCAACTATGGATCGCCTTCGCCATGATCCTCAAGGCGTTCCCGCTGTGGCTCGCCACCGCACACAACGCGGGGGCCGCGCTGCTGTTGCTCGCGATGCTGGTGCTCAACCGCCGACTGCGCGAGGCATGACCGATGGCCGACGATGACCACCCTCTGCCGCAACCCGCTGCAGCCGCGGCCGAACCGGTCAGCGGCCGCGGACCGGCACGCTGGCGGCTCTACCTCGAACTGACCAAACCCAAAGTCGTCGCGCTCATCGTCTTCACGGCGATCGTCGGTACGCTGCTTGCGAGCCCGGGATGGCCTCCGTTCGCAGCATTGGTGTGGGGCAATCTCGGCATCGCGTTGGCTGCAGGTTGTGCAGCCACCATCAACCACGTGCTCGACCGCAAGATCGACGAACAGATGTCGCGTACCCGTGGCCGACCGTTGCCGACCGGCGGTCTCGAGGCGTACCAGGCGCTGATGTTCGCCGGCGTGCTCGGCGTGGCGTCGATGCTGGTGCTGTGGTGGCTCGTCAACCCGCTCACTGCGGTGCTGACCTTCGCCTCGCTGATCGGCTATGCCGTCGTCTACACCGTGTTCCTCAAGCGCGCGACCTCGCAGAACATCGTGATCGGCGGCGCTGCGGGCGCTGCACCCCCGGTGCTCGGCTGGGCGGCGGTCACCAACTCCATCGAACCGAACGCGCTGCTGTTGTTCCTCATCATCTTCATCTGGACACCACCGCATTTCTGGGCGCTCGCCATCGCACGCAAGGACGAGTACGCGCGCGCCGGCATCCCGATGCTGCCGGTGACCCACGGCGTGCCCTACACCCGTCTGCAAGTGCTGCTCTACACGGTGTTGCTGGTGCTGGTGACGCTCATGCCTTGGGTGACGCACATGAGCGGGCTCGTCTATCTCGCCGCAGCGCTGGTCCTGAACGCACGCTTCCTCTACTTCGCGTTCGCGCTCAAGTTCACCGACCGTGCCGAACTGCCGATGCAGGTGTTCCGTTATTCGATCTCGTACCTGATGTGGCTGTTCGCGGCGTTGCTGCTCGATCACTACATCCCGACCACACAGCTACCGACCCCGCCGTTGCCCGGCACCGGCCCGCAGATCTACGGCCCCTGACCGAGGGGTACGGTGGATCGATAGGTCGGGGCACGGCGCGAACGGGACGCCTGCTCGAAGGCGTAGCCCCACGCGAGCAGATCCGCCTCCGCATAGGCACGGGCCATGAAGGTCAGACCCACCGGTAGTCCGCTCACTTCGCCCATCGGCACCGTCAGGCTGGGGGTGCCCGCCACGGCCGCCATCCCGTAGCCTGCGCCCAAGAAATGATCCCCGAGCACCGGATCGATGATCCAGGCGGGTGCCGTGCTCGGCGCGATGAGCATGTCGAGCTGCGCAGCGTCGAGCGTCGCCAACAGGCCCGCTTCGCCCGCGAGACGCCGCGCGGATTCCTTCGCCTGCAGATACGCCGGCTCGGTGAGCGGACCCTTGGCCTGTGCCTTCTCAAAGATCTCTTGCCCGAAGAGCGGCATCACGGTCGACCGATGACGCGCGTTCCAATCCATGAGCGCAGCGAGCGAGCGGATCGGCGCGCCGCTCTCGCGCAGATAGTCATCCAGCCCGTGCTTGAACTCGTACAGCAGCACCTCGAACTCGTGGGCACTCCAGCTGCGGTAGCCCGCGACGGTGGCATCGACCACCTCGGCGCCAGCCGCCCGCAGCAACTCGATCGAACGCTCCATCGCCGCGTCGACACCCGGATGGAAGCCCATCGCCTGACGCAGCACCCCGATCCGGCGTCCACGCAGCGCATCGGCCGTTAGCCCCGAACCATGGTCTGTGGCGATGCGTCCCTGCGCTGCCGCGCCGGCGGGATCGGCGAGGTCCACGCCCGCCAATGCGTCCATGAGCAGCGCCACATCACGCACGCTGCGACCCATCGGCCCCGCAGTGTCCTGCGACACAGAGATCGGGATGATGCCGCGACGACTCACCACGCCGACCGTGGGCTTCAGTCCGACCAGTCCCGCCACTGCCGAAGGACAGATGATGCTGCCGTCGGTCTCGGTACCCACACCGACGGCGGCGAGGCTCCC
>DBCG01000124.1:692-9026 GCA_002292945.1 Proteobacteria bacterium UBA964 | reverse complement strand
CCCCGAACTCGAGCCGCAAGGATTACGGTCGAGCACGTACGGGTTGCGGGTCTGCCCGCCGCGGGAGCTCCAACCGGAGATCGAGTGGTCGGAACGGAAGTTGGCCCACTCCGAAAGGTTCGTCTTGCCGAGGATCACCGCGCCTGCAAGCCGCAGGCGTTTGACGAGGAACGCATCGGCCTTCGGGCGGTGCTCGGCGAGCGCCAAAGACCCCGCCGAGTTGACGAGGCCGACGACGTCGATGTTGTCCTTCAGGAGCACCGGGATGCCGTGCAGCGGCCCGCGGATCTGACCGGCGGCCCGCTCTCGATCGCGCTCGGCGGCCTCGGCCAGCGCGGCCGCATCGAGTTCGATCACCGCTCCGAGGGTCGGCCCGGCGTCATCCACCGCGGCGATGCGCGCGAGGTAAGCGCGCGTCAGCTCGACCGATGTCAGCCGTCCGTCGGCGAGACGCTCGGCCGCCTCGGACACCGACAGTTCGACGACATCGACCGCTCTACGCTCGACCGGAATCACGGGCGATGATGCGGCACAGCCGGCGAGACAGATCGCAGCGATCACGGTGGTCAAAGATCGTGCATCCAGCATGGCGTGACTCCCTCGCGGACGGGGCCGCAGCTCAACGGCCAGCGAACAGGCGGTCGGCGACGAACGGGTTGTGGCGGCGTTCCTCACCGAAGGTCGACTCGGGCCCATGGCCCGGCAGGAATGTGATGTCATCGCCGAGCGGGAACAAACGCTCACGGATCGATGCCAACAGTTGTGCATGATCGCCCCGCGGAAAATCCGTGCGGCCGATCGAGCCGGCGAAGATCACGTCGCCGACGATCGCGTACTGCGCTTCGCGCTGGAAGAACACCACATGACCGGGCGTATGCCCCGGGCAATGCAGGACCTCGAACTCGAGTTCACCCACCGTCACCCGATCGCCGTGCTGCAGCCAACGATCCGGTATGAACGCCTCGCTCGGCGGAAAGCCGAACATCCGGGCTTGGGCCGGCATCTGCTCGATCCAGAACTGGTCGCCCTGTTGCGGACCCTCGATGGGCACACCGCTGCGACGGGCGAGCTCGGCGGTACCACCCGCGTGATCGAGGTGGGCATGGGTGATGAGGATCTTCTCGAGGGTCAGCCCATGCTTCGCCACCACCGCGAGCAGACGATCGATCTCGCCTCCCGGATCGACCACCGCCGCCCGGCGGGTGGATTCACACCACAACACCGAGCAGTTCTGCTGAAAGGGCGTGACCGGGACGACTTCGAGACGCATGCGCCGATGATACCGCCGATCGCCTCGTCAGACCGTGATCGCGAGGCCGCGGTAGATCCGTGCGCGGTAGCGGCTCTCCTGTGCCTCGACGATCGGCGCAGCAGCCAGCAGCACCGCATGCGCGAAGCGTTGGTACTCCTCGGCCTGCTCGGCGGCATCGCGCGGCTCTTCGCTGCGCATGCGCCGCGTCAGGTTGACCTGGTTCACGGGGACCCCGGTCGGCAGCCGTTCGTTCTCGACACCGAGGGTCGCGGTGAAGGCGTGCAACGTGGTCTTGACGAAGTTCGCCATGGCGAACTGCGGCAGTGTGCCGCCCACCGGCACATCGGGCGACACCAGGATCAGCCGTGCACCCTTGAACAGCGAGACCTTGCGCGCGACGCGGAAGTGGTGCGTCAGATTGGTCTCGACCAGTTCCGCAAATCCGGTCGCATCGAGGTGGTCCTTGCCGGCGACACCGAACAAGGCCTGTGGGATCGGCGCGAACGGCGTCGAGATGACCGCGGCGGGCGCACCGCCCTCTGCATAGGCCGCATCCATGCTGGCCTCCAAGCCATCATCGCCCACGGTCCGGTAGGACACGCGATCGTGGCCCAGCGCGCGCCCGAGCAGGGCGCGGATCCTCTCACCCGCCTCCGTGGTACGGGTGAGCGCGACGATGCTGCCGACATGGCCTTCCGCCAAGAACAACCGAGCGACGGCAGCGAGCGGCTCGACCATATGCTCGCCGATCAACCAGACCGTCTCGCCTTCCATGCGCCGCACACGCTCGGGCTTGGCCCGACCGAAGAGTTCACGCTCGGTGATCGTGCGCTCCTGCTGCAGGCCGCCCGAGGGTTCGAAAGTCTCGCCGGAGATCGCGCGGTCCGCCATGAAGAACACGGTGGCAAGGGCGACATCGATCTCCGTCGGCATGCGATGTAGATGCAGCATGCCGAGCACGCCGTCACGGATGCGGCCGGCCTCCTCGTCGATGCGCGCGGGATCGACGAACGGCTCGGCAGGTTCGGGCAGGCGCATGACCCACGCCTCAGCGCGCGCACGCGCCTCCGGATCGAGCAGCACACAGCCGTTGCGCAGGCGGGCGATCAGACGCATCGCCATCGGTCGCGTCAGCACATGCTTCAAGGAAGAGTGCGTGGCCTCCTCCAGATGGTGCACGGCACCGCGGATGCGCCCACCGGCTGCGCGCAGCGGCGCCGGAACCTCCGGCGCCTGCAAGAGCCCGACATCATTGGGCTCGAGCGCTGCCAGCGCGTCATCGAGCAGCCCCCCTTCGGCGACGGTGCGCAGCACAGCGTCATGCACCAGATTCAGCCGCTTGTTCTCAAGGATCAGCTTGGCGCGACGGTCGAAGAGCCCGGCCTTGCCGTCCTTGCCCTTCAGACGTTGGCCCTCGACCGGACCCGGCGCGATGGCATTGATCTGGATCTCGGGTCCGACGAAGCGCGCGAGGTTCTCCACCAGCGCGCGTTGGCCTGCTTTGGATACCGCGTAATCCGAGCGGTTCGGATACGGGACCGCGATGTACTTCTCGCCGCCGAAATAGGAGCTGACGTTGAGGATGTAGCCGGAGCCTTGCCGCTTCATGAGCGGCACGACCTTCTCGATCAGGGAGTAATTGGAGGTCAGATTGGCGTTCAACGTGTTGCGCCAGTCGCTGGGTTGGATGTCCACCGCCATCTGCTCGGCACCGGCGACGCCCGCGTTGTTGATGAGGTAGTCGATACGGCCGAACGCCCTGAGCGTCTCGGCGACCGCCTTGCCGAGGGCGGCTTCATCGGCGACATCGATGTCGGCGAGCAGGCGCACCCGGTCCTGCGGACGGTTGTAGCCGATCTCTTCGAGCTCGCGCACGATCCCGTCGCGCAGCTCCTTCAGCGGACCGGCGCGACGCGCTGCGAGCATCACCCGCGCACCCGCGACCGCGAGCAGCCGCGCGAGCTGGCCGCCGATGCCTGCCGATCCTCCCGTGACCAGCACGCATTTGCCGAGATGCAAGCCCATCAAGGATTCGATCCAGCCGAAATCCGGGCGAGTCGAGCCGGTCGCATCGACCAATGTAGCGGGCACGTGAAGGTTGACCTGCGGCACGCGGCGCTTGGTGAAGAGCAGCCGTGCGCCCTGATTCGCGGCGAAGGCGAGGCCGTGGTCCTCCTCGTTGTTCCAGCGTACGATCTGATTCGACCAAGTGGCGACCGGCCGCAAGCCGGCGCGCCACTGCACCTCGCTCTCATCGCGCCAGACGCGGATCAGCTGTTCGAGCCCGGCGCGCAGGATATCGGCGTAGACGTTTCCCGCGCCATCCGAGCCGTTCGACAGGAAGATCACCCGCAGCCAGGAATCGGGCGTCGAGCGTTCGCGCCAGAGACGGGACAGCGCGCGCGCCACGGCCAGCCCGCCCGTGAGCTCGGCGCCGAGGAAGGCGTCGACATCGGCATCGCTGGCCTCGGCGAGCGGCGCATGGAAGCGCCAGGTACCGAACGCGGGCAACACGATCGCGCCGTGCAGCGGCTGATCTTTGGTGATGGTCTGCAGCGCGTTGACCAGCGTCTCCGGACGGCGGCGGTCGAAGAGCTCTGGCCGGATTCGCGCATCGGCCTCGCTGTCACGCAGTCCGGCACGCGCCGCCTCGACGGACTCCTCGGAACCGAGGCCGAGGATGACCTGCGCGCCGCAGCCTGCCTGCGCACGCGCGATGGCGAGCGCATCAGCGACCTGGTCGCCCGCAGCGACCAGCACCGTTGAACCGGTGCCGTCGACGGTGCGCAGCTCCGGACGCGACGCCCAGGTCGAACGCGACTCATGCGGCACCTGCATGCCGTTGGTGACCTCGAAGCCCTGCGCGCTGAACGCACGTGACTCGTCGCTGCCGAGGAACACGATGGAGTTGGCGACATCGTCGATGGTCGGGAAGGTGTATTCCTCGCCAGAGGCCTCGTCGCGTCGCGACAGCGCCATCACCGACAGGAAGTCGTTGGTGGTGGTGCCCTGCGGCGTGTTGCGCACCTTGTCCATGGCGCTGAACACATTGCGGATGCGCGGACCCTCGATCGGGCCCGGATACACGGTGTTGACGCGGATGCCCTTGGCGCCGAGCTGCAATGCGAGCTGCTTCGAGAGCGCATTGAGCGCCGCTTTGGGCATCACATAGGCCGAACGACCGTAGTATTTGGTGCGCGAGAAGATGGTCGAGACGTTGATGACGCTCGATCCGCGGCCGAGATGCGGCGCCGCGGCACGCACCATGTTCCAGGCGAGGCCGAGCAGGTTGCCGGCGGCATCGCGCACCGTCTCGGTGTCGGTGGAACCGGCGGCGCGCTGCGCCTCGAGTTCCTCGCGCGTCAGCGGCTGCTCGAAGATCGGCTGCTTGGGACCGGCGGATCCGGCATTGTTGACGAGGATATCGATGCGGCCGTACTCGCGTATGACCGCCTCGACGCCGAAACGGGCCTGCCCCGGATCGGCGGCGTCGAACGCAAGCGTCAGCGCGTCAGCGGGGCTTGCGCCCGTCGCGGCGAGCAGGGACACACGCAGGGCGTCGAGTTTCTCGCGGTTGCGGCCGGTGAGCACGACCTTGGCACCCTCCTCGAGATAGCGGCGTGCGATCACTTGACCGATGCCGCCGGCAGCGCCGGTGACCACCGCGACCTTGCCCAGCAAGCGACCGGGGCGCAGCGGCATCCCCGGAGATTTCGCGATCGATCGCTTGGCCACCGCCTTCTTCGCGGCAGGCTTCTTCGCGACAGACTTCTTTGCAGGGGGCTTCTTGTTGGCAGGGCTCATGGGCGGGCTCCCCATTCCTGGAAAAGTTCGTCACGACTTCGCAGGCCGGCACGCGGCAAGGCATGGTTGACCACGTAGTTGGCACCCGCGTGGGTGTTGTCCCACATCGATTGATGGGCCTGCGGAAGCGCCTCCCACGGCACCATCGTCGGCGGGCTGACCTCCAGCTGTCCGGCGGCGATCATGTCGTTCATGCGCGCGACCTCGTAGGCGTTGCAGAGGTGGGTGCCGGCGATGGTCGCCGTCGGCATCAGGATCCGCCGTTGCCGCATCCAGACCTGCGGTGCATAGAACGTGTATCGCCGACCTTGCATCGACTCGCAGTACACCACCCGGCCGGTGAACGGCTTCACCAAAGAGGTGGAGGCGGCGAGCGCGTCGTGACCGGCACGCTCGACCACGAGATCCGGATACCCGCGCGGATTGTCGGCGGAGCGCAACCAACGGCCGACCGCGCTGCCCAGCGGTTTCATCGTCCGGTCCTGGAACTGCCTGACCGATTCTTTGAATCGACCGGTCTCTCGCTTGGCGTCCGGCATCGCCGGCAAAGCCTCGGGCCAGTCGAAGTCCGCGCCTTCCTTGCGGCGG
This sequence comes from Proteobacteria bacterium UBA964, assembly GCA_002292945.1. Classification (GTDB taxonomy): domain Bacteria; phylum Pseudomonadota; class Gammaproteobacteria; order Steroidobacterales; family Steroidobacteraceae; genus UBA964. The sequence goes on along the minus strand of DBCG01000124.1, from coordinate 3,382 downwards.
ATCTCCTCGAGCGACACCACACCACGCACGGCATCACCGAACCCGAGTGACTGCACGAACTCGCGCTGCGCATCGCTCAGGGTGGCCACGACGAGCCGGCCGCCGGCGGCACGCACCGCTTCGATGGCCTCCAGACCCACGGGGTCGAGCAACGCACCGTGACCGACGCCCGTGCGGCCGTCATCACCGGGCACGACACCGTAATAGAGCAACACCGCCTCACCGGCCCGCAGGCCCGCGCGGCGCAGCATCTCCTCGGGCGGGACTTCACCGGGCTTGCCGGCGAACGAGAACCAGTAGCCGCTGGTCGCGCCGTAGAACGTCAGCGTGCCGTGCTCGGCGAGCAGCTGGAACGAGCGCGGGAAGGATTCCTGTCCGGCGTGCGATACCGCGTAGTCCGCGAGACGGCCGCCGGTCTGCGCGCGCATCTCGGCGAGCAGCGGCTCACCGGCGCGTTCCCACGCCGCGATCGCCTCGGGTGATGCCGGTACCGGCGTGAACGCTGCGGCCCAGCGCGGATCGCGCCGATCGAGCGCACCGGTCGCGCCATGGCGCTGGATGAACGCTGCACGCTCCGGGCTCGAGACGAGCCCGACCGCAGCCAGACCGTTGCGGGCGCCGCTCTTGAGCGCCTCGAATCCGGTGCCCGTCGCCGCGCCTTCGACGAAGAGCGTCTTGCCCGAACGGATGCGCAGCGTGGTGAACAGCGCGCGCACCACCGTGCCCAGGTTGAGCACATAGGACCCGGCCGCTTCGAGCGTGAGGTCCGGCGGCAAGGGATGCAGCTGCGGTCCCTGTGTGACCAGGAACTGCTGATGGCTGCCGGTATCGGTCTCGTAGCCTTGGATGGAGAAACCGGCGTACATCGGATCCCGTGCGGCGAGCGGCGAGAGCAGGTCGCTCTGGCCCGAGTACACCGTGACAAGGTCGCCCACCTTGATGCGGCCCTCGCGCTTCACCTCGCTGCCGACCGCCGCCACGAGTGCGACGCCGCCCGAACCGGTCACCTGATGGTCGAGGTCGTGGTTCTCGAACGGCGACACCGGGATACCGGTGAGCGCCCAGATATCGTTGAAGTTGACCTCGGACGCGAGCACATAGACCAGTGCCTCGTTCGGCTCCGGGTGCGGGACCGGCAAGAGGATCTCGCGCTCGGAATCCTTCGGCAGGCCGTGCGCCGGCGCGCCGGTCGCCGGATCACGAATGACGGCGTGACCGTACTGCCAGACGGGCAGAGGCGTGAGCCCTGGGAAGAACGCTGCGCCGACCGGCAGCAGTTCGCCACGGCGCACCATCGCCGCGATGGCGCTCTCGTCATCGGTCGATGGGTAAGTCGTGCTCCGCACCGGCAAGGGCGCGCTGCGCTTGTCGAGGAAGTCTTGGATCCCGGCCTTTCCGCCTTGGGGATCGATCACCGCCTCGGCGAATAACTGCGCCTCGCGTGCCAGTCCCGCCGAGAACCCCTGCTCCCAGCCGGTACGCACGGCGTCCAGGATGCGCGCCGAGGTCGGCCCGCGCCCCACACGCTCGGCTTGCGCAAACAACCGGACCACCTCCGGCCTCTGCAGCGACGCCTCGAGTGCATCGCGCCCCGGTCGTTGCCAGGCGATGTTCGCGGCCTTACGCGCCGCGAACGCACGTGCGACGAGGTTGCGCCCTGAAGGGGCAGCGATGAATCCCGCAGCAAGGCGTGTGGCGAGCGACACCACATCCTCGCCTGCATGTCCGCCATCCGTATCGCTGCCCGCGAGGGCATGCAGCAGACCATCGGCGAGCATCTCCTGCGCCGTGACCGTGCGGCCACCCATGATGATCTCGAGCGCGCGGGCGAGCGGCGCACCGTGCCCGGACTCCTCGAGCAGCCGCGGCAATCTTTGTGTACCACCGTAGCCCGGCAACAGGTTCAATCTCACCTCGGGCTGCCCGAAGCTCGCGAGCGGCTCGGCCACACGGACATGGCAGGCCATCGCGAACTCCATGCCACCGCCGAGCGCGACGCCGTTGATGGCGGCGATGGCGGGCTTGTCCATCGCCTCGATCTTCCGGAACGCGAGGTGCGCGTTGTTCGGCAACGGCAGCGCCTCCTCCAGCGTGTGCACATCCTCGAGCAGCTGACGGATGTCAGCGCCGGCGACGAACGCCGCTGAGCCTTGACCCGTGAACACCACCGCCTTCACGTCGTCGCGCCGCGAGACGTGATCGATGACGATGTTGAGCTCGTCCAGTGCGCGCTCGTTGAGTGCGTTGACCGGCGGGTTGGTGACCGTCACCAAGGCGATCCGGTCGGGGGTGCGGGCGCTGCGACGGCGACGCGGCGGCCCGAGCGCGTGGTAATGGACGCGGAAGTAGCGGAAATCCTCGAACAGGCGCTGCTCGTCGGCGACGCGTTGGCGCTCCTGCCACTCACCGATCGCACGGCGCAGTTCGCCGATCGATTCAGGATTTCGCAGCGTCGAGGTGTCACCGACGTCTTGGCCCTCGACCAGCGCGCGCACCATGCGGCGCATGTACTTCCCGCTGCGGGTCTCCGGGAACTGCGTGACCTCGATGAAATCTTCGGGGACCGCGACCTGACCTTTCTCCTGTCGCACGATCTCGATGAGCCGTCGTCGGTCCTCGGCGGCGAGCTTGCGGCCTGGCGCGGGACGCACGAAGGCGAGCGGCGTGAGCCCCTTCTGCGCGTGGGGCGC
>DBCG01000124.1:0-546 GCA_002292945.1 Proteobacteria bacterium UBA964 | reverse complement strand
GCCGTCGGGATACTTCACGGCGAAATCGCCCTGAGTGTAGGCGAGCCGACCTTGCCAGCGCGTCCAGTAGGTCTTGCGGTAGCGCTCGAAATCGCCGCGCCAGCTGCGCGCGACTCGACGCCCTTCGACGCGGAACCCACCCTCGTCGCCCCAGATGGTGCGGCAAAGGTAGGGGAACGGTGCGGCGATCACGATCTCGCCCTTCTCGCCGACCTCGACCGGACGGGCCACGACGGCGCCCGCGCCATCGGGCTCTCCGTCGGCGACCCAGACATCGCCTGCGATCCACGGCAGCGGATAGGTGTGGGCGTCGGCGCGCAACGGGAAGTCGCCGTTGCCGAAGTGGTGCGTCCAGACGATGCCGCCGTGCTCGGTCGCCCAGTAGGCGTTGATGTACCAGGGGGTCACCAGCTCCATGCCGAACTGCTGCACCACAGGCGAGGTCGGCTCGGCGCAGAAGGTCGCGACGCGCAACGAGCTGCGCGAGTACGCGCGCACATCCTCGACGTTCTGGGGATCGGTCATCACGGTCTTCAGGAAGGTGAC
>DBCG01000109.1:5111-5442 GCA_002292945.1 Proteobacteria bacterium UBA964 | reverse complement strand
CGCTGCGCGAAACGCTGTACCGCGGTCGGGTGGTGTTCTGGAGCCGTAGCCGGCGTTCTTTGTGGGAAAAGGGCGAGACGTCGGGTAACACCCTCTCACTGCATACCATCACCGCCGACTGTGACCTCGACACTCTGCTGGTGACCGCCTCACCCGCTGGGCCCACCTGTCATCTCGGCACGACCACCTGTTTCGGCGAGCCATCGCTCGTCACGGGTGCCTTCATCGGCCGCCTTCAAAGCATCATCGCGTCACGCCTTGAGAGCGCACCTGCGGACAGCTACACGGCCCGGATCGCCGCCGCAGGCGTGCCCCGCGCCGCACAGAAAGT
>DBCG01000109.1:4824-5090 GCA_002292945.1 Proteobacteria bacterium UBA964 | reverse complement strand
GGCGAGGAAGGGGTGGAGACGGCGCTTGCCGCAGTGTCGGGGGACCGTGAAGCGCTCACGAGCGAAGCGGCAGACCTGATCTACCACCTGTTGCTGCTGCTGAAGCTGGGAGGGTCGTCGCTGGAAGAGGTCGAGCGGGAACTCGCGCGCCGACACGATGCCCGTCAGAACGAGAACTCCGACGCGGGTTGACGCAAGTTGTAGTCGGATGACATCGCTGCGCCGTAGGCGCCCGCCGTCGCGATCAGGATGATATCGCCCTCGCC
>DBCG01000109.1:4591-4711 GCA_002292945.1 Proteobacteria bacterium UBA964 | reverse complement strand
CGGGCCCTCCCCCAATCGGGTGAGGTTCACGATGTCGTGGTGAGCGCCATAAAGCGCAGGTCGGATCAACGAATTCATGCCGGTCGCGACGCCGACATAGGCGCTTGCGCCCTTGCTTTT
>DBCG01000109.1:0-4525 GCA_002292945.1 Proteobacteria bacterium UBA964 | reverse complement strand
TAGAGCCATACCTCGCGGCCGCCGAGACCGGGAAGCAAGGCCTCGAGCGACGCGTCAACGGCGACGAGATCGATCGAGGGCCGACCCTCACGGTCCGGCACACCGAGCCCACCGCCCAGATCGAGGACCCGCGCCTCTGGAAAGTGTGCACAAGCCTGCAGTAGCAACCGACCGACGCTGGCCCAATGTGCCGAATCTAGGATGCCGCTGCCCGCATGCACGTGGAGTCCGGTGATGCGCACATCGTGCGCCTTCGCGAGCGCCGCACAACGCTCGAGGTCATCGACCGCTATGCCGAACTTCGACGCCGTTCCACCGGTGCGGACATGCGCATGATGACCGCGCCCGACACCGGGATCGATCCGCAGGAACAACGAGCGACCGGAGAAGATCGCACCCCACTCAAGCAGAGGATGCAGGTTGTCGAGCGTGAGCTGCACCCCGAGTCCGAGCGCCCACTCGTACTCGTGCCGGGGCGCGAAATTGGGGGTGAAGAGGATCTGCGCCGGCGACAGATCAGGAAGCACCTTGAGGGCATGCTCGATCTCACCGCGTGACACACACTCGATGCCGAAACCCGCTGCGTGGACCGTGCGCAGCACGGCAGGATGCGGATTCGCCTTCATGGCATAAGAAAGATGCGTGACGGACCGCAGGGATCGGAGCGCCTCGCAACGCGCGGCCACGGTCGCCGTGTCGTATACGTAGGCGGCATCGCGGTCGGCCATCAACGCGAGCAACTCCGGGCGGCGTCGCTGCCACCAGGCAGGCGCGCCGATCGGGCCTGAGACCGGCACTTCCGTCAGGGCTTGCCAGGACTTGCCGAGAACACGATCGCCCGGTGCCGTCGCGATCAGCAGTTCATGCAGGTCGGCGACCAAGCGTGCGCCTTGCGCCTCATCGACCACAAAGGTGAGGTTGAGGTCGTTGGCCGCCTGGCTGACGAGGTGGATGCGCTGTTCGGCAAAAAGCTCCAGGGCATCACCCAACCCATGCAGGATGCCGCGGATGTTCCGCCCGACCAAGCTGACCGACGCGCAAGGGCCGATCACCTGCGCCCGACAGAGCGGCAGCAGATCCCGCTGCAATGCGTCGAGCACCGCCGGTCCCAACGAGTTCGCTTGTGGATCGAGCGACACGGTGACATTGGTCTCGCTGGTCGAGATCAGATCGACCGACAAGCCGTGCTGCTTGAAGACCTGGAACGCATCGGCAAGGAATCCCACTTGATGCCACATCCCCGGACTGTCCATCGACACCAGGGTCACGCCGTTCTTCGCGCAGATGGCTTTGACCTGACCACCCTCACCCGCCGGAGATTCGCTGATGCGGGTTCCGCCGAGCGCAGGCGACTGGGTGGCGTAGACCGACAGCGGAATGCCGTATTGACGCACCGGCAGCAAACAACGCGGGTGGAGCACCTTGGCGCCGGCGGTGGCGATCTCCTGCGCCTCGTCGTAGGACAGCTCCAACAACTGTCGTGCGGCCGGCGTGGCGCGTGGATTGGCGCTGAACATCCCGGGGACATCGGTCCAGATCTCCAGTTCCTGCGCCTCGAGAATCGCCGCGAAATAGGCCGCTGAGGTATCCGACCCACCGCGGCCGAGCAGCACGGTATCACCGGCCGAATCACCGGCGATGAAGCCCTGCGTCACGACGATCGACCCCATCTCGCGGAGCTTTGCCTGCACAGCAGCGTCGGGACGAAAATCGCAGGTGGCAGAGAGGTACGCGGCCTGCTCGGTGGCGGCCTCACGGCGCACAGCACGCAGCACCTGACGGGCATCGAGCCACACGGCTTGCAGACCTTGGGCGCACAGAAAAGCCTCGCCCAACGCAGTCGCCAGCAGTTCTCCATAAGCGATCACCGCCGCTCGGTCGCGCGCGGTCGGCACGCCGCCCTCGGAGATCGACTCAAGGCGCGCTCGCAATGACGAAAACTGGGCGTCGAACGACGGGACGACGGACAGTCCGAGGTCACGGGCAAGGGAGAGATGCCGCTCCTGCAGCGCCAGCAGTTCGTCGGAGGTGCCCTGCTCGATCGCCGCAGCGAACGCACGCTCTAGCAGGTCGGTCACGCCGCTGAGCGCTGAATGAACGATGAGGATGGGGCTGCCGTCAGCGCTGCGATGCTGGGCGGTGGCAGCGATGCTGCGCCAGTTAGCGAGTGTCGCGACACTCGTACCGCCGAATTTCAGCACCCGCCAAGCAGTGGATCCGCGGTGAGCCGCGTTCGACATGACGGACTCAACCTTCGTCGTCGTAGACTTCCCGCAAGTCCTTGGCGAGTCGTTTTTCCGCCAAGACCTCTTCCAGTTTGCTCCAAGCCGCCTTGCCGCGTTTGCCGGGGACAGGGCGGGAACGACGATCGACACGATCCAGGAATCGGTCGTAATCCTGTCCTTCTTCCTGCATCGGGGTTTCCCCAAGCAGGTCCTCGTCGATCTCGAAGCTGTCGGAATCCCGTTCGGACATGGGAGAAGCTGATCCTGTACCTAGTGAAACCTAATTCTATTCACCAATAAAAACAATAGGTTACAAAAACCCATGCATCGGCGAAGGCCGCACTATATCGAAACCACGTTGCAGCGCAAGCACAGCGATCGCCCCAACGACTTGAGGGACCTACCTGCGCCGGACGCCGTCACGCACCACGACCGGAGCGCCCCGGGACAGCCCCAGTGATTCCGCCGCCCGCCCCTCCGCCACGGCGACCTCGATCACACCGAACGAATTGACCAAGGCCAAGGTCACCCCCGGCTGGCAGTCGCCATAGGTCCTGCGCAACACCAGCGCCAGGTTGCCTGCATGCACCACAGGCTCACGGAAGGACGCCAGCATCGCGGAGTCGATGTTGGTGATCAGGTTGCCGAAGTGATCGATCGTGACGATCGCACCGGTGATGCGGTCCTCCGTGACGAGCGGATCGTCGAGCCAAGAAGGGACCAACTCGGCGATCGGCTCGCCGACCTGCTCTGGGGTCAACCGCCCGGCGGCCAGTTCCGCAGCAAGCGGCGCGAAGATATCCCGACCGTGGAACGTCGCACTCGCGCGCCCGATCCCGCAGCGGATCATCCCCTGCGCCGTAAGGCGCCATGCCACGGCTGCTGGATCGGACTGCTTCACGGGTGCGAGCAGTCCATTGTCGGGCGCCAGCAGCAGATGCCCCCGCGAGGCGAGCAGCACGATGTCGCGGGCGGTTCCGACTCCTGGGTCGACGACCGCGACATGCACGGTACCGACTGGGAACCAACCATACGACCGTAACAACCAGAATCCGGCTTCAGCGGGCCAGTAGGCGAGAACTTCGTGGGTCAGATCGATGAGGGTCGCGCCCGGATGGCGCGCGAGGATGCAACCCTTCATCACACCGACGAAAGGATCCCTCATGCCGAAGTCAGAGGTCAGCGTGATGATGCCGCAGGGCGATTCGAGAGAGGGACTACCCATCACCCTAGGCTATCATCGTGCGTGTTACATGGAAGGAGACATCATGTCGAACGATCCCACCCGCGCATTCCGACTGGACGGACGTGTCGCACTCATCACAGGAGCGTCGAGCGGCATCGGTGCCGAACTCGCCCGCGCGTTCGCTGCGGCGGGCGCGAAGGTCGCCTTGGTCGCCCGCCGCGCCGACCGGCTCGAAGCATTGGTGAGCGAACTGCGCGCCCAGGGCGCGAGCGCCCTGCCGCTGTCGCTCGATGTCCGTGATACCGCCGCGCTGCCCGCGGTCTTCGATCGCATCGCTGCCGAACTCGGCGTCGCGGACGTGTTGGTCAACAACGCTGGAGTCGCGAAGGTCGGCAGCTTTCTGCGCGCATCGGAAGCCGAGCGCGACGACAGCTTCGCCGTCAACTTCGACGCTGCATGGGATCTCTCGGCCGAGGCGTCGCGCCGCATGATCGCCGCGGCCCGTCCCGGCTGCATCATCAACATCGCCTCGGTGCTCGCCTTGGGTGCGGCCCCGGGATATGCAGCCTATGCGACATCGAAGGCCGCATTGGTGCAGTTGACACGCTGCCTCGCGCTCGAGTTGCAACGGCATTCGATCCGCGTCAATGGCCTCGCGCCAGGCTGGTTTGTGACCGAGATGAATGACGACTGGCTCACCTCACCCGAGGGGCAGGATTACCTCAGGCGGACCCCGGCGCGTCGAGCAGGACGGCTGGAGGAGCTTGTCGGGCCCGCACTGCTGCTGGCGAGCGAGGCGGGCTCCTTCGTCAACGGCGTGACGCTGGCGGTCGACGGCGCGCATCACGCCGCCCTTGCCTGAAGGGCGTCAGCGGCCGGCCAACCAACCCGCGGCGAAGTATCCAACGGTCGAGATGATCACCGCCGCCGCGAGGTTGACCGACCAACCGGCGCGCAACATCTGGCCGATACTCACCCGGCCCGAGCCGAACACCAACGCATTGGCCGGGGTACCTACGGGGAGCATGAATCCGGCTGAGGCGGCCATCGCGGCGGGCGCGACCAGCGCCAACACCGAGTGCTCCGAGCCGGCCGCGACAGCCGCCATGATCGG
>DBCG01000050.1 GCA_002292945.1 Proteobacteria bacterium UBA964 | reverse complement strand
GCGCTGCACATCGCCACCGAAGGCACGCTCGGACTCGCCGCGCGCGCCTGGTGCCTGCGCAACCGTCGACGGTTCAGCACCGCTTACCACACACAATTCCCGGAGTATGTCCGCGCGCGCTGGCCGATCCCGCTCGGCGTGTCCTATAGCTATCTGCGCTGGTTCCACGGTGCTGCTTCCGCGACCATGGTGTCGACACCCTCCATGCGTGAAGGGCTCGCGCGACGCGGCTTCCGACGGCTGCGCCACTGGGGGCGCGGCGTGGACACCGAACTTTTCCGACCGCAGCCGCGGAGGGACGACATCCCTGTGTTCACCTGCCTCGGTCGGGTCGCCGTCGAGAAGAACGTCGAAGCGTTCCTGGCGCTCGACCTGCCGGGCCGCAAGGAAGTGATCGGTGATGGGCCTGCGCGTATCGATCTACAACGACGATATCCGGACGCCGTGTTCCACGGCACGCTGCGCGGCGAGGCGCTCGCGCGGCAACTCGCGCACGCGAGCGTGCTCGTGTTCCCGAGCCGGACCGACACCTTCGGTCTCGTGATGCTCGAGGCGATGGCCTGCGGCGTGCCGGTCGCGGCCTACCCGGTCACGGGACCGGTCGATGTCATCACTCAGGGCGCAACGGGCGTGATGGACACCGATCTGCGCGTCGCGGCACTCGCCGCCCTCTCGCTCGATCGCGACGCGGTCCACGCACACGCCCTCACACGCTCGTGGCGGGCGAGCGCACTCGAGTTCCTCGGCAATCTCGTCCCCGCCCAGGCGGCGCTGCGCGCGCGCGTCCGAAGAGGACGCCAGGCCGCCGCGGCGTCCTGATCCAGCGCGCCCTCGACGAAGTACTCGGTTGCCCGCCGATGGCCGGGCCGGGAAACCCCTTGACATGTCTGCATCAATATGCAGAATACGCGCACTTTTATGCAGACCGACCTCCAACATGGCGATCGCCGAGCCACCATCCTGCGCCTGCTGCGCGGCTCGGCCGTGCGTCGGCAAGGGGAATTGGTGGACCTTCTGAAGCGCGAGGGCTTCGAGGTCACCCAGTCCTCGGTGAGCCGCGACCTGCGCGATCTCGGGGTGTTGAAAGCGGCCGGCCGCTACCTGCCACCTGAGGCCGGGGCACGCGCCCTGGACGATTTCGGGGCGCTGCGCCCGTTCGTGCGCGGCGTCGCGACCGCAGGCGCCTCGCTCACCGTGCTGCGCACCACCACCGGCTCGGCACAGACCGTCGCGGCCGCCATCGACAAGGCCGAGTGGCCGGAGGTCGTCGGCACGATCTCCGGTGACGACACCCTATTCATCGCCACCGACACCGCGGCGGCGCAGTCCGCGGTCGTCGCGCGCCTGCGCAACCTGTTCCGGCTCTGAGCCGGGAGAACCCCATGTCCCAGCCCATCGTCCTCGCCTATTCCGGCGGTCTCGACACCTCGTTCCTCGTGCCCTGGCTCAAGGAACAGCTCGGCCGCCCCATCATCACCGTCACCGTCGACACCGGCGGTATCGACGACGCCACCCGCGCCACCCTGCACGAGCGCGCGCTGGCGCTCGGCGCCGTCGCGCACCACCAGATCGACGCGCGCGCCGAGTACTTCGAGCAGGTGCTTCGCTTCCTGATCATGGGCAATGTGCGCCGCGGCAACCTCTATCCGCTCTGCGTCGGCGCCGAGCGGGTCATGCAGGCGCAGACCATCGCACGCATGGCGCGCGAGCTCGGCACCGGCAGCATCGCCCACGGCTGCACCGCCGCCGGCAACGACCAGGTGCGCTTCGAGGTCGCGCTGCGCACGCTCGCGCCGGAGCTGGAGGTGATCGCGCCGGTGCGCGACCGCGCCTTCAAGCGCCAGGAAGAGCTCGACTACCTCACGCAGCGCGGCCTGCCCGTGCCGCCGCACGGCGCCGCCTACTCGATCAACCGCGGCCTCTGGGGCGTGAGCATCGGCGGCAAGGAGACCCTCACCTCGCAGGGCAGCCTGCCCGACGACGCTTGGGTGCTCTCGCGCGACGCGTTCACGAAGCCGCTTCCGCCGCGACGGATCGTGCTGCGCTTCGAGCAAGGCGTGCCCTGCGGCCTCGACGGCCAAGCGATGACACCGGTCGCCGTCATCGAAGCGCTGGAGGCGATCGCTGGACCCTACGGGATCGGCCGCGGCATCCATCTCGGCGACACCATCATCGGCACCAAGGGCCGCGTCGCCTTCGAAGCGCCCGCTGCCGAAGTGCTGCTGAACGCGCATCGCGAGCTCGAGAAACTCGTCCTCACCGCACGCCAGCAGCGCATCAAAGAATCGCTCGCCGGCCCCTACGGCGACTGGGTGCACGAGGGGCAGCTGCTGGACCCCGCCTGCCGCGACATCGAAGCGCTGTTCATCGGGTCGCAAGCGCGCGTCACCGGCACGGTGACGGTGCTGCTGCGCCCCGGCTCGGCCTTCATCGAGGGCACGGATTCACCGTATTCGCTGATGGCCGCCTCGAAGGGCGTCTACGGCGAAGCCACCGGCGAATGGACGCCGGCCGATGCGCTGGGTTTCTCGCGCATCGTCGGCTTGCCGGGCATGTTCCACCACCGCGCGGGTACACAAGGAGCCAAAGGCCAATGAGGACCATCGTCGTCGACAAGATCGCCTCCATCACCCAGGCCTGCGGCCTCGGTCACGAGGTGCGCATCGCCACGGACGACCTGCCGTCCGAGGAAGGCGTCGTCGTGGTGGTGGAGATCCTCTCCGCCAAGGCGAACTACAACACGATCGAGCTCACCAGCGGCCGCATGGCCAAGGTGAACAAGGGCGACATCGTCGTGGGCGCACTCGGCCACCGCAAGGCGCTGTTCGGTTACTCGGGCCACGTGCCGCCGAAGCTCGCTGCGGGCGACGTCATCCAGATGCTCAACATCGGTGGCGTGCTCGGCATCTGCGACTCGGCCAACCCGGACAAAGGCAAGCCGTTCGATTGCCGCGTGCTCGGCGTGGTGCTCACCTTCCCCTACCTCGGTGAGCGCATCGGCGTACCGGCGCGCGCCGGCTACCGCAAGCTCGACCTCGCCGCGACCCTCGACACGCAGGGTGTCCCGGTGGTCGCGCTCGCGGGCACCTGCATGGAGGCCGGCAAGACCGCCGCCGCCTGTGCGATGGTGAGCCGGATGCGCCATCGTGGCCTCGTGGTCGATTGCTTCAAGGCGACCGGTGTCTCGCTGCGCCGCGACATCCTCGCCATGGAGGACGCCGGCGCGCGTCATTCCATGATCTTCACCGACCTCGGCATCATCACCTCGACGCCGGCGGTCGGCCCTGCACTCACCCGCACCATGATCACAGAGCTCGCCGCGAAGAAGCCCGACGTCATCGTGTTCGAGCTCGGCGACGGCATCCTGGGCGCCTATGGCGTCGATGCCATCCTCGACTGCGACGACATCCGCGGTGCGCTCACGGGCGTGGTGCTGTCGGCCAACGACCCGGTCGCGGCTTGGGGCGGCGTCAAGTTGATGCGCGAGCGCTTCAAGATCGAGCCCTGCGCCGTCACCGGCCCCGCCACCGATAACGCGGTGGGCGTCGACATCATCCGCGATCAGATGGGCGTGCCGGCGTTCAACGCACTCACCGACGGCATCGGCCTCGGCGACCGCGTGATCGAGGCGATCGGCCTCGCCGCGAAGTTCCCGACCGCACACTGAGCACAGGGACTCCGCCTGCCATGTCACGCATCCCCATCCTGATCCTCGGCGGCACCGGCTATGTGGCCGGCGAAGCGCTGCGCCTCGTGCTCGGGCATCCGCAGTTCGAGGTCGCAGGCATCCTGTCCGACTCGCAGCCAGGGGAACCGGTCGCGAAATCTTTCCCGCATCTCGCGCCCGTGCTCGGCGACCTGCGCTTCGTATCCGAAGCGGAGATCATGACGCTCGTCGCGACACTGCCGGTGAGCGGGGTGTTCGCCGCGGCGCCACATGGTGTCAGCGCCGCGCTCATCGACCGCCTGCTCGGCGCCGCAGAGGCGGCAGGCACCCGCCCGCGGGTCGTCGACATCTCCGCGGATCACCGTTATCCGACCGCCGAGGCCTATGCTGCGGTGTACAAGCACCCGCACGGCGCGCCCGCGCGGCTTGCCGAGTTCAGCTGCGCGGTGCCCGAGCACCTCTCCGCCGCACCGACACCGCACATCGCGCATCCCGGCTGCTTCGCGACCGCGACGCTGCTCGCCTCGGTACCGCTGCTCGCAGCCGGTCTCGTGACGCCGACGCTGTTCGTGAGCGGCGTGACGGGCAGCACAGGTTCCGGGCGCAAGCCCGTGGAGGGCACCCACCATCCGACGCGGCACAGCGACCTCTATTCGTACAACGCGCTCGTACACCGCCACATCCCCGAGATCACGGCCTGTGCCGCGGCAGCGACCGGCGTCACCGCCGACTTCGCCTTCGTGCCGCACTCGGGCCCCTTCGCGCGCGGCATCCATGCCACGGTGCAGGCGACGCTCACGCGCCCCGCAGACACCGCCGCCGTGCTCGCCGCACTGCGCACTTTCTACGCGGACTCGCCGTTCGTGCGCGTCACCGACGGCGCGCCACGCATCAAGGACATCGTCGGCAGCAACTACGCGACGCTCTCGGCGGCGGCCAACGGCCGCACGGTCGTCGTGATGTGCGCCATCGATAACCTCACCAAAGGCGCAGCCGGTGGCGCGATGCAGTGGATGAACCGTCTGCTCGGTCTGCCCGAAACCACCGGACTCACCCATTCCGCGACAGGCTGGACATGAGCACCACAGATTTTCTCGCACCGGTCTTCGCGCAGTACGCCATGGAAGTGGTGGGCGCGGAAGGCGTGTTCCTGCACACGCGCGACGGACGTCGTGTGCTCGATCTCTACGGCGGCCACGCCGTGGCGGCGCTCGGCTACGGTCACCCCGGCTGGACCCGGGCGGTGTCGGCACAAGCGGCCGCCTGCAACTTCCAGAGCAACGCCGTACCGATGGAGGTGCGCGTACGCGCCGCCACCAAGCTCGCGCGCTTCGCCGGCGGACACTTCGACAGCATCTTCTTCGTGAACTCCGGCGCCGAAGCCAACGAGAACGCGCTGCGCATGGCGTTCAAGATGACACGCCGCACGCGTGTGGTCGCGGTCGAGGGTGGATTCCACGGCCGCACCGCCGCCGCAGGCGCGATCACCTGGGGTGCCGACAAGAAATGGTATGAATTCCCGCGCACGCCCTTCGATGTGAGCTGGGTACCGCGGCGCGACATCTCGGCGATCGCCGGCACCGTCGGCGAGGACGTCGCCGCGGTGATCGTCGAGCCCGTACAGGGCGTCGGCGGCGCCTTCGACATGGGCGCAGAGTTCCTCGCGGCGCTGCGCGCGCGCTGCGATGCGGTCGGCGCGCAGCTCATCTTCGACGAAGTGCAGATCGGCGTCGGCCGAAGCGGCCAGCCGTTCGCCGCCGATCTATACGGCGTGCGGCCCGACATGATCACCACCGCCAAAGCCCTCGGCAACGGCTTCCCCTGCGGAGCGTTGCTGATGACCCCAGCGGTCACCGCCGCGCTCAAGCTCGAGGGCCTCGGCACCACCTTCGGCGGCGGGCCCATGGCCTGCGCCGCCATCGAGGCCACGATCGACGGCATCGAATCGCAGGACCTGATGGCGAACGTCCGGCGGGTCTCGCAGTACATCCGCGAGACCTGCACCGTCGGCCCGGTGGTGGGACATCAAGGCGCCGGGTTCCTGCATGGGCTCATCTGCGACCGGCCGGCCAAGGAGGTCCAAACCGCCCTGCTCGCACGGAACATCCTCGCCGGCGTCAGCGGCGATCCGCGCGTGGTTCGGCTGCTGCCGCCCTACACGCTGCGCGAGGCCGAAGTCGACCTGCTGCGTGCGGCACTGGAGGACCTGTGAAGCACTTCCTCGACCTCGCCGATCTCAGCCGAGACGAGGTGCTCGATCTCCTCTCGCTCGCTCGCCGCCTCGAGGCTCATCCCGAGCCGCGCGCGCTCGCGGGAAAGATCTTGGGGCTCGTGTTCTTCAACCCCTCGCTGCGCACGCTCGCCTCCTTCCAGGTCGGCATGCAGCGGCTCGGCGGCAGCTCGTTCGTGATCACCCCGGGGCAAGGGACCTGGCAGCTCGAGACCCGGCTCGGCGCGGTGATGGACGGCGGCTGCGCCGAGCACATCCGCGAGGGCCTGCCCGTGCTCGCCTCCTACGCCGATGCGCTCGGCATCCGTGCCTTCGCCGAAGGCAAGGACCTCGCCGAGGATGTCGCCGAAACGCGTTTCAAGGCGATGGCCGCCGTGGTCGACAAACCGCTCGTCAACCTCGAGTCGGCGATGAGCCATCCCTGCCAATCGCTCGCCGACTGGAAGACGATGGACGAGCTCGCCGTCCCGCAGCGCGCCAAGTTCGTGCTGTCCTGGGCCAACCACCCGCGCGTCACGCCGCTCGCCGTCCCGGCTTCCACGGTGCACATGGCCGCGCACCGCGGCATGGAGGTGGTGGTGCTGCGCCCGGACGGATTCGCGCTGCCGCCCGAGGTCATGGACAAGGCCCGCGCCGCCGCGGCCGCCTCTGGTGGCTCGGTGCGCGAGACCGATGATCGCGCCGAGGCGCTCGCCGGAGCACAGATCCTCTATGCCAAAGAATGGGGCTCGACGCGGCACTACGGCGACGCCGCGGGCGACGCCGCCCTGCGCGCTGGACTCCAGGATTGGACCGTGCGTGAGGACTGGTTCTCCCGGTCCCAGCCCGACTGCAAGTTCATGCACTGTCTGCCGGTGCGGCGAAACGTCGCCGTCGCCGACGAGGTGCTCGACGGCCCGCGCAGCATCGTGCAGCGCGAGGCCTACAACCGCCTGCCCGCCCAGATGGCGGTGCTGCACCGTCTGCTCGCCTGACCGACCGCCCGCCGAAGGAGACCTTAACGATGATCATGCACCGTGCCGACCCTGCCGCCGTCATCCGCGCGTTGCGCAGCGCCGCGCCCTACATCCGCCTCTACAAGGGCAAGACCTTCGTCGTGAAGGCGGGCGGCGGAGTGTTCGGCGACGCCGGCGCGACGCGTGCGCTGGTCGAGCAGATCGCCGTGCTGCACTCGCTCGGTGTCCGCGTCGTGTTCGTGCACGGTGGCGGCCCGCAGCTCACCGAGGTCACGGAGAAGCTCGGCGTGCCCACCAAGATGATCGAAGGACGCCGCGTCACCGACGCGGAGTCCGTCGATGCGACCGCGATGGTGCTGTCGGGGCTCATCAACACCCGCATCCTCGCCGCCTGCCGCGAGCTCGGCATCCCGGCAGTGGGCATCAGCGGTGTCGATGCCGGCCTGATCCAGGCGCACAAGCGCGCGCCCGTGAAGATGCAGGGCAGCGATGAGACCGTCGACTACGGTTTCGTCGGCGACATCGACCACGTCGACACCGACGTGCTGCGCAAGCTGCTCGACAACGGCTTGATGCCCGTGATCTCGCCGCTCTCGAGCGACGACGCCGGCACGCTGCTCAACATCAACGCCGACACCGTCGCCGCCGCCATCGGCGCGGCGCTCGGTGCCGAGAAGCTGGTGCTCTGCACCGGCGCACCGGGCATCCTCGCCGACATCAACGACCCGACCTCGGTCGTGTCCTACACCGACCTCGCCGGGCTCGCGAAGCTGCGCAGCGAGGGTCGCATCAACGACGGCATGCTGCCGAAGGCCAAAGCCATCGAGATCGCCATCCAGGGCGGTGTGCAGCGCGTGCACGTCATCTCCTACAAGGCGCCCGATGCTATCCTCGCCGAAGTGTTCACCAACGAAGGCACGGGGACGCTAGTGGTCGCGGACATCGGCAAGCTCGCACCGGCGGAGCTCGCGGCAGGCAACGCCCAGCCGTGAGCCGCCTCTGGGACAAGGGCGCACCGCTCGACGAGCGGGTGCTCGCCTGGACCGCAGGCGAGGACCACGCGCTCGACGACCGTCTGGTCGCCTACGACGCGCGCGCCAGCATCGCGCACGCGCAGATGCTGCACGCGCAGGGACTCCTCAGCGCTGCTGACCTCGAAGCCATCGAGGACGGGCTGGAAGCGCTCGCCGCAGCGCACGCCCAGGGCGCGTGGCGCGTCGAGCTCGCCGATGAGGACGGCCAGACGGCGCTCGAGCGTCGGCTGACGGCGCGCATCGGCGCCGCAGGCGGCCGGGTGCATCTTGGCCGCTCGCGCAACGACCAGGTGCTCACGGCGCTGCGACTCTACCTGCGCGATGCCGCCGAAGCGGTGGCCTGCGGCGCCGAGTCCGTCGCGCTGGCGCTCGAGGCGCTCGCCGACCGCGAAGGCGAGCTCGCGCTCCCGGGCTACACCCACATGCAACAGGCGATGCCGAGCTCGGTCGCGCTCTGGGCCGGCGGTTTCGCCGCCGAACTGCGCGACGACGCTGCAGGCCTGCGCGCAGCGCAACGCCGTATCGGCAAGAGCCCGCTCGGCTCCGCCGCGGGCTACGGCACGCCAGGATTGCCGCTCGACCGCGAGGCGACCTGCCAAGCGCTCGATTTCGATGCGGTGCAACAGCCCGTGACCGCCGTGCAGCTCTCGCGCGGCAAGGCCGAGTCCCAGTTGCTGTTCGAGATCACGCTGCTGATGCAGGACCTCGGTCGCTTCGCCACGGACGTCTGCCTGTTCTACACGCAGGAGTTCGCGTTCGTCCGGCTCGACGATGCGTTCACGACCGGCTCCTCGATCATGCCCCAGAAACGCAACCCGGATGTGTTCGAGCTGCTGCGCGGTCGCACCGGCACAGCCCAAGGCTGCCTCATCGAAGCGCTCGGCATCGTCACCAAACTGCCTTCGGGCTATCAGCGTGACCTTCAATTGTTGAAGGTTCCGCTGTTCCGCGGTATCGACCTCGCGCTCGCCAGCACCGCGATCCTGGCGCCGGCGATCGATGCGATGGCGTTCGTACCCGAGAACATCCGTCTCGATCCTTCGATCCACGCCGCCGAGCGTGCCAACCGTCTGGTCGTCGAGGAAGGCATCCCGTTCCGCGAAGCCTATCGGCGGATCGGCGCGCAGCTGCGGGGCGAGGACCCGGCGTGAGCGCGCCTGCGGACCCGAAGCCCCTCTGGTGGCCCGGCGTCACGCTCGAAGGCATGAACACGCGGTCGGCTGGCACCTTGGTCAGCCACCTCGGGATCCGCCTCACCGAGCTCGGGCCGGATTTCCTGCGCGGTACGATGCCGGTGGACGAACGGACCGTGCAGCCCGTGCGTATCCTTCACGGCGGCGCCTCCGTGGTGCTCGCCGAGACGCTCGCAAGCGTCGCCGCGAACTGCTCGGTCGACCCCGCTCGCTTCGCCGTCGTCGGGCAAGAGATCAACGCCAACCACGTCCGCGCGGCGCGTGAGGGCAGCATGGTCGAAGGCACCACACGCCCCCTGCACCTCGGCGCCCGCAGCCAGGTCTGGTCCATCGAGATCGTCAACGCGGCGAGACAGCTCGTCTGCGTGTCGCGCATCACCCTGGCGGTGATCGACCGCCCCGCCCGCTAGAGGACATCGCCATGGACGACCGCACCCCAGATCCTTCGCTCATCAGCTACACGCACATCATCTA
>DBCG01000037.1:5819-12013 GCA_002292945.1 Proteobacteria bacterium UBA964 | reverse complement strand
CAATCTGAGCCAGGATCAAACTCTTCACTTGAAGATTTTGAACTTCAACTAAAAGAGCAATCAAATATGGCCCATTGCTGGACAAAAATTTGGTTACTCGGTCTTCAGCATCCAAAGGACGCATCGACGCGAGTCCCCACACAAGTTACCTACCGAACTTTTAAACAGCGCCTCGAACCGCAGGGGTGTCGAGGGGGCGGGAAGTATAGCCATTCGGCCCTCCCCGTCAACTTCTTTTCCCATTTCTGTATCGCTCGCCAGAGGCGCGCGGGACCGAGATGAGGGCGCGCATTATAGGCGTCGGAGCGGCACTGTCAACGATTTGTCACGTACCGCCTCAGAGACTTGCACTGCCCTGATTTATATAGCTTTTTCGACCTTGACTCGGGCGAACCGCCGGGGGCCGACCTGCAAGATGTGCTCGGCGCCTACCGCCAAACGGGTGTCCCGGTCCTGGACCCGCTCTCCGTCGATCCGAACGGCACCTTCGGACAGTTTGCGGACCGCTTCGGAGCCGCTCGAGACCAGCTGGCTGGCCTTCAAGGCAGCGACGATCCCCGTACCGGCAGCGTCCTGCGCCGGGATGGACTGCAGCGGCAGGTCTGTCGGCAATGCTTTTTGGGCGAAACGCGCGACGAACGCCGCTTGCGCGGCCTCCGCAGCCGCAGCACCGTGGAAACGCGCGACGATCTCGCGTGCGAGCTCGAACTTCACATCGCGCGGATTGCGCCCCGAGGCGATGTCCGTTCGCAGCGCGGTGATCTCGCCGAGCGGCCGGAACGACAGGAGTTCAAAGTAACGCCACATCAGCTCGTCGCTCACCGACATGAGCTTGCCGAACTGCTGGTCGGGCGGCTCGTCGATACCGACATAGTTCCCCAAAGATTTGGACATCTTGTTCACGCCGTCCAGACCCTCGAGCAGCGGCATCGTGAGCACGCACTGCGGCTCCTGGCCGAAAGCCTCCTGCAGCTGGCGCCCCATCAGCAGGTTGAACTTCTGGTCGGTGCCGCCGAGCTCGACATCCGCCCGCAAGGCGACCGAGTCGTAGCCCTGCGCGAGCGGATAGAAGAACTCGTGCACCGAGATCGGCTGCCCGGCCTTGTAGCGCTTGGCGAAATCGTCACGCTCGAGCATGCGCGCCACCGTGCTCTGCGCCGCGATCTCGACGAACTTCGGCAGCGGCATCGCGCTCAACCACTTGGAATTGAACTCGATGGTGGTGCGCGCGGGATCGAGGATGCGGAAGATCTGCTGCTGATAGGTCTGCGCGTTCTGTTGCACCGCCTCCGGGGTCAGGCGCGGACGCGTCGCGTTGCGGCCGGTCGGATCGCCGATGAGACCGGTGAAATCGCCGATGAGGAATATGACCTCGTGGCCGAACTGCTGGAAGGTGCGCATCTTGTTGATGAGCACCGTGTGGCCGAGGTGAAGATCGGGCGCGGTCGGATCGAAACCCGCCTTGATGCGCAAAGGCTGCCCGCGCGCGAGCTTGCGTACGAGCTCCGCCTCGACCAACAACTCGGCGCAACCGCGGCGGATCTCGCCGAGCTGCTCGGCGATCGCCGCGTCCGTCCGTCCGTCCATCGCTGCATCCACCCTCATGCTGTCTCTTGCCGTCACCCTGGCTGCCGGTTGACCTGAGCCGCCCGGCGCGGCTAGCGTTGCGCAGCGTCGGGCATCACACCCGGCCTCGCCAAGGGCCAAGCCAAGGAGAAGTGTAGACGATGCCGGACGGGATTCGTGTGCACCGATGGATCGCCGTCGCGCTCGTCGCCTTGTCGCTGGCCGCCTGTGGCCGCGCGCCGTCGCCGCCCGACGCGGCGACCGCTGCTGCGCCCGCGGCGGCGGCTCCACCGATCGCGGCGACCGCAGCGCCCATCCGTGAAACGACCCGCACCGTCGTCCCCGGCGACACACTGGAGCGGATCTTCCGTGACGAAGGCTTGGCCCCGAGCGAACTGGCGGCGCTGCGCGCCGACCCCGATCTGCGGCGACGCATCGACCGGATCGTCCCCGGAGACGAACTGCGGCTGCGCATCGACGATGGACGGTTGCTGGCGTTCGAACGCCGGCTGAGCGCGACCGAGACGCTGCGGGCGGAGCGCGCACCGGACGGCAGCCTGCGCAGCGAGTTGCGCGTAGACCCGCTCGAGCACAGCCTGCGGACGACCGGCGCAGTGATCGAAGGCTCGCTGTTCCAGTCGGCCGACCTCGCCGGGATCAGCGACACGACGGCCTTCAAGATCGCCGGGATCTTCCGTTGGGACATCGACTTTGTGCTCGACATCCGCCCCGGTGACCGATTCGATCTCACCTACGAGACCTTGAGCCAGGATGGCGTTCCGGTCGGCGACGGGGAACTGTTGGCGGTGCAGTTCATCAACCAGGGCCAGACCTATCGCGCGGTCCGCTGGACGCCCCCGGGCGGCACGCCGGACTACTTCACGCCCGACGGCCGGAGCCTGCGCAAGGCGTTCCTGCGCGCCCCGCTCGAGTTCAGCCGCGTGAGTTCGCGCTTCAACCTCTACCGTCGGCATCCCATCCTCAACCGCATGCGCGCGCATCGTGGCGTCGACTACGCAGCGCCCATCGGCACGCCGGTGCGGGCGGCGGGCGGCGGCAGGGTGGCCTTCGTCGGCATCAAAGGCGGCTATGGCAACGTGATCGAGATCGTCCACCCGGGCGGCGTCCGCACGGTCTACGGACACCTGTCGCGTTTCTCTCGAGGGTTGCGCTCCGGTACGGTCGTCGAGCAAGGGCGGGTGATCGGCCATGTCGGCATGACCGGTCTCGCCACCGGTCCGCACCTGCATTACGAATACCTGCAGAACGGCGTCCACAAAGATCCGCAGAAGGTGCCGCTGCCGAAGGCAGAACCGGTGCCGGCGCGGCACATGGCGGCCTTTCGGGCCCACGCCGACCCGTTGTTGGCCGGGCTGGACGCGTCCGTGGCAGCGGGCCGGACGGCGCCCGCACAGACCACCGCCTCAACAGGTGCGCTGTAACACAAGACCCGCGCGCCGCATGGTGTACTGTCGCCCCCCTGATCCATCATCGAACCATGCCGCCCCCCTCGACCGCCCTTCCGCCGATGCTCATCAACCGCGAACTCTCGCTGTTGGAGTTCAATCAACGGGTCCTCGCCCAAGCGCAGGACCGCTCGGTGCCGCTCTTGGAGCGCTTGCGCTTCCTCTGCATCTCATCGAGCAACCTGGACGAATTCTTCGAGATCCGTGTCGCGGGTGTGAAGCAGCGGCTCGAGAACTCGCCCCATCTTGTCAGCCCGGACGGGTCGTCGCCCGCCGCGCAGCTCGAGGCGATCCACGCACGCGCGACACGGCTCGTCGCCGACCAATACGCCTGCCTCGACGAGCAGTTGCTGCCGGAACTCGCCGATGCAGGGCTTGCGCTGCTGCCGCGCGAGGCGCTCGGCCCGGTCCACAGTTGGCTCGCAAGCTACTTCGAGCGTGAGATCGAGCCGGTGCTCTCGCCGCTCGCACTCGACCCATCGCGACCGTTCCCGCGCATCCAGAACAAGAGCCTCAACTTCGTCGTACGCCTCGAAGGCGAGGACGCTTACGGCCGTGAGGCCACCCTTGCGATCGTACAGGCGCCGCGTTCCCTGCCGCGGGTGGTGCCGCTGCCTGAGCAGAGCGGCGGCGCGCAACGCTTCGTGCTGCTCTCGACCATCATCGAGGAATTCGTGCCGCGCCTGTTCGACGGCATGCGGGTCCTCGAATGCCATCCCTTCCGCCTGACCCGCAACAGCGACCTGTTCGTCGACGAGGAGGAAGCGGAGGACCTGCGCCGCGCGCTCGAAGGCGAACTCGCGCAGCGACGCTATGGCGCGGCGGTCCGGCTCGAGGTCTCGCTCGACTGCCCGCGCGACCTCATCGATTTCCTGGCACGCCAGTTCGCGCTCGGTGAGACCGACCTCTACCGCGTGCCCTCGCCCGTGAACCTGCACCGGCTATCGGCGCTTCATGAACTTGCCGCCCGGGACGACCTGAAGTACCCGCCGTTCGCAGCGAGCTTGCCCCGTCGCCTCAACGACGCACCCGACATGTTCGCGGCGATCCGCCAGTCCGACCTGCTGCTGCACCATCCCTTCCAGAGCTTCGCACCGGTGGTGGATTTCCTGCGGCAAGCCGCCACCGACCCAGCCGTGCTCGCCATCAAGCAGACGCTGTACCGCACCGGCGGCGACTCCGCGATCGTCGATGCCTTGGTCAAGGCAGCGAACGCCGGCAAGGACGTGACGGTCGTCATCGAACTGCGCGCGCGCTTCGACGAGCAGGCCAACATAGAACTGTCGGACAGGCTGCAAGAAGCCGGCGCTCACGTGATGTACGGCGTGGTCGGCTTCAAGACCCATGCCAAGCTCGCGATGGTGGTACGGCGTGAAGCGGGGGGCATCCGCCGCTACTGCCACCTCGGTACCGGGAACTACCACTCGCGGACGGCCCGTACCTACACCGACTACGGCCTGCTGACCTGCGACCCCGATATCGGACAAGACGTGCACGAGGTGTTCCTGCAACTGACCAGCCTGACGCGCGCGCCGCGCCTCAGCTGCCTGTTGCAGTCCCCGTTCGAGCTGCAGCGCGCGATGATCGCCAAGCTCGAACGCGAGATCGCGCATGCCGCCGCGGGACGGCCGGCACGGGTGATCCTGAAGGTGAACGCCCTGGTCGAGCCTGAGTCCATCGACGCGCTGTGCCGCGCCTCGCAGGCCGGCGTGCAGGTGGATCTGATCGTGCGCGGGGTCTGCGCGCTGCGCCCCGGTGTGCCCGGATACTCTGAAAGGGTACGGGTGCGCTCGGTGGTCGGGCGTTTCCTCGAGCACTCGCGGGTCTGCTGGTTCGCCAACGGCGGCGATGCCGAGATCTTCTGCAGCAGCGCCGACTGGATGGAGCGCAATTTCTTCCGGCGGGTCGAGATCTCTTTCCCGATCCGACGACCGAAGTACCGCGACCGCATCCTGCGCGACCTCGAGGCCTACCTCAGCGACGACACGCAGGCGTGGTCGCTCGGTGCCGATGGACAGTACAGCCGGGTCCCGCGCGGCGACGGACCGCCGCGCTGCGCCCAACTCGAACTGCTCGAGGCTTATACCGCCGGCAGACCGCGCGAGGAGTAGATCCGCAACCGGAACCCGGCCGCGGCCAAAAGATCGATCTCCTGGCTGAGGTCGGCGACCGTGAGCGGATGCTCCCGCAGCCAGCGCACCGGGAAGCGCAGCTCGAGGGTACGACCTCGGGCCTCGAGCGTGATCTCAGGCAGCGGGGCTCGGCCGCGGCTGCGGTGCAACAGCACAGCGACCCGCAGCACCAGCGTCAGGTTCAGGATGCGCTTGTCCCACGAGGGCAGCAGCTGCTCGATGCCCTCGACCGACAATTTCCGCCGGTGACCGCCCACGAGCCGCGACAGCAACCGCTGCTCCTCGCGCGGGAAGCCGGGCATGTCGGCATGTTCGAGCAGATACGCGCCGTGCTGGTGATGGCGCGAATGCGCGACATCGAGCCCGATCTCGTGCAGGCGCGCCGACCAAGCCAGCAGCATCGCCGCCAATGGATCATCGAGCTGCCATGAGTCTGCGACCTGAGCGAGCAACCCGAGGGCGGTGCGCTCGACGCGCTCGGCCTGCGCCAGATCGACATGGTAGCGGGCCTGCATGGCGCGAACGGTGCGCTCGCGGGCATCCTCATGGTTGATGCGCCCGACGAGGTCGTAGAGCAGCCCGTCGCGCATCGCCCCGTCAGCGACCTCCATGCGTTCGATGCCGAGCACCTCGAAGAGCTCGGCGAGGATGGCGAGGCCACCGGGGAACACGCCGCGTCGCTCCTCATCGAGGGTGCCGAGCGGGATCTCGCTCACATCATCGACACGCAACATCGTGTCGATCACCGCCTCGAGCCCCGCTGGCGTGATCGCAGTGGCCGCCGGATCGAGCTCGCGCACCGCCTCGAAAACGGCCTTGACGGATCCCGAACTGCCTGCGGACTGCTGCCAACCCAAGCGCCGGAAGGCATCTTCGATGGGTTCGAGCTCGCGCCGCGCAGCGACGCGAGCGCGCACGAAGCGCTTGGCGGAGAGCCGGCCGCCCGCGAAGTGCCGCTCGCTGAGCGTGACGCATCCAAGGTCGGTGCTGGCCAGACGCTGCGGCTCGAGGCCCTCGCCGATGATGAGCT
>DBCG01000037.1:5431-5803 GCA_002292945.1 Proteobacteria bacterium UBA964 | reverse complement strand
TGCCGCCGCCGATGTCGACCACCAAGCGCCGACCGGTGGTCGCCGGCGAGGTGTGCGCCACACCCGAGTAGATCAGCCGCGCTTCCTCCATGCCCGAGACGATCTCGATGGGATGACCGAGCGCAGCGCGCGCCCTATCGAGGAAAGACTGCTTGCGATGGGCACGGCGCAACGCGTTGGTGCCGACGACCCGGACGCTGTCCGCGTGGATGTCGCGCAGCCGCTGTCCGAAACGCTCGAGGCACGCGAGTGCACGCGCGGCGACGTCCCGGTCGAGCCGCCCCTCCTCGTCCATGCCGGATCCGAGGCGGACCATCTCGCGAAGTCGATCGACCACGACCAACTGACCGTGGGTGTAGCGGGCGACGACCA
>DBCG01000037.1:0-5425 GCA_002292945.1 Proteobacteria bacterium UBA964 | reverse complement strand
GTGGAAACTGTTGGAGCCGAGATCGACGGCGGCGAGCAGCTCTGGCGGAGCGGCGCGGGCGGCAGCGCGCGTCACGGAAGGACCGGGTGGCTGCGGTACGTCAGGCGGAGAACGAGGACCCGCAACCACAGGTCGTGGTGGCGTTCGGATTGCGGATGACGAACTGCGATCCTTCGACGCTCTCCCGGTAATCGATCTCGGCACCGCTGAGGTATTGGAAGCTCATCGGATCGACCAACAGCTTGACGCCCATGTTCTGGACGAGGGTGTCGCCGTCTTGGACCTGCTCGTCGAACTCGAAACCGTATTGCATGCCGGAGCAGCCGCCGCCTTGCACGAACACCCGAAGCATCAGGCTGGGGTTGCCCTCGGCTTCGATGAGGGATCCGACCTTGCGCGCCGCGTCGTCGGTGAACACCAAAGCGGGTGGCAGGTCGAGAGGCAGGTCTTCGATCACGGTGCTCATATCGGTAGTCTAGGCCCGCGGGCTTGCAGGGTCAAAAGTTGCGAGCGCCGGCGCCCCGCCGGGTGAGTTCGACATCGGCACATCGGCGGCCGCCGCTCCAGAGGCCGGGCTGCTCGGCACCAACTTGCCATCGACCCGGGCGCCCAGCGTCATCTCGATGGCGCCGTAATGGACATCACCGGTGATGCGTGCGGTCGCACCCAGCACCACTCGTTCGGTGCCGTGGACATCGCCCTTGATGGTGCCGTGGATCACGACATGCCGCGCCTCCACGCCCCCCTCGACGCTGCCCGGCTCACCGACCCAAAGCGTGGCTGACGCCGCGTCGGGCGTGGCAGAGAGACGCCCGACAACCCGACCGTCGAGATGCAGACCGCCGGCGAACGCGAGGTCACCCTGCAGCACGGCGCCGCGGGCGATCAAGGTGTCGATCCGCCCGGGGACGGGCTGCTTTCGTCGCGAGAACATCGGGTCTCCTCATGCGGGACCGCCGAAGCGGACATGCCAGGACAGGATACTACGCCGGGTCGATCGACCAGAGCACCGTCTGGGCAGCCGGCGGGACATTACGCCCCGCCGGGCGGACGTCCACCACCACACGCTCCGGGGAAAAACCGTTCGGCAGCACGAGCTCCACCTCGATGTTCTCGAAATATTGGAACCGATACGGCAACTGCGCGACGCGCTGCGCGGTGACTTCCCGCAGATCGAGCCGCACCGTCCGCCCACCACGCTGCCCCTCGACGCCCACCCGGACGCTGCCGGCCACGGTGCGATCAGGCCGGCCCGGCTGCGCCAGGGCGATGCGCAATCGGTACCGCCCCGGTGCCGCGCTCGCGATCACCCTCACCTGACGGATCGTGACCTCTGCTGCTGGACCCGCTCGGCCGACGACACCGCGCAGGAACTCGAGTTGCTGGGATTGGCGGGCCACCTCAGCCTGCAGTTCACCGATGGTGCGCGAGACCTCCTGCCGTTCGCGCTCCTGCGCGACCTTGAGCGTGTCGAGTTCGGCCACCTCGCGGCGCAGCTTCGCCACCTCGGCCTCGCGTGCCGTCAGCGCAGCGCGCAGCCCGGCTTCGTCGGCGATCGCTGCGCGGCCATCGAAGGTGGCCTGAGCACGACCGATCGCATAGACACCCGCGAGCGTCGCGAGCACCAACGACACCCCGAGCGCGACGCCCCAGGGGCTGCCCAGCCAGGCCGGCCCACGGAGCACCAAAGGCTGGGAAGGACGCGCCATGAGAACTCAGCCTTTGGGCTCGTCGGGTGAACGCTTGGCGGCACGCTTCGGCGCGCGGCTCTCCCACCAGACGGGATAGGGCGGCAGACCGCCCGGAAACGCCATGCGCCCGAGATCGTGGAGGGCGCGCTCGTAGACCTGGCGTTTGAAATGGATCACTTCGCGGACCGGGTCCCAATAGTCCGCCCAGCGCCAGCCGGCGAACTCGGGCTCGCCGGTGGAGTCGAAGCGGAACGACGGATCCTGCACCCGGCTGCGCAGCAGGTACCAACGCTGTTTTTGGCCGATGCACACCGGCGACTGGTCGCGGCGCACCAAGCGGGCAGGTAAACGGTATCGCAACCAATGAGGGGTCACCCCGAGCACCTCGACGTCGGCGGGCCCAAGACCGATCTCCTCGCCGAGTTCGCGGAACATCGCCTGCTCGAGGGTCTCGCCGAGGCGGATGCCCCCTTGCGGGAACTGCCAGCCCTTGCCCCCGATGCGCTGACCGAGGAACACGCAACCGCTCTCCTGCATCAGCACGATGCCGACGTTGGCACGGAAGCCGTCACGGTCGATATGGTCGCTCACGCCCGCGTGGCCTGGCGGCTACGGCGATCCTCCAGGTACTCGCGCCCTTGCCGCATCAACGCCGTGAAGGCGACCTCGTCCTGTGCAAGCACCGCCCGACGCAGCGATTCGACCGCGCGCGCCAGCGCCTCCAAGGATTCCGCGCCGTAATCATTGAGGCTCTGGATCTCGAAGTAGAGCTCAGGGCTTTCCTGCGCGACGCGCGTGGCGACATCGAGCTGCGCGTCGAAGGTCGTGCTCGAGAGCTGCGCGAGACGCGGCGCGGCCTCGCCGCTGCCGGCGAGCGCGGTGAAGAACGCGATGTTGAGCGCATGCGACAGGCCGAGCACATAGGCGATCAGACGGTCGTGCTCATCGAGGCTCATCACCGCCTGCTCGACCATGGTCGAAGCGAACAGATCGCGCGCCGACTGCAACGCCTCGGCATGGCCGAGATCGACGAACACGACGTGGCGACCGGAAAGCAGTTCGGTGTCGGGACCGAACATGGGATGCACCGAAGTCACCCGGCAGCCGTGCGAGCGCAGGGCCAGCAGCCCGCCGCGCAACGGCGATTTCAGCGAACCGAGGTCGAAGATCACGCCGGGTGGTCGACGCAGGGCGAGTTCACGCAGCACGGCGTCGGTACGACCGAGCGGCGTCGCCACGACGATGAAATCGTGACCGAGATCGGCGTGCTGCCAGTCGGCAAGCGGCACCGTGCCCTCGGGCGCACCCGCGGGGTCGGCCACTTCGACCGCGAATCCCTGCGACAACAGGAACTCGGCGAACCAACGACCGAGCTTGCCCGCTCCGCCTATCACCAAAGCGCGCCGGCCGCTGCCCTGCCCCTGTGCCGCGACGCTCGCCCGCTCTTGGGTCGCGAGCGAACTGCGGATCAAGAGCCGCATCAACTCCTCGGCGACCGCTGGCGGTACGCCGTGTTTCGCGGCGGTGGCGCGCGCACCGAGGATCACCTCCCGCTCGCGACCATAGTCGCGCGTCGGATGTCCGGTGCTGCGCTTGACCCGCGCGATCTCGCGACTGGTGCGTTGTCGATCGGCGATGAGCTCGATGAGCCGATCGTCGAGGTCGTCAAGGTGGCGGCGGAGTTCGTCGAGGCTGGCCATGCTGTGGGACGCCCTGCGGCGTGGGTATTAGGGATGGGACATGCCGATGCTAACATCCGCCCATGCCCCTGCCCCCCCAGTTCCTGCCCGACCCGCTGCCCGCGGAACCGCTCACCCTCGCCGCAGAGTGGCTGGCGACCGCGCGTTCACGCCGCGATCAACCGAACCCCAACGCGATGGTGGTCGCGACCGTCGGCACCGATGGTCAACCCTCGGCGCGGGTGGTGCTCTGCAAGGAAATCGTGGTCGAACCGGGCTACGCGGGCTTCTACAGCAACTACTCTTCACGCAAGGGACGCGAGCTCGCAGCGAGCCCGAGGGTCGCCCTCGTGATGCATTGGGACCACCTGCATCGCCAGGTGCGTATCGAGGGACGCGCGGTGCGCGCCCCGGCAAGCGAAAGCGACGCCTATTTCCGCACCCGACCCTGGCAACGGCGCATCGGGGCGTGGGCGAGCGCACAGAGCGAGCCGGTCGGATCGCGTGCCGACCTCGAGGCGGCGATGGTGTCGACCGCACAGCGCTTCGGTACGCCGGTGCCCGGGCCCGAGGACGACCCTGCCCATGCCGGAGTCGGCGCGGACATCCCGCGCCCGCCGAACTGGGGCGGATACCATGTCTATGCGGAGGCCGTCGAACTTTGGGTGGAGGGCGAATCGCGCATCCACGATCGCGCCCGCTGGGTACGGCAACTGCAGTGGACGGATCTCGATGCGCCGCCCGCCAGCGCCGGCGAGTGGCGCGCCACGCGGCTTCAACCCTAGATCCCGTCGCCGGCGAGCCGCCGGCAGATCTCCCCGTGCAGCGGGCCGTTGGTGGCCAGCACCGAGGTCGTATCGAGCGTCACCGGTGCACCCTCAAGGTCCGTGAAGCGACCGCCCGCCTCTTCCACGATCACCGACAGCGCGGCGATGTCGAGGATGTTCACGTCGGATTCGACCACGGCATCGAGCGCGCCGCGCGCGAGCAGATGGTAGTGCACGAAATCCCCGTACCCGCGCAACCGGTCGACTTCGGTGACCAGCTGTCCGAAACGCGTCCAACCAGGACCGGCCGCGAGAGTTTTGAGGTTGCCCGTTGAGAGCATCGCGGCGTCGAGGCGCGACACCGCACTGACCCGGATGCGTCGGCCATCCAGCCAGGCGCCCGCACCGCGCTCCGCCCAAGCGAGCTCGCCGTATGCCGGGGCAGCCGACACACCGAGCACCAGCCGGTCGCCACGCAGCAACGCGATCTGGGTCGAGAAGAACGGCGTCTCGCGTACGAACGATTTGGTGCCGTCGATGGGATCGACGAGCCAGATGCTTTCCGCATCCATCCCATGCCGGCCGGTCTCTTCCCCGAAGAAGCCGTAGGACGGGAAGTGCCGTGACAGGACCCCGCGGATCGCCTGCTCGGCCAGCACATCGGCCTCGGTCACCGGCGATCGGTCGGCCTTGGTGGTGACCGCGAGGTTGCGCCGGTAGAGTTCACGGACGACGACGGAGGCGGCTTCGGCGGCCTCGAGCGCAGCCTGCAGTTCGGGTGACGGCACGGGACGCTCCTTCAGGACGACGGGTGCGGATGGTATCCTAACTTCCATGGGCAACCGTTTGAGCAAGATCTATACGCGCACCGGCGACGATGGCACCACCGGCCTCGGCGACGGGACCCGTGTCCCGAAGGACGCTGCGCGCGTCGAAGCCTATGGCACGGTCGACGAAGCCAACAGCGCCATCGGCATGGTGCTTGCGGTGCCCGGCCTGCCCCCGGCCGTGGCCTCCTGCCTCATCGCGGTGCAGCACGACCTGTTCGACCTCGGCGGTGAACTCTGCATCCCCGGCATGCAGCTCATCACAGCGGCGCAGATCGATCGCCTCGAGCAAGAGCTGGACGCCTTCAACGACCCGCTGCCGGCACTCAAAGATTTCATCCTGCCGGGCGGTGGCCCCGCAGCGGCGGCCTGTCACCTCGCTCGCACCATCGTGCGTCGCGCCGAACGCCGGGTTTGGAGTCTCGCGGCGCTCAGCCCCGAACTGAGTCCGGAACCCGCTC
>DBCG01000045.1:896-12335 GCA_002292945.1 Proteobacteria bacterium UBA964 | reverse complement strand
GTGGTGGTGTAGACGCGCGTGCAGACGCCGCGCTTCTGCGGGGCGGCGCCGAGCGCCGGCACCTTGGTTTTCTCGGCGCGCGTACGGCGCGGAGCGCGAATGAGCTGACCCGTGGTGGCCATGCAGTCTCCAGATCTTCCAGCGTTGTCGGACAAGTGCGCCGGACAGGAGAGGTCGCTCGTCGGCCCACCAAAACATCCGGTGCGCGATGCCTTGAGGCGAAGCGCTCCGGAGAACCCGGGCCTACGACCGACAGCCCCACGAACGGCTGCGGCGGGCGACCTTCGAAACCAACCCGCACCACCTCCTGAAGGGAGGCGGCCCGGGTGTTCGTAAGCCGCTGTTTTTCGGACACCCTGCTTAGGGGTACCCGAGAAAGGTCGCGTAGTCTAGGGAGCGCCCCCCGGCCTGTCAATCGGCGATTCCCCGGGGGGTGCCCGGACTAGCGTCACAGGACTTAGGTTCACGGGACCCGGGGGCGTCACCGAGCTTGGTGCGCCGGTCCGATCCGCTCGCATCGCACCCCTCCCCAGGCGGCGGCGGCCAGGACCGCGAACACCGCCCCGATCACCCAAGCGCTCGTCCAGTCGCCGCCGGCGACCAGCGCGGCGACCATGGGCTGGCAGACGATGCCGCCGATGTTGCCGCCGGTGTTGAGCACGCCGGTGGCGGCGCCGGTGTCGGCGCGTGCGACGCGCATCGTGGCCGCCCAGTACGGCCCCTCGTTCACCTCCATGGCGAAGAACGCGAGCGTGAGCGCCGCGACCGCCAGCAGGACGCTGCCCACCGCGGGGATCGCGACCAGCATCACCGCGCCGAGCGGCAGGCTCACGAGCGGCAACAGCCGGTAGCCGCGCGTGGCGCCGTAGCGCTCGGCGAGACGGTCGGCGAGCACGCCGCCCGCCGCCGCGCCGACGGCGGCACCGATCCACGGGATCATCGCCATCACGCCGCTCTCGAGGCCTTTGAGACCGCGCTGCTCGACGAGATAGATGAACGACCAGAAGCTGATCATGTAGAACACGACGTTCATGCACAGGTAGGAGAACGCCAGCAGCAGGATGTTCCGGTCGCGCAGCACCTGCCCCATGCGCGCGAAGGTCAGCGGCGGCGCCGGTGGCACTGCGTCGAGTTCGGCGAGCTCCTCGGAGGTGACCCGCGCATGCTGCTGCGGGCGGTCCCGGCCGAATCGCCACCAGAGGACCGTCAGCAGCAGCGGCGGGAGGGCTGTGAGGAGGATGGCCTGCTGCCAACCGAGCGCGGCGATCATGGCGACCAGCAGTGGCGGCGTCAGCGCTCCGCCGAGCAACATCCCTGAGGAGATCGTGCCGTTGGCGAGCGCGAACTGGCGCGACGGGAACCACCGCTCGACCACCGTCGCGAACACCGGGAAGATCGGCCCCTGCCCGAGCCCGAGCAGGGCTTGCGCCACGAGCAGGGCGCCGAGCAGCGCCGCGCCGCCGACCACATAAGGCGAGAGCGCCGTGGCGAGGGTCGCGATCACGCCGAGCAGGCCGACCCCGGTGAACACCGCGCGCGGCCCGAAACGCTGACCGAGCGCGCCGCCCGGCAACTGCGCGGCCGCATACGCCGCGGTGAACGCGAGGAATAGCCAGCCGATCTGCTGCTTGGAGAGCTGCAGCGCCGTGGTCAGTTCGGGCGCCGCCACCGAGATGGTGGTGCGCTGCACATAGGCCAACGCCGCGAAGCCGAACATGCAGGCGTAGATCCACCATCGGATGCGCAGTGGTCTCACGGGGCGCATCCTGGCTTCATCACGGCGTCAGACCTTCGGGTCCGGATTCTCGGTGTGCCCATCGAGCGTCAGCACCTGACCGGAGATGCGCGCACCACCCGGTGAGGCGAGGAACAGCGCCATCGCCGCGACATCGTCGGCGGTCACGAAACTGCGCAGCGACGTGCCGGCTTCGTAGGCGGCGCGCACGGCTGCGGGCGTCGTGCCTTTGGCAGCGGCCTCGCGCTCGATGACGCGCTCGATGCGCGGGCCTTCGACGCAGCCCGGCGCGATGGTGTTGGCGCGGATCCCGAAAGGACCTGCCTCCATGGCCACCGTCTTCATGAGGCCGTTGACCGCCCACTTGGCGGCGACGTACGGCGCGCGCAACGGCGTGCCGAACTGGCCCGAGGTGGATCCGGTGAAGATGATGCAGCCCTGCCGCGCACGCTTCATCAGCGGCAACGCGCCCTGCGCGGCGAGCACGGCACCCCCTAGCGTGATATCCATGCATTCTTTGAATTCTGCGTAGTCCTGATCTTCGAGCGATGCGGTGCGCCCCGAGATGCCCGCATTGGCGCAAAGCACGTCGAGCCCGCCCCACTCCGCCTCGATGCGCCCGAAGAGTGCGCGCATCGCCGCGGGGTCGGCGACATCCACCCGATCACGCCGCCACTCGATCGGGCATGCATCGAGGGCCGACCCGTCGATGTCCGTGATCCACACGCGCGCGCCCGCAGTCGCGAAGGTCTGTGCGATGACACGGCCGATGCCTGAAGCGCCCGCAGTCACGAGCACACGCTGCGCGCCGCTCATCGCCGCACCGCCCGTCGTCGCGCTGCCCACAATGACACCGCTCATTCCGACCGGATGCGCGGACCGCTCTTGTCGGCGAAGGCGGCGAGACGCTCGCGCGCCGCGGCCTGCGTGTTCACCACACCCGCGATGCAGGCCTCGGCATAGGCCGCATCGAGCGACGACATGTTCTGCATGTGACTCACCCCGGAGCAGATGGCGAAGTTGGTGAGCGGCAGATTCTGCGCGCAGCGGCGCGCGATCGCGAGCGCCTGCTCGAGGCTGGAGCCATCGGTGAGGTACTGCGCCAGCCCTAGGTCGACCGCCTCCTGACCCTTGTAGACACGGCCAGTCAACATCATGTCCACGAGCCGCGACTTGCCGATGAGGTCGGCGACGCGGATGGTGGCGCCGCCGCCTGTGAAGAGGCCGCGCTGGCCCTCGGGCAGCGCGAAGTAGGTCGTGGCATCAGCGACGCGGATGTGCGCGGCGCTCGCCAGCTCGAGGCCGCCGCCGACCACCGCACCCTTCAGCGCTGCGATCACCGGCACACCGCCGTACTCCATCTTGTTGAAGGCCTCGTGCCAACGCAGGCAGATCTGCCAGAACTCGGCGGGGGTCCGGTCGGCGCGATGGTGCTCGACGAGGTCGAGGCCCGCGCAGAAGTGGTCGCCGGCCGCTGCCAGCACAATGGCGCGCGCGCCCGCGACCTGCGCACCGGAGAAGAGGCGCACCAGCTCCTCGATGGTCGCGGCATCGAGCGCATTGCGCTTGGCGGGACGGCTCAGGGTGACCACCCACACACCGTCGGGTTGCCGATCCACCAGCAGGTTTTCGTAGGTGTCGGTCATCGTCTTGCTCATCGTCATCCCTCCACTCAGATGAAAGGCAGCTCGACGAGCGTACCGGGCTGCATGATGCCACCGATCCGCGCCTCGACGCGCGCGCCCACCGCACAACCCCGCTCTATCAGGGCGAAGCCGATGTTCTTCTTCATGCGGTAGGAAAAGATGCAGTTGGTGAGATCACCGACCTTGCGGCCGCCCTGGAAGATCGGGTTCCAGAGGAACCCGGGCTTCACCGGGTCGCCGGCGTCGAGCACGATGCCGAGCGTGTGGCGGCGCGGCCCCTCGGCCGCGATGCGGCGCAGCGCCTGAATTCCGAGAGTGTCGTCGGGCACGCCGAGATCGACGTACTTACCCATGCGCACTTCGTAGGGGTTGGTGCTGCGATCGGTATCGCCTCCGTAGGACACCAGCCCCGACTCCACGCGCTCGCACCAATTCGGCCCGCCGGGGCCGATGCCGTACGGCCGGCCCGCTTCCTTGAAGATCTGCCACAGCCGCGTGCCCTGCGTACCGTCGCGCAGGTAGATCTCGAAACCGCCCTGCTTGGACCAGCCAGAGCGCTGAACGACTACCGGGATTCCGTCGACATGGGTCTCACGGAACCAGAAATATTTGAGTGTGCGCACCCAGTCGCCGCAGACGCCCGCGACGACATCCTCGGCTTTCGGGCCCTGGAGAGCCATCGGCGAGACATCGGGTTCGCTGACCTCGACATCGAGGCCGCGCTCTGCTGCGATCGCCCCGGCCCAGAACCAGATGTTTGAGTCGGCGATGGAGAGCCAATAGAGGTCGTCGGCGAGCTTCAGGCAGATGGGGTCGTTGATGAGCACACCCTGATGGTCGCAGAGCGGCACATACTTGCCCTGCCCCACCTGTTGTCTCGACAGATCGCGCGGAGCGAGGATCTGCGCGAGGCGTCCGGCATCCGGTCCCTTGAGCTGCACCTGGCGCTCCACTGCGACATCCCACTGGCTCACACCGTTGATGAGACGCCAGTACTCGGCCTCGGGATCACCGAAGGCCGTCGGCATCAGCATGTGGTTGTAGGTGGTGAACGCGGTGACGCCCTCGGCGAGCGTGGCCTCGAAATACGGCGATGGTCGCAGACGGGCAGAGGGCGTGATGCCGAACACGATGACCTCCGGATCAGAACCAGTTGAAGTTGAACGACAGGCTCACCCGCTCGGTCGCGGCGCGGTTCGCCGTGACCTCGTGGCGCAGCCAACTCTCGAACAGCACCACCTGACCGGCGCGCGCTGGCACCGTGACCCAGGGCTGCAGATCCGGCGCTGCGTCACGGCGGCGCGGCGGCGCGGCCATGAAGCGATCGAGCCGGGGGTCCTCGAACTTCAGGCCCGGTGAACCGCTCGGCACGCGCACATAGTAGGTGCCGCTGATCGTGGAGACCGGATGCAGGTGCAGACCGTGTACGACACCGGGCGGCATGATGTTGACCCAACAATCGGTCATGGCGAGCGCACGGCCTTCGAGGTCGAGTCCGAGCTCGGTCGCATAGTCACGGACATGCCGCTGGAGGCGTCGCTCTAAGAGGGCGAAGGTCGGCGACAGCCGGTGCATCCGGCTCTGCGAGCCGTAGGAGGTGTATCCGCCTGGATAGTTGCGGGCGGACCAACGGCGTCCGGCCTCGTCATCGACGCTCAACTGACGGCACTCGGCGAGAAGGCGTTTGTTGAAGGCGGCCACGCCGCTGCGCTGCAGCGGCGCGACATGGATCAGCGTCGGGAACAGGCGCCGCGTCGCGCTCATCTGCGCGCCTTCGGCTCGGGGCGACCGCGATAGGTCCGCATGAGCACGGCGCGCAGCAGACGATGGAAGTGCCGGGACAGGAACACAAGCACCTTGCCGTGCCCTGTGACCACGATCTCGGCGCGGCCGCGGCGCACACCGCGGACGATCTCGCGTACGGCCTTGTCGGTGGGCACGCGCAGCCAGGCCGGCACCGGATCGGGCGCACCCTCCTGCACGACGCCGCGGTTGTCGGTGCGACGGATGTCGGAGTCCACGAACCCGGGCGACACCAGCGTCACCCCGATGCCATCGTCGCGCAGGTCGCCGCGGAGCGATTCGGCGAGGCCACGGACCGCGAACTTGCTCATGGAGTAGGCCGAGGCGCCCGGCGCCGCCACATGACCGGCCACGCTGCCGATCAAAACCAGGCGGCCGCGCGCATGGCGCAGACCGGGCAAGGTCTCGTAGAGGGTGCGCAGCAGGCCGATCACGTTGGTATCGAGCTGGCGCTGGTAGTCGGCGAGCGTCAAGCGCTGCAGCACCCCGGCTACGCCGAAGCCCGCATTCGCATAGACGAGGTCGAGCCCGAGACCGCGCGCGAGCAGCGCTTGCACCGGCCGCGCGACATCGCCCTCGCGGGTGACATCACCCTCGTGCACCTCGACCTCTGCCGCACCGAGGCCGCGCAGCTCCTCAGCCAACTGTTCGAGCAGCCCTCGCCGACGGGCGAGCAGCACGAGCCGCGCGCCCTCACGGGCGTACGAGCGGGCAAGCTCTGCGCCGATGCCCGAGGATGCGCCGGTGATCAGGACTGTACGGGTCATGTCATTCTCCTGTCGGTCCTTACGGTGATCAGTAGGCACATCCGCCGTGCCGGCCCGGCTGCTCCGGTTCGGCAGGGGGTACACCCGAGCGCAAGACAGTCGAAAGATAGCAAAGTGCACCGGTCATCGTGCGCTCGGGGAGCCTGCGCGGGCAGCCGCGGGCAGCGCAGTCGCGGCGGGCACCCCGGTCAGGGCACAATCACGGCATGTACCGACTCTTCATCGCGAACAAGAACTACTCCTCGTGGTCGCTGCGACCCTGGGTGTTGATGCGCAGCCTCGGCATCGACTTCGAGGAATGCCTGGAGCCCTTCGCCGACCACGACAACGCGGCGAATTTCCGCCGCTTCTCGCCCACCGGCAAGGTGCCCTGTCTGCACGATGGGGCGCTGCAGGTCTGGGACTCCCTCGCCATCGCCGAGTACCTCGCTGAACATCATCCGGGCGTCTGGCCGAGCGACCCCGTCGCACGCGCCTGGGCGCGCAGCGCGTCGTCAGAGATGCATTCCGGGTTCGGCGCCCTGCGCGAACACTGCAGCATGAGCGTCGGTCACCGGATAGTGCTGCGCGAGCGCCCAGCCGCGCTCGAGGCCGACCTACTGCGCCTGCGAGAACTCTGGCACCAGGGTCTGCGCCGCTTCGGAGGCGACTTCCTCGCCGGCGCGTCGTTCACTGCCGTCGATGCGTTCTTCGCACCGGTCGCCTTCCGGCTGCAGACCTATGGCCTCGCGCTCGATCCTGTCGCGGATGCCTACGCGGCCCGGCTACTGGGCTTGCCGGCGATGCGCGAATGGCAGGCCGCCGCCTTGGCCGAGCCCTGGCGCGAGATCGCCCACGAACGCGACGTCACCTCCCGCGCTTTGCGGATCGAAGACCTGCGAAGCCCGCCGCCCCACGCCGTCCCATGAACCTGCCTCCAGCGAACTCTTCGGCCTCCGCTCGACAGACGAAGGGCGATGTTCCCCTGCGTACGCACCGACTGCGGGCCATCGTCGTCGCGCTGCTGTTCATGGTCGTGTCCGACAGCGCGATCGCCGGCACCGCCGCGGTCGCCGCCCCCGACCGCCACGGCGCCGAAGCCGCCCGTCAGGTCATCGAAGAGGGCGGCAACGCCGTCGATGCAGCGATCGCCACGGCCTTCGTGCTGGCGGTCACCTTCCCGGAGGCAGGCAATCTCGGCGGCGGCGGGTTCATGACGCTGCACCTCGATGGCCGACAGGACTTCCTCGATTTCCGTGAGACCGCCCCGGCGGCAGCCAGCCGCGACATGTACCTCGACGCCGCAGGTGCGGTGATCCCCGACGGCAGCCTCGTCGGTGCGCGCGCAGCCGGCGTACCGGGCACCGTCGCGGGGCTCTGGGCCGCGCACCAACGCTACGGCACGCTGCCCTGGAGGCGTCTCGTCACGCCTGCGATCCGGCTGGCGCGAGAGGGTTTCGCGGTCGAACCGCAGCTCGCGGGGCTGCTCGCCGAGCAACGGACCGAGCTTGCGGGCCGCACCAACTTCGACCGCTACTTCGGCGGGCTCGAGGCCGGCGACACACTGCGCCAGCCTGAGCTCGCCGCGACGCTCGAGCGGATCTCACGCGCGGGCCCGAAGGGCTTCTATCGCGGTCGCACCGCCCGCCTCATCGTCGCGCAGATGCGCCGTGGCGGCGGCCTCATCACCCAAGCCGACCTCGCCGCCTACACGCCGGTGTGGCGCGAGCCGTTGCGCTTCGACTGGCGAGGGCGACAAGTCATCACGGCACCGCCCCCGAGCTCCGGTGGCGTCGCGCTCGCGCAATTGCTCGGCATGAAGGAACGCTTGGCGGCCGCGTTCGCCGGACAGCCCCTCAACGGCACGCGCTATGTGCACCTCATCGCAGAGATCTCCAAACGCGTCTTCGCGGACCGCGCCGAATACTTGGGCGATCCCGGGTTCGTGGAGGTGCCGGTCGCGCGCCTCATGGCACCTGACTACCTCGACCGGCGCACCGCAGAGGTTTCCCTTGAGCGCCCCTCGCCCACGCCGACGGTGCGACCCGGTCTCGCCGATCGCCCACAGACGACGCACTTCTCGATCCTCGATGCGCAGGGCAATGCGGTCGCGGTCACCTACACGCTGAACGGCGGCTTCGGCAACGGCGTGGTCGTCACCGGCGCGGGTTTCCTGCTCAACAACGAGATGGATGATTTCAGCATCCGTCCCGGCCAGCCGAACCTGTATGGGGTCGTCGGCGGTCGCGCCAACGAGATCGCGCCCGGCAAGCGCATGCTTTCATCGATGACACCCACGATCGTCCTGGAGGCCGGTCGGGTGCGCACCATCGTCGGCACCCCGGGCGGCTCGACCATCATCACGGCGGTGTTCCAGACCCTCATCAACCTGCGCGACTTCGGGTTGCCACCGCTCGCGGCGATCTCGGCCTCGCGATTCCATCACCAACTGCTGCCGCCCGATCGCATCATCTACAGCCGCTGCTGTGCGCTCGAGGCGCAGACCGTCCAGGAACTGAGCGCGCTCGGCTACACCGTCGAACCGAGCAGCTGGGAGTTCGGCGACATGCAGGTCGTGACGGTAGACGCCGACGGACGGGTGGAGGCCGCCTCCGATCCCCGCGGTCGCGGACAAAGTGCAGTGTTCACGGTGGCGCCCCGCACGGGGCGGTGAGCGACGACGACCGCTCAGGCGCGGCGGCTGAGAGCGACATCGAGCAGGATCGGCAACAAACGTCTGCGCGCCTCATCGAAGGACAACGCCGAGAGCGCGAAGCGCACCGCCACTGCCCCGATGGGCTCGCCCTCCAGCATCACCGGCACGGCGATGCTGCCCTGTTCGGTGAGGCGTAGCGGTCTGATGGCGCGGGCGAACCCGCGCTCGCGCGTCGCATCCAACTCCCGCTCGAGCGCAGCGCGGTCCGGCCAAAGGTCGTAGAGCTCCGGCGCACGCGACGGCCATAGGAGTTCGATGAGTGTCTCGCGGGCGCGTGGAGAGGAGAAAGCCAACACGGAACGGCCCGATGCAGTCGTCAGCACCGGTAGGGAAACGCCTCGCTCGAAGAGCTCTACTGCGAGGCCGCTGTCGCGGTCGCTCGAGTCCTCCACGAACATCTCCGGGTACCGCAGCCTCGTCAGGCTCATCGGCCACTGCATCCGCAGCGCAGCGGCGTGCATCGCCGCGCGGACCGGCTCAAGCCGCTCGACCGCGGCGTCGAAGCCATGGCTCAATGTCTTGGCCTTGAGCGTCAAGGCATAGCGGCGGGTCTTCAGGCGCTCGGCAAACCCCATCGCCTCGAGCGTGGCAAGGCAACGGTTCACCGTGGTCCGGGCCAACCGCAATCTCTGGCTGATGGCAGCGGTGGTGAGCGGACCGTGGCAGTTCAGCAGCGCCATGACCTCGAGACCACGGACCAGCACCCGCACCGGCGCCGGATGCCCCGGCGGCATGCGATGCGGGATCTCCTCGACGGCCTGCGCCGAGGGATCCCGCTCGCCTGCGGATCGGCGGCTTCCGGGTTCGTCTCCCATCACCCGCCCCGCAAGCTCAGCGTGCCGCGCCCTCTTCCTCGCCGACGGACGGCGATTCGTCGCCCTCTGCGCCGACCGTGCTGCCTTCGTCCATGAAGCCCGCCGAGCGCACGCCCTCGAGCTTGCGACGACGATGGGCGTGGGCGGCGAAGCCCGTACCGGCCGGTATCAGGCGACCGACGATGACGTTCTCCTTGAGACCGCGCAGATCGTCCTTGAGGCCGCGGACCGCCGCCTCGGTGAGGACGCGCGTGGTCTCCTGGAACGAGGCCGCCGAGATGAACGATTCGGTGGCCAGCGACGCCTTGGTGATGCCGAGCAGCACCGGCGCGAGCGAAGCGATCTGCTTGCCCTCGCCGCCGATGCGGTCGTTGATGTCGAGCGCACGCGAACGGTCGAGCTGCTCGCCCTTGAGCAACGGCGTCTCGCCGATGCCCGTGACCTCGGTCTTGCGCAACATCTGCCGGATGATGACCTCGATGTGCTTGTCGTTGATCTTCACACCCTGGAGGCGGTAGACGTCCTGGATCTCGCGCACGAGGAAATTGGCCAAGGCCTCGACGCCCCGCAGTCGCAGGATGTCGTGCGGGTTCGGCTCGCCGTCGGCGATGACTTCGCCGCGGGTGACCTGCTCGCCCTCGAAGACGTTCAGCTGACGCCACTTCGGGATCAGCTCCTCGTACTTCTCGCCCTTCTCCTCGGTGATGACGAGACGGCGCTTGCCCTTGGTCTCCTTGCCGAAACTGACCGTGCCGCTCTTCTCGGCGAGGATCGCCTGGTCCTTCGGCTTGCGGGCCTCGAAGAGATCCGCGACACGCGGCAGACCGCCGGTGATGTCACGGGTCTTGGACGACTCCTGCGGGATGCGCGCGATGACATCGCCCACCGACACACGAGCGCCGTCCTCGAGACTGATGAGGGCACCCGCGGGCAGCGTGTAGACCGCCGGGATCTCGGTGTTGGCGAACGGCACTTCCTTGCCCTTGGCGTTGACCAGCTTGATGGTCGGGCGCAGCTCCTTGCCGCCGCGCTGCTTCGTGCCGTCCATGACCACCACGGACGAGAGGCCGGTGACCTCATCGACCTGGCGCGTGACGGTGAGTCCGTCGACGAAGTCCTGGAAGCGGAGGAAACCCGCCACCTCGGTGACGACCGGGTGGGTGTGGGGATCCCAGGTCGCCACGACCTGGCCCGCCGGCACATGCGTGCCTTCGGTGATGCTGATGTGCGCGCCGAACGGGATCTTGTAGCGCTCGCGCTCACGGCCGAACTCGTCCACCACGCCGATCTCACCCGAACGCGACACCGCGACCAGGTGACCCTTCTCGTGGGAGACGGTCTTGACGTTGTGGAAGCGCAGCGTGCCCTTGTTGCGGACCTCGAGGCTCGAGGACGCTGCGGCACGCGACGCCGCACCACCGATGTGGAAGGTGCGCATCGTGAGCTGCGTGCCGGGCTCGCCGATCGACTGCGCCGCCATGACGCCGACCGCCTCGCCGATGTTGATGATGCGGCCACGCGCGAGATCGCGTCCGTAGCACATCGAACAGACACCGTAGCGGGTGTCGCAGGTGATCGGCGAACGCACCATGACCTGGTCGACCCCCTGCTGTTCCAGCAGGCGGACCAGCTCTTCGTCGATCAACGTGCCGGCTGGGAGCAGGACCGTACCCTTGCCGCCCGGCTTGAGGACATCCTCGACGACCACGCGGCCGAGCACTCGCTCGCCGAGACCCTCGACCACATCGCCGCCTTCGACGAGCGGGGTGACCATGAGGCCATTGGTGGTGCCGCAATCGACCTCGGTGACGACGAGATCCTGGGCCACGTCGACGAGGCGCCGCGTGAGGTAACCGGAGTTCGCGGTCTTCAGCGCCGTGTCGGCGAGACCCTTGCGGGCGCCGTGGGTGGAGATGAAGTACTGCAGGACGTTCAGACCTTCGCGGAAGTTCGCCGTGATCGGCGTCTCGATGATCGA
>DBCG01000045.1:0-861 GCA_002292945.1 Proteobacteria bacterium UBA964 | reverse complement strand
CCGTCAGGCTTCGCCATCAGGCCGCGCATGCCGGCGAGCTGACGGATCTGCGCCGCGCTGCCGCGGGCGCCCGAGTCGGCCATCATGAAGATCGAGTTGAAGGACTTCTGGCGCTGCTTCTTGCCGCGCGAATCGGTCGCCTCCTCGGTGCCGAGCTTGTCCATCATCGCCTTGGCGACCTGGTCGTTGGCGCGCGACCAGATATCGACGACCTTGTTGTAGCGTTCGCCGTTGGTGACGAGACCCGAGGAAT
Source organism: Proteobacteria bacterium UBA964 (assembly GCA_002292945.1). GTDB lineage: Bacteria > Pseudomonadota > Gammaproteobacteria > Steroidobacterales > Steroidobacteraceae > UBA964. The sequence continues at coordinate 608 of DBCG01000045.1, read as the reverse complement.
ACTGGTCCTGGATCTCCTTCACCTCGCGGTCTGCCGCGGCGACGATCTTGACCTTCTGCTCGGGGATCACGATGTCGTCGATGCCGAAGGACACCGACGCCCGGGTCGCATAGGCGAAACCGGTGTACATCAGGCGGTCGGCGAAGATGACGGTGTCCTTGAGGCCGAGCTGGCGATAGCAGGCGTTGATGGTCGCCGAGATCGCCTTCTTGGTCATGTCCTGATTGACGATGTCGAAGGACAGCCCCTCAGGCAGCACCTCGGACAGCAAGGCGCGACCGACGGTGGTCTCGACCAGGCGACGGCGAGGGACCTTCTGCCCATCGACCAGCGTCACCTCGTTGATGCGCACCTTGATGCGCGCCTGCAGGTGGACCTGCCGCGTCTCATAGGCGCGATGCACCTCGCCGATGTCGGCGAACGACATGTACTCGCCCTCGGCGCCGATGCGCTCACGGGTCATGAAGTACAGGCCGAGCACCACGTCCTGCGAGGGGACGATGATCGGGTCGCCGTTGGCGGGCGAGAGGATGTTGTTGGAGGACATCATCAACGCCCGCGCCTCGAGCTGGGCTTCGAGCGACAGCGGCACGTGCACGGCCATCTGG
>DBCG01000046.1 GCA_002292945.1 Proteobacteria bacterium UBA964 | reverse complement strand
GGTAGCGGCGAACCTTGCCTGCTCTGTGGTGTTACCACGACCGAACGCGACCCGCAGCGTCGAGCGCGCCCATTCCACCGGCACGCCTTGAGCGCGCAAGACGTACGAAGGCTCGCCGGAGGCCGAATCGCAAGCCGCACCACTCGAGACGGCGATCTCGGGCATTGCAGCCAGCAGACTCTCACCCTCGACGCGCTCAAAAGTCACCGATACCAAGCCCGGCAAGCGCCGCTCCGGGTGATCCTCCCGGTAATCATTGAAACGCACACCCTCAAGATCCGCGAGCGCGCGCTTGAACTCACTGACGAGCGAGGCTCCCTGTTCGGCATCGCGATGTAGTCGACCGGCAGCGAGACGCGCAGCCGCAGCGAAACCCGCAATCTGATGGGTGGCCAAGGTGCCCGGACGAAGGCCGCGCTCGTGACCACCCCCGTAACTCAAAGGCTCAAGCCATGGTCTCGCGCGAGCCGATACGTAGAGCGCACCGACACCCTTCGGGCCGTACATCTTGTGCGCCGAGACCGAGATCAGATCGGCGCCGAGCGCCCTCATCGAGACGGGCATCTTGCCGGCAGTCTGTGCCGCATCGGTATGCAGCAGCACGCCCGCGGCCCGGCAGACCGCGGCGATGCCCGCGATATCATTGACGATGCCGGTCTCGTTGTTGGCGTGCATCACCGACACGAGCTGCGTGTCGGGACGCAAAGCGGCCGCCACCGCCTGCGGCGTGATGCGACCTGCGGCATCGGGTCCGAGCCAACCGATCTCGAAGCCGTGCTTGGCGAGGAAGCGCGCCGGATCGATGACGGCCTTGTGCTCGGTGCGGCCGATCAGCAGGTGTCGGCCATGATCCGCGCGACCTCGCGCGATGCCGAGCACCGCGAGATTGTCCGCCTCGGTGGCGCCCGCGGTGAAGACGACCTGGGCAGGCGCAACGCCGACCAACTCGGCGACCTCGCCTCGGGCTCGCTCGACCAGCGCTGCAGCCGCGCGGCCATGGGCGTGGCTGGTGCTCGAGGCGTTTCCCTGGGTCTGCGGCGCGAGCAGGCACTCGACCATCGCAGCCGCCACGGCAGGATCGAGCGGCGTGGTGGACGCATGGTCGAGGAACACCGGCTCCGTGACGCTATCGAGGCGGGTCACGGCGGATCCGGTGGCTGCGCCGGCGACGTCGCCGCGGACTCCGGTCGCGGCCCTGCGGTGCGGCGTTTTTGTTGTACGGCGGTGAGGATGCCGCGCACGATGTTGGCCTCGTTCTGGTCGGGCTCCGCACGGTTCAGGAACCGACGGATGCGGTCCATCAGGTTGCGACCGCTCGTCGTGCGGTCGCGGAAGCCGATCTCCTCGAGCACCTGCGCAAGATGGGTATAGAGACGCTCCATCTCGGCTCCGGTGGCGAGCGGCACCGCCTCAGCGGTCACCGCGTCCGCGGATCGATGAACCGCCCCTCGGGCCCGGTACACCTCGTAGGTGATGAGCTGTACCGCCATCGCAAGGTTGAGCGATGAGTACTGCGGGTTCGCAGGGATCCGCAGCAGCAGGTGCGCGCTGGCGAGTTCATCGTTGGTGAGGCCCGTACGCTCGTTGCCGAACAGCAGCGCGACGGGCCCGCGCGCAGCCTCCTCGACTGCGCGCACCGCGGCATCACGCACATCGAGCACGCGGATGTTGGGGTCACGCTCACGCGCTGTCGTCGCCACCACCAGGCCGCAATCGGCGACGGCGGCCGCGAGATCCTGCACCACCCGCGCGTCCGCGAGCACATCAGCGCCGCCAGAGGCCCGGGCGGTCGCCTCGGGATCCGGGAAAGATCTCGGCCTCACCAAGACCAATCGCGAGAGACCCATATTCTTCATGGCACGCGCCACGGCGCCGATGTTGCCCGGGTGGGAGGTCTCGACCAGGACCACCCGTATGTCGATCGGCCGTATGTCGATCGGCCGTATGTCGATCGGCCGTATGTCGATCGGCCGAATATCGATCGGCCGCAGGTCGGCGGAGGGGTTGTCGGCGGGCGGCGCACTCATGCGTGGTATTCTATCCTCCTTCCCCAGCCGCTCTTTGCCAGCATGCCGCCACTCCTGAACATCGCCGTGCGCGCCGCGCGCCGCGCCGCGGACCTCATCCTCCGCAGCCTCAACCGCCTCGATTCCCTCGAGGTCGCCAGCAAGGGCCGCAACGACTTCGTCAGCGAGGTCGACCGGGCAGCCGAAGCGGACATCATCGCCACCATCCGCCGCGCCTACCCGGATCACGCTTTTCTCGGCGAGGAGAGCGGCGCCATGGGCTCGGGCGAGATCGAGTGGATCATCGACCCGCTCGACGGCACCACCAATTTCCTGCACGGCTTCCCGCACTTCAGCGTCTCCATCGGCTGCCGCGTGCGCGGGCGGATGGAACATGGGGTGATCTACGACCCGATGCGGCAAGAACTGTTCACGGCCTCTCGTGGCGGCGGTGCCCAGTTGGAAGGCCGTCGCCTGCGCGTGGGCAGCCTGCGCAACCTCGAGGGCTCGCTGCTCAGCACCGGCTTCCCCTATCGCGCCAACGTCGCCTACCTCGATTGCTACATGGCGATGCTCAAGGATTTCATGACGCTCGCCGCCGGGGTGCGCCGACCGGGATCGGCTGCGCTAGATCTCGCCTATGTCGCCGCAGGCCGCACCGATGGCTTCTTCGAGATCGGGCTCGGCCCGTGGGACACCGCCGCCGGCTCGCTGATGGTCGAGGAAGCAGGTGGCATGGTCGGCACGCTCTCGGGCGGCGCCTATACCCAGGGCGGCAACATCGTCGCCGCCTCGCCGAAGGTCTATGCGTCGATGATCGAGGTCATCCGACCGCACCTCGTCCCCTCGCTCATCGAGGGCTGACGGCCCCCGTCCGACTTAAGCCGGCGGACTTAGGCCGAGGCGCTTCCGGGCGCGTCTTTGTGCTCGAGGGAATCGACCACCGCAGTCGTGACCATGTCCGCACCGACATTGACCATGGTGCGCGTCATGTCGAGCAGGCGGTCGGCACCGAGCACGATGCCGATGCCTTCGGGCGGGATGCCGAAGGTGATGAGGAGGCCCGCGATGATGGGCAAGGACCCCCCGGGGATCCCCGCAGCAGCGACCGCACCGAGCACGGCGAGCAGCAGCAGCGTCAGCTGCTGCCCGAGATCGAGGTGGATGCCGAACACCTGCGCCACGAACAGCACCACGCAGCCCTCATAGAGCGCGGTACCGGCCATGTTCATGGTGGTGCCGAGCGGCAGCACGAACCCGGCGGTCGTCGGGCGGATGCCGAGCTCGTCGCGTGCCGAGGCGAGCGCCGCGGGCAGCGTCGCGCTGCTCGAGCTGGTCGAGAATGCCGTGACGAGCACAGGCCGGATGCGCCGCCAGAAATCCATCGGGCGGTAGCGCGAGAACAGCTTGAGCCACAGCGACATCGTGCCGAAGAGGTGCAGCACCATCACCACGAGGCAGCCGACCACGAACAGGCCGAGCGCGATGAGGATGTCCCAGCCGACCTTCACGACGACGCTGTAGATCATGGCCGGAACGGCATAAGGCGCAAGCCGCAAGGCGAAGCGCACGATGCCGGTCATGAGCTCGGAGACGAGTTCGAGGCCGGACTGCAGCTGCTCGCGGCGACGGCCGCCCAATTGGATCGCTGCGGCGCCGACCAGGATGGCGAAGAGGATCAGCGGCAACACCTCGCCCAGCGTCGCACGGTCGTGCCCGGTGATCGCGCCGATCAGATTTCGCGGCATGAACATGTCGACCACGGTCTGCACGCTCATGTCGGGCTGGGCCGCCTGCTTCTCGATCAGCTTGCCGGAAGCGTCGCCGTACTCCGCAACCAACCGCGACTTGGTGTCGCCGTCGATCACCGCTCCCGGCTGCAGCACGTTCATCATCAACAGGCCCAACGTGCAAGCGATGGACATGTTGAGGAAGAACAGCGTGAAGGTGCGCGCCGACAACGGACCGAGGCGCGCGAGGTCCCCCAACTGCGAGACGCCCGCTGCGAGTGACGCGAAGACCAGCGGCATCACCACGAAGAACAGCAGCCGCAGGAACACCTGACCGATGGGGTCGAGGACGGTGACGGCGAACGACCGAGCCGCCTCGAGCACCGCCGGCGAGCCGGCGCCCACCAACAGCGTCACGGCACCGGCCACCGCTCCGCCCACCAACCCGAGGAGGATACGGTTCGCGAGCTGCGAATCGACGCCGGCGGCCATCTCAGCGCACCCGGCCGATCACTTCCTGCCCGCGAGCGGGCTCTTGCGGTAGCCGTAGAGGAAGTAGATCAACAGACCCGCCGCGGTCCACTGCAGGAAGGTGATCTGCGTCTTCATCGGCAGCGAGAACAGCAGGAATGCGCAACCGATGAACGCCAACGGGCCGACCAACCAGATGAGCGGCGTGCGGAAGGGACGGTGGCGGCCCGGCTCACGGACCCGCAACACCATCACACCGACCGACACGGTGAGGAAGGCGAACAAAGTACCGCTGTTGGAGATGTCGGCGAGCACGCCGACCGGGAAGAAGGCCGCGAAGATGGTCACCGCGATACCGGTGATGATCGTCACCACATACGGGGTGCCGAACTTCGGGTGCACCTTCGAAAGCGTCTCGTGGAACGGCAGCAGCCCGTCACGCGCCATCACGAAGAAGATGCGGGTCTGACCGAACAGCATCATCAGGATGACCGAAGGCAGCGCGAGGAAGGCGGCGATGCCGATCAATTGCGCGATCTTGGCCCAACCGATCATGTCGAGGACATGGGCGAGCGGCTCGTCGCTGCAGGCGAGCAGGTTGCGGTTGGCCTCCTGAGCGCAGGCGGCGAAGAACGCCTCGCTGCCGGGCGACAAGGCGATACCTGAGGCATCGGCGACCGGCTGCGCACCGATGGCGCCCACCGCACCCGCAGCCACCAAGAGATAGAAGACCGTGCAGATGGCGAGGCTGCCGATGAGACCGATGGGGATGTTGCGCTGCGGGTCCTTGGTCTCTTCGGCGGCGGTCGCCACGGCGTCGAAGCCGACATAAGCGAAGAAGATGGAGGCTGCCGCACCCGCGACGCCGATGCCAAGGCCTGACGTGTCGAGGAAGCCGTTGGGGGCGAAAGGCTCGAAGTTGGCGCCGTTGATGACCGGGATCGCGAGGATGACGAACACGATCAGCGCCGCGACCTTGATCGAGACCAGCACCGCGTTGACGGTGGCGCTCTCGCGGGTACCGAGGACGAGCAGTCCGGTCACCAGCAGCGCGATAGCCGCCGCCGGCAAGTTGATGAACCCGCCTGCGTAGATGCCCTTGGTGAAGGCCACAGGCAGATCGAACCCGAGCGTCCGCTCCATGAAGCCGACGAAGTAGTTGGACCATCCGACGGACACCGCGCTAGCGGCGACCGCGAACTCGAGGATCAAGGCCCAGCCCACCATCCAGGCGATGACCTCGCCCAGCACCGCGTAGGAGTAGGTGTAGGCGGAGCCCGAGACCGGCACCATCGAGGAGAGCTCTGCGTAGCAGAGCGCCGCCACCGCGCACACGAAACCCGCGATGACGAAGGAGAGCATCATGCCCGGGCCTGCCTTCTGGGCGGCCTCGGCGGTGAGCACGAAGATGCCGGTGCCGATGATGGCGCCGATGCCCATCATGGTGAGCTGGAACGCGCCGAGCGAGCGCTTGAGGCTCTTCTTTTCGGCGGTGGCCAAGATCTCGTCGAGCGGTTTGATACGCCAGTTCATGGTCTATCCCCCCCAGGGAAGTTGTGCCCGATTGTAGGGGGGTAGCGCACCCTACCGCTAGGGTGCTCTGACGACAGGCGGGCGACCTGCTTAGGGCAGGTCGTCGATCGCGAGCTTTTTGCGGGTCGGGAACAGGCTCTCGGCGGTCAGGCCGGTGTCGAGCGCCACGGCGCTCGCGACGTAGATGGACGAGTAGGTGCCGACGAGGATGCCGACGATCAGCGCGACCGAGAACCCGTGCAAAACCGGCCCGCCGAGCAGCAGCAACACCACCACCACGATGAGGGTGGTCAAGCTGGTCATGATGGTGCGAGAGAGGGTCTGGTTGACGGATTGATCGAGCACCGCAGCCGGCTCGAGCCGCTTGCTGGTCTCGAAACGCTCACGGATCCGGTCGAACACCACCACGGTGTCGTTCATCGAATAGCCGATGACGGTCAGGATGGCGGCGACCATGTTCAGGCTGAACTCCAGCCGGAACACAACGATCAA
>DBCG01000018.1 GCA_002292945.1 Proteobacteria bacterium UBA964 | reverse complement strand
TCGGCAGATTGCCGGCTACATCACAAGCGCGCTCATCGGCAACCCGCTGGCTGGCGTGATATCGGGAACTCCTGTGACGGTGCCGCCCGGCCGCGCGGCAGGCGGGCCAGTCTCGAGCGGGAAGCCTTACGTGGTCGGAGAAAAAGGGCCGGAGCTTTTTGTTCCGTCTGGCTCGGGCAACATCATCTCCAACTCCGCGATGCGCTCCGGAGGCGGTTCGCCCGCGATGGGCGGCGTCACGGTCAACTACAACATCGCCGCCGGCGTGACGCGGGGCGAGCTCGTGCCGATCCTAGAGGCCGAGCGGAAGCGCCTCAAGGCCGAGATCCCCGATATGGTGCGCCGCGGTGGCGCGTACCGCGCAGCCTTTGCCTGACCTATGGCTCTGACCTACCCGCTCACGCCGCCTTCGCCGTTCCGCATTGCGCGGCTCTCCCTGACGGGCGCGAGCGCAACCTCGCGCAACGTATCGCCGTTCACGTTCCAGATCCAGCAGTACAACTGGCCCGGGCAGGCGTGGATGGGACAAGTGGAATGCCCGCCAATGGTGCGCGCGGACGCCGAGGCCGTCGTCGCGTTCCTGCTGGCGGCGCAGCGCGGCACGTTCTACTTTCAAGATTACGCCAACCCAACGAACCGCGGCGGCGTGACCGGCACGCTGACCGTCACGAGCGCGACGGCCAACACCTCGACGCTCACCTTCGGCGGGGCGACCGGCTCCTTCGCGCTAGGCGACTGGCTCCAGATCTCGACCTCGCTTTACAAGGTCGTGCAGGTCAACTCGTCGAGCAGCGTCGACCTGTTCCCGGTCCTGCGCTCCAGCTACGCCGGCGGGACTGCGATCACCTACGCAAACGCGAAGGGCGTCTTCCGGCTGGCCGAGCCCAAAACGGACTGGTCAATCGACCTCGCGTCAATCTACGGCGTGAGCTTTGGGATCGTGGAGGACGTCGCCTGATGAGCATCACGACCGCAGGCCGCACGCTCTCGTCGGATATGGTCACCGAGGTCAGCGCGACCCAGCTCGCGCCGATCCTGATGGCAAACCTCCAGTTCTCGACGCCGGTCTACCTTTGGTCGGGATACGGCCAGCTCGGCTTTGGCGGCGTGACATACCTCGGCATCGGGACGCTAGGCACCATCTCGCCCGTCGAGGAGACCACGGACCTCGCGGCGCGTGGCATTTCGATGCGGCTGTCCGGCGTGCCGACGGCGAACGTTGCGCTGGCGCTGACGGAGAATTACCAAGGCCGAGCCTGCACGATCCTATTCGGCGCGCTCTCGCCCACCGCCGGGACGCTGATCTCGTCGCCGGTGACTGTGTTCCAAGGCAAAATGGATGTGATGCAGATCAGCGACGACGGGCAGTCGGCTGACATCACGATGACCGCGGAGTCGCGGCTGATGGACTTCAAGCGCCCGCGCGAAATCCGGTACACGGACGAAGAACAGCAGAACCTTTTCTCGGGCGATGTCGGGCTTGAGTTCGTGAACGACATTCAAGAAAAGCCGATCTACTGGGGAAACCCCAATCAGACGCAGGCGACGAACTGGGACGGCGGCGACAAGACCGGCACCGAAGGCACCGGCTACGAATGACGACGACCGACAAGGCCGCGCTGCTCGCCCGCTTCATCGAGGAGCGGAGGCGGATGCCGTTCGCGTGGGGCTCGAACGATTGCTGCCTGTTCGCCGCGGACTGGGTTCTGACCGCGACCGGGCGGGACATCGCGGCGGACTACCGCGGACGATACTCGACCGCGTTGCCTGCGCTGCGCTTCGTCGAGGCGGGCGGCGGCGTCGAGGCGATGATTGAGCGCGCAGGCGCGGCTCCGGTGCATCCTTCGCTGGCGCGTCGAGGCGACGTGATCGCGCGCGACGTCGGCAACGGCATCGGCCTCGGCGTCTGCGTCGGGGCGATGGCTGCGTTCGTCGCGGAGGACGGGCTGCGGTTCGTGGACTTTTCAAGCGGTTCCTGCTGGCGCTTTTAATTTATGCCGCAACTCGTCATCTTTGCTCTTCAGTACGTCGCGATTCAGGCATCGTTGTTTTTAGGCACGAGCGTTCTTGCGACGTACGCGGTCGTTAAGTTCGTTGCGCTGACGGCGGCTTCGATGGCAGCAAACAAGCTGCTGCAAAAGAAGATGCCCGGCTTCAGCGATGCATCGCTGGCCGACCGTACGCAGATGGTGCGCTCGCCGGTCTCAGCCCGGCAGATCGTTTACGGCGAGACCCGCGTCTCTGGCACGCTCGTTTACATCTCCACGACCGGCACGAAGAACGAATACCTGCACCTCGTAATCGCGCTGGCCGGGCACGAGGTCGAGGAGATCGGCGACGTTTACTTCAACGACGAGCTTGCGCTGACCGGCGCAGGCTCCGCGGCCAGCGGGCGCTTCGCGGGCTACGCGGAGATTTACAAGAAGCTCGGCAGCGACACGCAGACCGTCGAGACAAACCTCCAGACCGCGACCTCCGGCCTGACCAACGGGCAATGGACGAGCAATCACCGCCTGCGCGGCATCGCGTATCTGTACATCCAGTTGACGTGGAGCGAAGAAATCTGGGTTGGCGGCATCCCCAACGTGTCCGCGATGGTCAAGGGCAAGCACGTCTACGATCCGCGCACCGCGACGACCGCTTACTCGGCCAACGCCGCGCTGTGCCTTCGTGATTACCTGACCGACACGCGCCTTGGAATGGCGATGGATGGAACCGAGATGGATGACACGGCTTTCACGGCCGCGGCCAACATTTGCGACGAGGACGTTGAGGTAAAGCCGGTCACGTCGCCGGCCACATATGAAAACCGATACGAGGCGAACGGCGTCCTGTACACGAGCGCCTCGCCCGACGAGAACATCGGCAAGCTGCTCTCCGCGATGGGCGGGCTCATCGCCTACAGCGGCGGCAAGATCGTGCCTTACGCGGCAGGCTACCGCATCCCGACGGTGACGCTGACCGAGGCGGACTTCGCCGGCAGCGTGCAGGTGCAGACCAAGACCAGCGCGCGCGACCGGGTCAACGCGGTCAAGGGCGTGTTTGTCTCGGCCAAATCCGAGTGGCAACCGACCGACTTCCCGCCGCTAGTCTCCTCCACCTACTATGCGGAGGACGGCAACATCCGCTATTACCGCGACGTGGTGCTACCGCTGACGACCTCGAGCTCGTGCGCCCAGCGCCTCGCGCGGATCGAGCTGCGCCGCGCCCGGCAGGAAATCACGATGAGCGCGCGCTTTAAGCTCGACGCGATGCAGCTGCGCGCGGGCGACACGGTGCAGATCACCAACGCGAAGTTCGGCTGGACCGACAAGGTCTTCGAGGTGATGGACTGGCACTTCGCCAGCGACGGCCAGCCGCCGCAGCTGACGGTCGAGATGACTCTGCGCGAGACGGCGAGCGCGGTTTACGACTGGGACGTAAACGACGAGATCGAGATGCCGACGACGCCGACA
>DBCG01000112.1:10824-11531 GCA_002292945.1 Proteobacteria bacterium UBA964 | reverse complement strand
ACCTTGACGGTCGCAATGCGTCGCAGGTCTTCGAGCTGATGCTCGAGCTCAACCGGGAGCGCGGTACGAGCCTTGTCATCGTCACCCATGATGAGCGGCTGGCCGCACGGCTCGATCGGGTGGTCGTGCTGCAAGAGGGCCGCCTGCAACCAGGGCGCCCGAAGATCGTCACATCGGCTGCCGGCGCTGCCGACCACTGACTTCGCGCATTTCTGCGCGAACACGTCCCGAGGGCGCCTTGAGCCCGGGTGGACCCTTCGTTAGTACTGTGAGGCGAGGTGCGCCATGGGCGGCGACGCCCGTGAGTGTCGGCGCGGCCGACCGGGGGGCGTGCGTCGCGTGTCTGACCAGGGTGCATCGCAGCGAGGGACCGACCGCCGGCTGAGCGTCCCGCGCACGGCCGGGTTCGCCGCACTCCTCGGTTCGACAGCGGTGCTTGTCGGCCCATGGGCGGGCACCGCGCCGCTGGCCGTGGCGTTGCCATTGGTGCTGCTGCTCTGGTCTGTGCTGTGGGCGGGGGCTTTCCTTGCGGGGATGGACTGTCGCCGCAGCACCGGGTGGCCGGTGGTCGGTCTGCTCTTGGTGTCGGCAACGGTCACGGCTGCGGTGGCTTGGGACCGCCTCGCCCAGCGTTGGCCGCAGCGCTCGAGCGGCGAGCGGGTGCTCGCCATGGTGACGGTCGACTCCTTGCCGGCGACGCAAGGCGG
>DBCG01000112.1:451-10756 GCA_002292945.1 Proteobacteria bacterium UBA964 | reverse complement strand
CGTAGCCTACGGCTGCAGGTGACCTGGCGCGATGCACCTCGTCCGATGCCCCGGGTCGGTGAGCGCTGGTGGTTGCTCCTGCGGGTCGATGCGTTGCCGGTGGTCCGCAACCCCGGTGGTTTCGATGTTTCCCGTGCTGCCCTGCGCAGCGACATCGATGGCCGTGCGACGGTGGTGACCGTCGGCTCGAACCGCAGGATCTACGCAGCCGGGCGCGGTCTCGACCCGCTGCGGGAGCGCATCGAGGGCGCCATCCGCGACACTGTCGAGGATCGCGATGCGGCGGCTTTGTTCGCCGGTCTGGCGGTCGGCGCGACAGGTACGATGACCCGCGAGCAGTGGCAGGTGTTCGCTGCGACCGGCACCACCCATCTGGTCGCGATCTCCGGCATGCATGTGACCTTGTTCGCGTGGCTCGCTGCCGGTGCGGCCCGGCGCCTCTGGAGTCTGGGCGCCGCGCGCGCGAGACGTCGGGCACCGCCGATCGGTCGCGAGCCCTTCGCAGCCGTCATCGGTACGACCGCGGCGCTCGGCTATGCATTGCTCGCGGGCTTCGGCATCCCGACCCAGCGCACGGTGGTGATGCTCGCTGTCTGGTGGCTGATGCGGCTCGGTGGGCGTGAGCGCTCCGGGTTCGAAGTGCTCGGTTGGGCACTTTTGGCGGTGCTCGCCCTCGACCCCTTGGCGCCGCTGTCATCGGGCTTCTGGCTGTCGTTCGGGGCCATGGCAGTGTTGTTGGCCGGTGACCTCGAAAAGGGCGGGGTGACTCCGGGTGCCGTGCGCGCCTTGCTGGTCACCCAATGGCGGGTGGGCATCGCGCTCGCGCCTTTGACGCTGGCGTGGTTCGGCAGCGTATCTTTGGCAGGCTTCGTCGTGAACCTGTTCGCCATCCCGGTGATCTCGTTCTTGTTGGTGCCGTTGGTGCTCGCCGGCATGGCGCTGCCGATCGCGTGGCGCGCCGCGGAGTGGCTGCATGCGCTCGGTTGGCCGCTGTTGCAGGCCTCGGCGGACTGGCCGTGGGCGATGTTGGACTTGGATCCGGATCCCTGGTCGATCGTCCTGCTCGCTGGTCTGTTGCCGCTCTGGTTGTTGCCGGTGCCGCTGCGTTGGCGGTTGGCCGGTCTCGGTGCGCTGCTGCCTTGGGCGATGTCGGCCGCCGGTTGGCTGCCGCGGTCGGACCTTCCGACGAAAGGTGCGGCGCAGGTCATCTTGTTCGATGCCGGTGATGGCTTCGCGCTGTTGGTGCGCACCCGTCACCACGCGTTGTTGGTGGACACGGCGGCTTCGCAGGCCGCACGCGCCGCTGCGGCGCAGTCCCCGGTGGTGGCTGGGCTGCGCGCAAGCGGCGTCAGAAGGCTCGACATGTTGGTGCTGAGCCTCGCGCACGGCGTGCGGGCAGCCGGTGCCGCGCAGGTCTTGGCCGCAGTCGAGGTGCGTGCCGCGCGTGTGGGTGGCGGCTGGCCTGGTGCGCCGTCGCCGCTCCTGCCGTGCGGCGCCGTCGAGCGTTGGAGTTGGGACGATGTGGACTTCGAGCTACGACAGGCCGCGCCGCAGGAAGGATCATGCGTGCTGCGTATCGCGATCCGCGGGGGACCGGCGTTGCTCATCGCAGAGCGTGTCGATGCCGAGGAGGGCGCCGCGTTGCTGGCGGCGGGTGCCGCGCTCGCCGCAGAGGTGGTCGTCGCTCCGCGTCGGGGTTCGCCGGCGGCGATCGCACCGGGCTTCACACAGTCGGTCGGGGCGGGATGGGTGTTGGTCGCCGCGCGCGAGATCACACCCGCCAAACGCGCGCTGGTCGCGCAGACCTGGCGCGTGCCGGAGGCGCGTGTGCACGCCACGGCAGGGCGGGGCGCCTTGGCGTTACAGCTGCAGCCCGGGCTGCCGCCGCGGCTGCTGCGGTACGCGGGTGGCTGGATGGCCGAACCCCCGCCGGGGTCCCCGCTCGGTTATCATCCATAGGCTTTTTGATGGGAGATGACCCGACGATGTGGGAAATAGTGCGGGCTGGCGGCCCGGTGATGTGGCCGATCCTGCTCTGCTCCGTGATCGCCGTGGCGGTCACCGTCGAGCGGCTGTGGTCGCTGCAGACCGATCGCGTGCTGCCCTCCGGCCTGCTCGACAAGGTCTGGCAGATGGTGCAAGCCAACCAGGTCACGGGCGAGGTCATCGAGACCCTGCAGCGCAACTCTCCGCTCGGACGCGTGCTCGCAGCGGGTCTCAAAAGCCGCCATCAGTCGCGCGATCAGATGATGGAGCGTCTGGAAGATGCCGGGCGCCATGTGGTGCACGAACTCGAGCGTTTCCTGAACACGCTCGGCACCGTCGCCGCGGTCGCGCCGTTGCTCGGTCTGCTCGGTACAGTCACCGGCATCATGAGCGCGTTCAGCGCGATCAACGAAGGCGCGATCGGTGACCCCAAGATGCTCTCCGGCGGCATCAGCGAAGCCCTGATCACGACCGCCGCGGGGTTGTTGGTCGCGATCCCGGCGTTGGTCGCTTATCGCTATCTGCGCGGCAGGGTGGACGGTCTGGTGGTCGAGATGGAGAAACAGGCCATCGCGCTCGCCGATGCGGTCGAGACCGCCGGTCCGCGGCCGCCGGTGCGCGGTCGAGGCAAGTCCGCCGCATGAAGTTCCGGGCGCGCCGGGTCGAGGAGCCCGAGGTCAACCTGATCTCGTTCATCGACGTGGTCCTGATGATCGTGATCTTCTTCATGCTGTCCTCCACGTTCTCGCAGGAGGGGCGCCTCAAGATACGCCTGCCCGAGGCCGGTATCGCGGCGGTGCCGCGTACGACGGCACCACCGATCATCCTCGCCGTCAGCGCCGACGGGGTCTATCAGGTCAACGGCGCCACGATCGACGGCACCGACAGCGGCACGCTGCGCGCAGCCTTGGTGGCCGTGGCGGGTGAGGCCCGCGATGCGCGGATCACCGTGCGTGCCGATGCGCGGGCCACGCACCAAGCCGTGGTCACGGCCATGGACGTGATCGCGCGGCTCGGTTTCCGGGAGGTCGACATCGCGACACTGCAGGAGGCCCCGGGCAGCGCAAGTGCCCGGACTGATGCGGCGCGGACAGGAGCGGTGCCGAAATGAGTACGGCACCCGTCCACGTGATCGACGCCGGCAAGGTCTACCGGCGTCTGCTCGGGTATGCACGCCCGCATCTGCGCATGTTCCTGATCGGCGTGGTGGGCATGGTGTTGTTCGCGGCGACCGATGCCCTGTTGGTGGTGTTGGTGCAGAGATTCCTCGCCGGTGCGTTCGTGGCGCCGGATCCGCGCATCGTCTGGGCGATCCCGCTCGGCGCCGTGCTGTTGTTCGTGCTGCGCGGGATAGGCGATTACGTCTCCAATTTTTTCCCAGGTTGGGTCGGGCGGCAGATCATCAAATCGATGCGGGCCGAGCTCTTCGGGCACTACCTGCGATTGCCCGCGCGCTACTACGAATCAGCCGCGACCGGTGATCTGCTCTCGCGGCTCACCCTGAACATCGAGCGGGTGGCCGAGGCCACCACGAACGCGGTCACGGTGATGATCCGCGACACCCTGACCATACTCGGCCTGATCGGTATGCTCTTCTGGTACAACTGGCAGCTGGCGGCCTTCGTGCTGGTGCTGGCGCCGCCGATCTCTTGGTTGATCCAGTTCATCAACCGCGCGTTCCGTCGCTACAGCGCGCGTATCCAGGCCTCGATGGGCGATGTCACGCGTGTCGCCAAAGAAGCGCTCGACGCGCAGCGCGTCATCAAGGCCTTCAACGCAGAGCGCCACGAGGAGGCCATCTTCGAGGTCGCCAACGAACGCAATCGCCACAGCAACATGCGGCTGATCGCTGCACGCGCGCTCGCCAATCCGGTCGTACAGATGATCGCCGCCGTCGGCTTGGCCGGGGTGCTGTTTTTCTCCATCCGCCAGGTCTTCACCCGCGAGATGCAGGTCGATGAGTTCATGGCCTTCCTGACCGCGTTGCTGATGATCACCGCGCCGTTGCGCCGGCTCGTGCAGGTCTCCGGGCCGCTCCAGGAGGGCATCGCGGCCGGCGCCAGTGTGTTCGATGTGCTCGACACGCCGGTGGAGGATGCGGGTGGTCCGTTGCGCCTCACCCGTGCGCGCGGCGAAGTGGAGTTCCGCGGCGTGGATTTCGCCTATGCCAGTTCGTCGGGCAAGGTGCTCGAGGACGTCAGCTTCATCGTTGCACCCGGTCAGACCGTCGCGTTGGTCGGTCGCTCGGGCAGCGGCAAGAGCACGCTCGTCAGTCTGCTGCCGCGGTTCTACGACCCGGATGCAGGTTCCGTGCTGCTCGATGGCCGCGACCTGCGTGACTATCGCCGCGCCGACCTGCGTTCGCAGGTCAGCGTGGTGTCGCAGGATGTGGTCCTGTTCGACGACAGCATCCGCAGCAACATCGCGTTCGGACTCTGCGATCCCGCTGATCCGGCGGTGGAGGAGGCGGCGCGCGCGGCGTATGTGCTGGAGTTCGCGGCCGACCTGCCGCAGGGGCTCGACTCTCCGGTCGGTGAGCGCGGCGGTTCGCTCTCGGGCGGACAGCGTCAGCGCATCTCCATCGCCCGCGCGCTGCTCAAGGATTCGCCGGTGCTGGTGCTCGATGAGGCGACGAGCGCGCTCGACAGCGAGTCTGAGCGGCGCATCCAATCGGCGCTCGAGCGGTTGAAGAGCGACCGGACGACTCTGGTGATCGCGCACCGCCTCTCGACGATCGAACAGGCGGATCGGATCGTGGTGCTCCACGAGGGCCGGGTCGTCGAGACCGGGACGCATGCGGAGCTCATCGTCCGCGATGGTCTCTACGCGCAGCTGCATCGCCTGCAGTTCGCGGGCTGAGCCGGAGCCGTTCGTGGCGCGGCATCTCGAGGCTTGGCTGCAGCGGGTCTGGTACGGCGGCCGGGGCGGTGGTGCGTGGTTGTTGCCGCTGTCGTGGCTCTACGGCGCTGTCAGCGCTTTGCATCGTATGTCCTATCGGTCGGGGTTGATGCGCGTGCATCGAGCCGCCGTACCCGTCGTGGTGGTCGGCAACGTCACGGTCGGCGGCACCGGTAAAAGCCCCTTGGTGGCCGCACTCGCTGCGGCGCTGACGGCGCGCGGGATCCCGGTCGGTGTGCTGTTGCGCGGTTACGGCGCACGCCGTAAGGATCCGGTGCGTGTCTTCGCGGGCGACGATCCGCTCGAGGTGGGCGACGAAGCGGTGATGTTGGCCGGTGCCACCGGCGTCCCCGTCGTCGCAGGCGTCGATCGCGCGCGCGGTGCCGAGTTGCTCGTCGCTGCCGGTGCGCGCCTGGTGCTCTGCGACGATGGGCTGCAGCATCATGCGTTGGCGCGCGACCTCGAGATCGCCGTGGTCGATGCGGTGCGCGGGGTCGGTAACGGTCGGTTGTTGCCCGCTGGTCCGCTGCGTGAGGGGCCGGACCGCCTCGCTGGTGTCGATTGGGTGGTGTGGCATGGGGCGCCGCCGAGTCGACCGCGATGGCAGGGGCGGGNNGGGCGATCTGGCGATGCGGCTCGAGCCTGGCGCTGCGCAACCGATTGTCGCTGGGGCCGAGCCGCGCAGCCTCGCCTCGTTCGCCGGCAGACCGGTACATGCGGTCGCCGGCATCGGTGACCCGGGGCGTTTTTTTGCGATGCTGCGGGCGGCTGGACTTGCGCCCCGCGAACACGCCTTCCCCGACCATCACGCCTACGCTGCGCAGGACCTCGATTTCGGCGATGATGCCCCGGTGCTGATGACCGCGAAGGATGCCGTAAAATGTCGGCGGTTCGCGGGTCCGCAGCTATGGGAAGTGCCGGTCGTCGCCCGGCTCTCACCCGCGGACGGCGCGGCGCTCATCGACCAGATCGCCGCGCTGGTTGCGGTGCAGGGGAAAGCATGACCGAAGACACCTCGACATCCGCTCCAGCAGGCCTCGACCGACGCTTGCTCGACATCCTCGCCTGCCCGATCTGCAAGGGCCCTTTGGTGCTGCATGCCGAACCCGCAGTGCTCGTCTGTCGTGCCGATCGGCTGGCGTTTCCGCTGCGCGATGGAGTGGCTGTGATGCTCGAGGAGGAGGCGCGCACACTGGCCGCGGACGACCCGCTGCTCGCCCGCTGAGCGCCGGCGCATGTATCGCATCGTCATCCCTGCGCGTTACGGTTCGACCCGCTTGCCGGGCAAGCCGTTGCTCGAGATCGCCGGCAAACCGATGTTGCAGTGGGTGTACGAACGCGCCGCGGACTGCCTTGCCGAAGAGGTCGTGATCGCCACCGACGACGAGCGCATCATGCAGCTCGCTGCGGGATTCGGCGCCTCGGCGGTGCTCACCTCCCGAGACCATGCGAGTGGGACCGATCGCATCGCCGAGGTCGCCGCGTTGCGCGGATGGACCGACGAGATGGTGGTGGTCAACCTGCAGGGCGATGAGCCCGGGATGCCGGCCGAGCTCATCGAGCAAGTGGCGGGATTGTTGCTCGAGCAGCCGCACGCCGACCTGGCCACGCTCGCAGCGCCGGTGCGCGATCGCGACGAATATTTCGATCCCAACGCGGTGAAGGTGGTCACGGACCACGATGGGCGGGCGCTTTACTTCAGCCGGGCCCCGATCCCTTGGTACCGCGACCCAGCAGGTCTCGACGGACCCGTGATCGGCGCTCGTCGGCATCTCGGTCTCTACGCCTATCGCGTGTCGGCGTTGCGGCGGCTGGCGGCGTTCCCGCCCTCGCCCTTGGAGCGTGCCGAGCAGTTGGAGCAGTTGCGTGCGCTCGCCTACGGGCTGTGCATCGTCGTGGGCGAGGCGTCACGCCGACCCGGACCCGATGTGAACACGGCCGATGATCTCCTTCGCGCTGCGGCGGTGTTGGCCTCGACAAGCCGCATGGCCTGCGATTGAGATGATCGACAAGAAGACGTTCCCGTTGCGTGCGGCGCTGAGTGCGCCGGCCGTCATCGTGCTCGTCCTGCAGCAGGTGGGGCGCTTCGCGTCGCCGTCGCCGATCCTCTGGTTCCTGATCTTCGAACTGGCGTTCATCTCGGTCGCGTGGATCGTCGCACGACGATCACCGCAAGCGACTTGGTCGTGGGTGCCCGTGATGTGGGGCGGCGTCGCACTCGGCGCTGTGGTGGATGCGGTGTTGCTCGGCGGCCCCAAGGACGGCGTACTGCCGTTGGTCGGTCTTGCGGCCCCGGCGATCGCGATAGGATTCGCGGGCGCGCGCGCTTGGCCGCGCCGCGGCGACGGCGCAAGCGCCGCGCCGCCGCGCGATCCGGCCGACGGTCAGTAGTCGTCGCGTCGCGGTGGGTTGAGGTTCGACGGGGACGACGACCAGACCACCCGGGTCGGTTCCGTCACCGGTGATACCGATTCTGCAGGGACGGTCGGTGCAGCGTCAGAGGCTGCAGCAGGCGCCGCGGCGGGCGCTTCGGAGACCGGCTCCACGACCGGCTCTACGACCGGCTCTACCAACGCCTCGACAACCGGCTCTACCACCGGTTCCACGATCGGTTCCACGACCGGCTCGACGGCGGGCACTGTTGCCGGTGCCGGCTCGGCGGCCGCTAGGCCGGTCCAACTCACCGCCGTGAATTCGCGTGGCAGTGGCGGCATCGATTCGAGCGGGGTGACCGGCGCAGAGTCCTCTGCCGGGTCACCACCGTCGTCCTCGAAGCCGTTGGCGTCGCCCGCCTCCTCGCTTGTCGTACCGGTGCCTTCGGCGGCGTTGTCGCGGTTCTGACCGCCCCGACGGCCGCGACGGCCGCGGCGACGACGACGACCACCACGGCCATCGCCCGGGTCGCCTGCCTCTGCATTCTCCGCGTTGGTGAAGGTCTCACCCTGCGTGAGGGCGCCCTCGGGCGGCGGCGTCGAGAGCATCGGATCGGGGCCTGTCGCAGGCAGGTTCGGCCTTGATGACGGGCCCGTTGCATCATCGGCACCTGTTGTCGATGCGGCCGCGCCGAGCGCACTCGCTGCGGTGCTGGCGGCAGGTTCGGATGCGCGATCCTGGCCGCGACCACGACCCCGACCACGACCCCGTTGTCCGTCACGGTCGCCGCGTTGACCGTCGCGTTCCTTGCGGGGAGGGGAGTCTGCTGCCGCGCCGTTGGCGGGTGTGTCACGCCCTGTCTCGCGTTCCGCGTCTCGCGGGCGGTCCCGCTCACCGCTTCGCTCGCTACCGCGGCCGCGGTCGCGTCCGCCGCGCGATTCGCGATCACCGCGATCGCGTGAGCGGTCGCGGTCCCGACCGCGGTCACGGCCGCGGCCGCGATCACGGTCGCGATCATGGTGGCCCGTCGACGACGGTGCGACGGGAAGGGTGAGTTCCGGGGTCGGCACCGGATCGCCGAACAACCAGCGCCACAGGCGCACGAAGACGCCGAGGCGAGGCCCGGCGGGAAGCGTCGCGGCGGCGGCTGCAGCGATGGCAGGAGCGGCCACCGGCACGGGCGGTGCCTCGACGATCGGTGCCGGCGTGGTCGGCAGGAAAGTCGGTACGGCTGCAGGCTCTTGATGGGCTTGCTTGTCGCGGCTGCCGGCAGGATCGACGACCTTGGCGGGCGTCGGCATCTGGTAGCTGGTCCGCTTGAACTCCGGCTGCTCGATCTCGTCGTCGCGGACGCGTCGGATCGAGTACTCCGGGGTCTGGATGTTGCGGTTCGGTACGATCAAAAGTTCGACGTCGCTCTTGTCCTCGAGCGTGCGCAGCCACTCGCGCTTCTCGTTCATGAGGTAGGTGGCGACTTCCACCGGCACCTCGGCGATGACCTTGGCGGTGCGGTCCTTACGGACCTCCTCACCGATCAGGCGCAGCAGGGCGAGCGCCATCGACTCGACGGTGCGGATGCTGCCGATGCCGGTGCAGCGCGGGCACATCTCGTGGCTCGAATCGCTGAGCGAGGGGCGCAGGCGCTGGCGCGACATCTCGAGCATGCCGAAGCGCGACAGACGGCCGATCTGGATGCGCGCACGGTCCATCTTCATCGCATCGCGCAGGCGATCTTCGACGGCGCGCTGGTTGCGCGATTCGTCCATGTCGATGAAGTCGATGACGATCAGACCGCCGATGTCGCGGATGCGCAGCTGGCGGGCGATCTCGTCGGCCGCCTCGAGGTTCGTGTTGGTGGCCGTGGTCTCGATGTCGCCGCCGCGCGTGGCGCGCGCGGAGTTGATGTCGATCGAGACCAGCGCCTCGGTGTAGTCGATGACGATCGAGCCGCCCGAGGGCAGCTGCACCTTGTGTGCATAGGCCGATTCGATCTGGCTCTCGATCTGGTAGCGGTTGAAGAGCGGGATGTCATCCGAGTACATCTTCAGGCGTCGACCGCCTTCCGCCGGCATGAAACGCTGCATGTACTCGGCGGCGATGGCATGGGCACCCGGTTCGTCGACCAGCACCTCGCCGATGTCATCCGAGAAGTAGTCCCGCAGGGAGCGCGTGACGGGGTCGCTCTCGCGATAGACCAGGAAAGGCGCGGGACGCTCGAGCACCGCCTTGACGATCTCTTCCCACTGGATGCGCAGGTTGTCGAGGTCCCATTGGAGTTCCTCGATGGCCCGGCCGACGCCGGCCGTGCGCACGATGGCGCCCATGCCCTGCGGCACCACCAAGGCGTCCATGATGCTCTTGATCTGGTCGCGCTCCTCGCCCTCGATGCGGCGGCTCACGCCGCCTGCCCGCGGGTTGTTGGGCATCAGCACCAGGAAACGCCCGGCGAGCGAGATGAAGGTCGTGAGGGCGGCACCCTTGTTGCCGCGTTCCTCTTTGTCCACCTGCACGACGATGTCCTGGCCTTCCTGCAGGATCTCGCGCATGTTGATGCGCCCGCCCGAGGGGTTCTTCAGGAAGTACTCCCTGGAGATCTCTTTCAGCGGCAGGAAGCCGTGGCGCTCGGCGCCGTAGTCGATGAAGCAGGCCTCGAGCGACGGCTCGATGCGCGCGATGCGCGCCTTGTAGATGTTGGCTTTTTTCTGTTCGCGGGACGGAAGTTCGATCGAGAGGTCGTAGAGCTTCTGTCCGTCAACCAGGGCGACGCGCAGTTCTTCCTGCTGCGTCGCGTTCACGAGCATTCTTTTCATGGAGGGCCCCTATACGGGAAGGGGCCGACGGTGACACGGCGGTCAGAGCCAATGCGGCGGAGGAGGGCGCGAACGAGTGGGAGGCAATCATCTTGTTGCTGTTCTTGTTCGTGCTGTCTGCCCGGGAACTTGCGAACCGCGGGACGGAACCTGCTTTGGTCTGGGCGCCGACGGCGCGCCGGGGAGTCTTGGGGACTCGACGCCGGACGCGGCCACTATCGGCCGGATTCGATGGCCT
>DBCG01000112.1:201-366 GCA_002292945.1 Proteobacteria bacterium UBA964 | reverse complement strand
CGGCAAGCTAGGCGACCCCCAGAGTTTATGACAAAGGCTTTTGAAAAACAAGATGTTACGGAAATGACTGAGAAAACCGCCGTAACCCACGCTGTGGTCGGTGAAGACCATGCCGGCAGTCGGCTCGACCGGTTCCTGACCCGCCAGTACCCCGGGCTGCCGCGG
>DBCG01000112.1:0-143 GCA_002292945.1 Proteobacteria bacterium UBA964 | reverse complement strand
CCAGTCCCCCGGGCTGCCGCGGACCCGCCTTTATCGCATCGTGCGCAAGGGTGAGGTCCGGGTGAACGGCAAGCGTGCCGAGATCGACACCCGGCTCGTGCTCGGTGATTCGGTGCGTCCGCCGCCGGTGCGTGCGACCGCCG
>DBCG01000093.1:9839-9987 GCA_002292945.1 Proteobacteria bacterium UBA964 | reverse complement strand
CGCGGGCGGCTACACCGTCACCGAGCAGGCGACGCAGCCCGTGTTCGAGGGCAAGGCGACCATCAACGGCCGCACCACCGCCGGCAGCACCGGCGGCACGGTGACCACCGTCACCACGCTGCCCTCGGCGATCACCGCCATCCCGCTC
>DBCG01000093.1:9531-9767 GCA_002292945.1 Proteobacteria bacterium UBA964 | reverse complement strand
CCGCGGGCATCGACGCGACGGCGAACAACTTCGGCGAATTGCTGTCGGTCGGCCTTTCGGGCACGGTGTTCGCCGATCTCGCCAACGACGGCGTGCAGCAGCTGCCGAATGATCTCGGCCTCGCGGGCGTCACGCAAAATCTCACCGGCACCGACGATCTCGGCGCGGCGGTCAGTGCGACCACCACCACCGCCGCGGACGGCACGTACTCCTTCACCGGTCTGCGCCCGGGCGTC
>DBCG01000093.1:6875-9427 GCA_002292945.1 Proteobacteria bacterium UBA964 | reverse complement strand
GTCGCGACGCTGCCCTCGATGATCAGCGCCATCCCGCTCGTCACCTCGGGCGCGCTCTCCACCGGCAACAACTTCGCCGAGATCCCGAACAACAGCGGCATCGGCGGCCGCGTCTGGCTGGACCTCGACAACGACGGCGTGATCGACGCCGGCGAGAGCGGCATCGCAGGCGTCACCGCGACGCTCACCGGCACCGACACCCTCGGTCGTCCGGTCGAGCGCACGCTGACCACCGATGCGCAGGGCGGTTACCTGTTCGAGAACCTTGGACCGGGTACCTACACCGTCACCGAACCGACCCAGCCCGCGGGCACGCTCAACGGCCGCACCAACGCCGGTAACGGTGGCGGTACGGCGACCTTCGTCGCGACGCTGCCCTCGGCGATCAGCGGCATCACGCTCGGCATCGGCCAGATGGTGTCGGCCAATGATTTTGGCGAGATCCCGCCGGCGCGTATTGCAGGCCGCGTCTACGCCGATAACAACGACAACGGCGTGATCGATAGCAGCGAAGTCGGCCTCGCCGGCGTCTCGCTGGTGCTCACCGGCACCGATGATCTCGGCGTCTCTGTGAGCCGCACGCTGTCGAGCGGCGCCGACGGCGGCTACGCCTTCGAGAACCTGCGTCCGGGCACCTACACCGTGACGGAGCCGACGCAGCCGCCGGGCACCGTCAACGGAGTCACCACCGCAGGCACGCTCGGTGGCACGGCGACGCCGGTCACGACGCTGCCGTCTGCGATCAGCGGCATCGTGCTGCCGGTCGGCGGCGCTGCGACGGGCAACCATTTCGGTGAACTCGCGAACTCGCCGGATCTGCGGGTGACCAAGACGCACGCCGAGCCGGTCTTCACGGTCACCAAGCCCGCCACCTACTCGATCCGCGTGCTCAATCTCGGCGAGGTCGCCACGAGCGGTGCATATACCGTCGAGGACCGTCTGCCCACGGGCCTGACCCTGGCCTCGACGCCCACCGGCACGGGCTGGAGCTGCACCGGTGCGACCGGCGCAGCGTCGTTCAGTTGCACCTCGTCGACGGTCATCGCGGCCGGCGCCACCAACCCCAACGCGATCACCGCGATCGCGGTCGTCGGCGCTGCGGCGCTCAACGCGCCGATCGCGAACAACGCAGTGCTGGTCGAGGGCGGCGGGGAGATTCCGGCGCGCCGGCCCACGCCGGCCGAGCGCGACGCGGTCATCAACAACCCGGGCGCATTGCCGGAGTGCGGCGCCGCACCGCCGCGCAACGCCTGTCGTGACCCTGCG
This sequence comes from Proteobacteria bacterium UBA964, assembly GCA_002292945.1. Classification (GTDB taxonomy): domain Bacteria; phylum Pseudomonadota; class Gammaproteobacteria; order Steroidobacterales; family Steroidobacteraceae; genus UBA964. Next base: position 8,161 of record DBCG01000093.1, on the reverse strand, counting down.
GATGTGCAGCAATCGGCGAACCTCGCAGGTACCGTCTGGTACGACATCGGCACGGTGCAGCGCCAGCTCGATCCGCGTGATCGGCTCAAGCAGGGCTGGATCGTCGAGGTGATCGACGTCAACGGCGTCGACCCATCGCGGCCCAACGCTGCGGGAGATCGTGAGGTCGCAGCGTCGGGTGGTGGCACGGTGGGTGCCGTTGTTGCGCGCGCCGTCACCCAGGCGGATGGCAGTTACCTCGTCGAAAACCTGATCCCGAACATCGACTACTCGATCCGCTTCCGCGATCCGAACTCGAACGTGGTGTTCGGCTATCCGGTCAACGGCGAGCGCGGCCCGGGCTCGTCGGGCGCGTCCTGTCTGGCGCTCAACAAGCCGATCAACCTCGAGAGCTCCTGTGTCGACACGGGCGCCGTACCGCAGTTGACCGTGCGTCTCGCGCCCGGTCGCAACCTTGCGCAGCAGAGTCTGCCGATCGATCCGTCGGGCGTGGTGTATGACTCTGGTCTGCGCACGCCGGTTCCGGGCGCGACGGTGACGCTCGCACCGGTGGGTGCCTGCGCGGCCTGGGATCCGTCCGACGACGTCGTCGGCGCGACGCTCGGCGGCTACAGTGTGTCGGGCAGCGCGATCTCGATGGTCACGGGTGCGGTCGGTCTCTACCAGTTCCTGCTGTCGCCCAGTGCGCCGGCTCGCTGCACCTTCGCGCTTACGGTCACGCCACCGTCCGGCTACAGTTTCATCTCGAAGCTGATCGAGCCAACGCCGGGTCCGCTGTCTCCGCCGGGCGGCGCGGGCTCGTTCTTTAACGTCCAGCCGCAGGCCGAGGCACCGACCGGTCCGGTGGGTGCTGCGACCACCTATTATTTGGCGCTGTCCGCGGGTTCCGCAGCGCCGAACATCCTGCGCAACCACATCCCGTTGGATCCGGCGCTCCCGGGCACTGTGCTGCTCGACAAGACCGGTGATCGCTCGGTCGTGGAGGTCGGTGACAGCGTGCGCTACAGCATCACGGTGTCGGTGCCGTCGGGTGCGCTGCCGCGGCAGACGACGGTGGTCGATCGCTTGCCCGCCGGCTTCACCTACATCCCGGGTACCGCCACCGTGGGAGATCGGCCGATCGCGGATCCGCAAGGCGGCGTCGGGCCGACGCTCGCGTTCAACCTCGGTCTCATGGGCGGCACGCGCCAGTTGGTGCTGCGCTACCGCGTTCGCGTCGGCGTCGGCGCGCAGGAAGGCGACGGCGTGAACCGTGCGCAGGCGCAGTCCTGCGGCGTGCCGACGGG
>DBCG01000093.1:0-6753 GCA_002292945.1 Proteobacteria bacterium UBA964 | reverse complement strand
GTGTTCGTGGATTGCAACAACAACCATGTGCAGGATCCGGAAGAGATCGGTATCCCCGGCGTGCGCATGGTGATGTCGGACGGTACCACGCTGATCTCCGACAGCGAAGGCAAGTACAGCGTCTGCGGACTCGAACCGAAGAGCACGGTGATGCGCGTCGATCCGCGCACGCTACCGCGCGGCGCGCGCATGACGACCTCCAGCAACCGTAACTTGGGCGATGCGGGCAGCCTGTGGCTCGACCTCAAGAACGGCGAGCTGCATCGTGCCGATTTCATCGAGGGCAGCTGCTCGGCGCCGGTCATCGACCAGGTGAAGGGCCGCCGCGCCCAAGGCGAGATCCGCGCACCCGAGACGGAGCGACCGGACGGCCCGGCGCTGCGCTTCGAAAGTGAAGGTCCCGTGATCGGACCGGTCCGGCCGAGGGAAGGCGAACGCGTGACCCCTGTCGACGCGCAGAAGCGAGGCGCCCATGGCACGCCGTGACCTCCCGCGCCACGCGGTGACCGTCGCCGCCACCATCGCGGCGATCCTCGCGCTCGCGAACGCCCACGCCGCCGATACCGGCGGCGCCGCCGCGCCCGCCTACACGCCGGTGCTGCCAAGCGATGCGCTGCTGCTGCCGCGCCAGCCGAGCGATGCGTTCGCGTCGGGCGTCTTCGGTGTCGGCGCCGTGAGCCGCATCGTCGTCGAGGCCGATCGCAACGGCGTCCCCGCCGACGGCCAAAGCGCCGTCGGATTCGTGGTGCGTCTGTTCGACGCCGATGGCAAGCCCATCACTGGCGGCTACGCCACACTCGAGCATTCCGCGGGCCGCGTGCTGCTGCCCGACGCGCGCACGGACGAGTCCGGCCCGCGTGGCCGCGACGCTGATCGCGCCACACCGGGTGTGCAGCTGCCCATCACCGACGGCGTCGCGCGTTTCAAACTGCTCGCGCCCGCCGAGGCACAAGATGTCATGGTGCGAGTCACCGCTGGTGGCCGTCAGGCCTCCGGTGTCGTGAGCTTCGTGCCAGAGATGCGCGACATGATCGCCGCAGGCCTCGTCGAGGGCATCGTCGACTTCCGCGACAAGGCCCTGGTCGGCACGTCGCGCAACGGCGACGGGTTCGAGCGCCAACTCGATGCCTGGTCGCGCAGCTGGAAAGACGGCAAGGCCAACGCCGCCGCGCGCGCCGCGTTCTACCTCAAGGGTACGATCGGCGACGACCTGCTGCTCACCGCCGGCTATGACTCCGACAAGGACACGCGCGAGCGCCTGCTGCGCGACTACTCGCCGGACGAGATGTACCCGATCTATGGCGATTCGTCGCTGCGCAGCTCCGATGCCGTATCCGGCAGCAAAGTCTATGTGCGCGTCGACCGGGACCGCAGCTACGCGATGTTCGGCGACTTCGTCACGGGCGACGGTTTCTCGCAGCCGCTCGGCCAGGGCAGCGTCGCCTCGCTCAAGCAGCGCAGCCTCGGTGCGTGGAACCGTACCGCGACCGGCGCGCGTCTGCACCACGAGCAGGGCAACCTCACCGCGAACCTTTATGTCTTCGAGGATTCGCTGCGCTCAGTGGTCGAGGAGTTCGCGAGCCAAGGCTCGGGGCCCTATGCACTGCGCAACAACGAAGTGCTCGAGGGCAGCGAGAAGGTCGAAGTGATCGTGCGCGACCGCGATCAGACCTCGCGCATCTTGAGCGTGCGGCCGTTGTCGCGGCTCATCGACTACAGCTTCGAGCCATTCTCGGGTCGCATCCTGCTCGCACAGCCGTTGCCGGCCTTCGACAGAGACCTCAACCCCGTCTCCTTGCGCGTCGGCTACGAAGTCGATCAAGGCGGCCCGGACTTCTGGGCGGGCGGCGTGGATGCGCAGTGGCGCCTCAGCGAGGCGATCGAACTTGGCGGATCGTATGTCGATGACCGCAATCCGCTCGCGCCCTATGAACTGCGTTCGGTCAACGCCACTTGGCGCGTGGGCGAGCGCACCGCGTTCGTGGTCGAGTACGCCGACAGCACGAGCACGGTCAACACCAACTCCGCCAACCAGGCCGTATCGCCCGGTCTCGCGGGCGCGGTGGGCGCAGTGTCGGGCGAGGCGCTGCGCGCCGAGTTCGCGCACCAGGGCGAGCGCACCGAGGCGCGGGTCGCCTACGGCCGCTCCGACCCTGAGTTCGACAACACCGCGGCGCCGCTTTCGGGTGGTCGCGAAGAATTCTTTGCCCAAGGCACGCTGCGGCTCGGCGAGGTGGTACAGGTCTATGCCGATGGTTGGCGCAGCGAAGACCGCAACACCGGTGGCGGAGAACGCCAGTCGGCGGGTGTGGGCCTGCTGTGGGATCTCACGCAGGCGCTGCGCATCGATCTCGGTGTGCGTCGCCATGAAGAGGTCGTGGGTGCACAAGGCAACGGCTTCTTGACGACGCCCTTCGGCCTGACCGGGGGCCTCAGCAGCAGCCTCGCGAGCGGCTCGTCGGGCGGTGCGCTCGGCTTTGGTGCGCAGGTGCTGGATCCGGCCACGGGTCGCCCGGTGATCGTGCAGGGCGGACTGCCGCCCGCGGTCTCCTCACTGCCGGCAGGCACGCAGCTTGAGAGCGACACGGTGCGCATCGGTGCGTCGTGGCGTATCGCCGAACCGTTCCGCATCGGCGCTGAGTACGAGACCGACATCAACGGCGATGACCGTCGTCGCGCCGCGATCGGTGCCGATTGGCAGTTCCTGCCGCGCACTCGGCTCTATGGCCGCTACGAACAGCAGGACGGTTGGGTGCAGATGGCCGGCGTCACCGACACCGGGCGCGATGCCTCGGCGTTCGCCTTCGGCGTCGAGTCCACCTGGATCCGCGACACGCAGCTTTTCAGCGAATACCGTCTGCGTGATGCGGTCTCGGGACGCGATCTGCAGTTGGCGTCGGGTCTGCAGCACGCCTGGGATGTGCGTGAGGGTCTACGGCTGACCGCGGGCTACGAGCAGATCGACGTGCTCTCGGGTGAGACCGCCAAGAGCAACGCCGCGGCATTCGGCGTCGACTGGACCTCCGCAGCGCTGTGGCGCGCCAGCACGCGCGTCGAGTTCCGCCAGAGCGGTGACATCGGCAGCACGCCGGATGACGATCGCTTCGACACGGTGCTGTGGCAGGCCACGGTGGCCCGCAAGCTCGATCGCGACTGGACATTGCTCGCGCGCAACTACCTGCTGCAGACCACCTATGACCGCGGTGGTGAGGTCTTCCAGGACCGTGCGCAGCTGGGTCTCGCCTACCGCGACACTGACACCAACCGGGTCAACGCGCTCGCGAAGGTCGAGTACAAGGTCGAGGAGGACTCGAGCAACGCGCTGCTCGGTGACCTGTCGAGCCGCGCCTGGATCGCCTCGGCGCATGCTGACTGGCATCCGTCGCGGCCGTGGTGGATCACCGGCCGGCTCGCTGGCAAGTGGCAGAAAGATCGTTTCGAGAACGGCGTGCGCGACGAGTTCCGCGGACAGCTTGTGTCGGGCCGCGCCGTCTACGATCTCACGGAGGACTGGGATGTCGGCGTGCTCGCCGCCGCGCAGTTCGGACAGCGCGGCGCGGTGCAGAAGGCATTCGGCGTCGAAGTGGGTCGCTTGCTGCGCCAAAATCTTTGGCTGTCAGTGGGTGCCAACTTCACCGGCTTCGATGGTGACCGCGACCTCGCCGGCTATGAGTACACCCGCGAAGGCGTCTATCTCCGCCTGCGCTTCAAGTTCGACGAGCACCTCTTCAAGGGCTCGGACCGCGAGATCAACCGGAGTCTCGACCGATGAAGACCTTTCTTTCCCGTTCCGTCCCGACCGTCTTCGCCGCGATGGCATTTGCCGCCGCATCGCTCAGCGCGGCCGCGCAGGACACACAGCTCGCGTCGCAGCAGGCGCGCATCGCGGATCCCGTGATCCAAGCGGATTACGACGGCTATCTCGCACTGCAGGAGCGCATCAAGAAGCTGAACGACGGCGGTCGCCGCGTCGCGGACTACCATCTCGCCAAGGCGCAGTGCTGGCTGGATGTCAGCTTCCACGAGTACACGCGCAACGACCGCGGGCCGTTCCCGCAAGCGGCCCTCTCCGAGAGCGAGAATCTTGTCGTCGCGATGGAGCAGGGTGCATCGCCGCTGCCGACCGACACGCCACTGGTGGGCGAAGCGGTGATGCTGCGGTCTGATCTTTGGGAGCGTGCCCGTACACTGCGCGGTGAAGGTGGCTTCGAGTGTGCGGCGCAGAAGACCGCCTGCGCCGAGGTCGAGCTGGTGCATGCCGGCAACGAACACGCGCAGCAGCAATGGCGCCACGCCAAGCCCTATGTGCAGAAGGCCGAGGATCTGCTCGCTCAGGCTTCGAGCGAGGCGGCGTCCTGCCGGGCCGATGAGGCGGCCCGTGCTGCGATCGTCCCGGCGGCGGCCTCGACCGGCGCCGCGCGTGCGAACTGGTTCGGCATCGAGGTGGTGTTCGCCTTCGATCGCTCGGGCGTCGCCGATATCCGTCCCGCGAGCCGAGCTCAGCTCGACACCTTGGCCGAGCGCCTCAAGCGCGACGGTCTCGTGATCGAGTCGGTCGATCTCGTCGGCCATGCCGATCGCCTGAACCGCACCGGGAACGCCGCCTACAACCAGGCGCTGTCCGAGAAGCGCGTCGCGACGGTCCGCGACGAACTCCTACGCCTCGGCGTCGAGCCGGCGCGCATCAGCACCAGCGCCCGGGGGGACGGCACCCCGGTCGTGGATTGCAGCGGACGCGGCCTGTCGGGCGCGGCGCTGCAGGAGTGCCTACTGCCGAACCGTCGCGTCGAGGTGCAGGTTCGCACCAACCTTCGTTGAGCGGGTGGTAGTGGGGGGTATACACTTCCCCGCATGCGAAGCGGGACGGATAAGCTGCTTTCAACAACAGGGCACCAAGCGCTTCTCCGGCCGGAGGGCTGCCCTGCGCGCACGGTCGTCGCGACCCCCCGCGCCCTGTTTGCAGCGATGGCGTTGCTCGCCTTGGGCGCGTGCTCAAAAGCCGATGGTGCTTGGGAAGAGGCCATGCGTACGGATACCCCGGACGCTTACGAGCACTTCATCACGCAACATCCCGGCAGCAAGCAAGCCGAGCTGGCTCGTACCCGTCGTGACGCCCTCGTCGATGATCGTGATTGGAACGTCGCTCGTCGCAGGGCGACGGCAGACGCCTATGGCGCTTACCTCGAAGTCCATCCTGAAGGCGTCTGGAGCGAGTTGGCAGCGCGGCGACGGGCTGCGCTCCTGAAGCAGGCATCGGCGACAGCCCCTGCGACCGCTGACGAGCCTCCATCGGGTGAGCCGTCGTCGGTGGTCCCGGAGGCATCCAAGCCCGTGATGCACTACATGCAACTTGGCGCCTTCTCCTCCGCCAAGGCCGCACTCGGTTCTTGGGGGCGTTTGCAGCCGTCCTACCCCGAGCTCGCCGATCTTCAGCCGCTGATCGACGCCACGCCGCTCGAGGGCTCGTCGTTGTTCCGTCTGCGTATCGGACTCGAGAGCAAAGAAGACGCCGAGCGGGTGTGTGCCGCGCTTCGCAGAGGCGGCGCCGAGTGCATCAGGTCTGAGACTTCACGATAGCGGTGATCGCAGTCGAAGCGTCCAGAGCACGGTCTGTCGCGCCTCGACGCCCGCCGGCAACAGCTCGAATACGGGTGCTGAAGAACTGCCGGCGGCACGCGGCGAAATGAGACCGTTACGGTCGACTTGATGCTCGGCGACGGAAAGCGCCGCGTCTCCGTTGCGCACCCGACTGGTCACGCCACCGTTCGACTGGCCGATGACCACCAATGTCCGAGGATCGACCCTCGCGAGTCCTTCGACGGTTTCGGCGATCCAACCCAGCGCACCCAGTTCGACGAGGGTACTGGATGACGCGAGCGTTACACCGCTCGCCGTGATCTCCGCTGCACTGCCGAATTCGAGGGCGAGCCCGGAGTTCGGTCCGTTGGTGAGCGACCTCGATGACAGCTCGGTGGCCACCGACAGGTCGAGCGTACGGATCTCCCAACGCTGTTCACCGATCGCGCTGCCGTCGCGATAGCGGACCAGCGCCAGCACGCGATCTTCGCTCAGCGTCTCGAGATCGAGCACGCGCAGACCGAATTCATTGCTGCGGATCGCCATGCCGAACTGTCGGACGACATTGGTGCGCGGGTTCAGGCCGACGATCCGGAGCAGGCGGGCCGAGTTCGCGGTGCGGCCATTGATGTTGAGCGCTGCACCGAGCGCGAAGATCACCTCGCCGCTCGACGGGCGTAGGGCTACACCGCCGCAGCCCAGTCCCGGTTGGCGGGCTTCTGTGATCGCAGGCAATCGGCGGCTGACTTCCGGCAGTGCGCCGGCATTACCGGTGGGACCCAGGCGTTGCAACGAGCGGCCCTGTGCATCGACCTGGATGAGGAACGGCCCGCGTCGATCACAGATCCAGAGGCTGCCGGCATCGCCGTCGGTGACTCCGGCGGGGTCGAGTCCGCGTTGATCGAACTCCGGTGACCGGGGTTGCAGCGCCTCATCGAGATTGCGTGCGCCATCACTGCCGGATGAGTCGGTCGGTGTCGGTCGGCCGGAGTATCCGGTTCCATCCGCGGCCTTCAGAGAGGTCAGCGAGACCATGTCTGCAGCAGTGGCGGTCAGTGTGAGGGCGCCGATCGACGGCGTGCCGTTGGTCCCTTGAGCGACCAATACGTCGGCATTGCGGACCGTCGCGCCATCGACATATCGGGGCGCCGGTACGGCGACACCGCGTGTCGTCAC
>DBCG01000104.1:209-14840 GCA_002292945.1 Proteobacteria bacterium UBA964 | reverse complement strand
GCCATCAAGACGCTGCAAACCCCCGCATGGCAAGAAAACCAAGACGACCTGATGCGCCACGCCGAGGCCGCAGGCATTCCGCGTGACACGGCTTGGGACAAGTTGACGAAAGCCCAGCAAGACTGGGTGATCAACGGCTCCCCCGAGTGGAAGGGGCGCTGGAACCACCAGTGGTATGGCGTGAAACGCTTCTTTGAGTACCTGGAGAGCAAGGCCTACAAGATGCACATCCGGGTGCTGCTCTCGAAATACCGGGCCTACACCCCCTGCACGCATTGCGACGGCGCACGGCTTGCGACCCCGTCCTTGCTGTGGCGGCTGGGCGATGCACCGCTCGCGGACGCGGCGCTCGATGGGCGACAGCGTTTCCGCCCCCGGGGCGTGAAGTGGAGCGACGATGCGCTCGCTGCGCTCCCAGGGCTCTGCGTGCACGACCTGATGTTGCTGCCACTCGAGCGGGCGCGCGACTTCTTCGATCGACTGCGCCTACCGGGTCGGCTCGACGAAGCCACTCACCTGCTGGTCGCCGAGATCCGCAGCCGCTATGCCTTTCTTTGCGAGGTCGGTCTCGGGTACCTCACGCTCGACCGTCAGTCACGCACGCTGTCGGGCGGTGAGGTGCAACGCATCAACCTCACCACCGCGCTCGGAACTTCGCTGGTGAACACCCTGTTCGTGCTGGATGAACCCTCGATCGGGCTGCATCCACGCGATATGCAGCGGGTCATCGGCGTCATGCACCGGCTGCGCGACGCCGGCAACTCGCTGCTCGTGGTGGAGCACGATCCGCAGATCATGCAGCAGGCCGACCGACTGCTCGACCTCGGTCCCGGTGCCGGCGAGCACGGCGGTCGGATCGTCGCTTGGGGGCGCCCGGAAGAGGTTCTCGCGACGGCGGGGTCGCTCACCGCGGACTACCTGAGCGGCCGACGCACGGTGCGGCTGCCGCCGCCGCGCAGCGCGGTGGTCGATGCAGAGGACCACGGCTGGCTCGAGGTGATCGGCGCGAGTGAGCACAACCTGCGTGGCATCGATGTACGGTTGCCGCTACGGCGTCTGGTCTGCATCACCGGTGTGTCGGGCTCCGGAAAATCGACCCTTCTGCAGGATGTCCTTCATCCAGCGCTGCTCAAGCATCTCGGTCGGCCGTCAGAGGCCGCGGGCGCGCACCGGGGACTGCGCGGCATCGAGCACATCAGCGATGTCGTGTCCGTCGACCAAGCAGCGATCGGGCGCACCGCCCGCTCCAACCCTGCGAGCTATGTCGGTGCCTTCGATGTGATACGCGAGCGTTTCGCGAAGCTGCCAGAGGCGCGCCAGCGCGGCTGGACCGCGGGCACCTTCAGCTTCAACTCCGGCACCGGGCGCTGTCCGACCTGCAGCGGCAGCGGCTTCGAGCATGTCGAGATGCAGTTCCTGTCGGATGTCTACCTCCGCTGCGGCGACTGCAACGGCACCCGCTATCGCGTCGAGACGCTGGAAGTGACACATCCCGGACCCGACGGGCGATCGGCGAGCATCGCCGAAGTGCTCGAGATGACGGTCACGGAAGCACTTCATTTCTTCGCCGACATACCGGAGCTCGCAGTCCGACTGGGCCCGCTCGTCGATGTCGGTCTCGACTACCTGCGGCTCGGGCAACCGGTCCCCACGCTGTCGGGCGGCGAGGCACAACGCTTGAAGCTCGCCGGGCACCTCGCCGATTCGGCGCAGCCGATCGGCAAAGCGGCCGCCGGCAAGCCGACGACCGGCAAGCTCTTCCTGTTCGATGAACCCACCACCGGACTGCATTTCGAGGACATCGCCCGGCTGCTCGGCGCGTTCCGCAAGCTGCTCGATGCAGGGCATTCTTTGGTGGTGATCGAGCACAACCTCGATGTCATCCGCGCGGCGGAATGGATCGTCGATCTCGGGCCGGAGGGCGGTGAGGCGGGCGGCCAAGTGGTCGCCGTCGGCACACCCGCGCAGATCGAGCAGATCCCGGCTTCGCACACGGGTCGTGCGCTGCTCGAGTACCGTCGGACGTTCGCCCAAGTCGCCGAACCGACGATGTCGAGGCGCCCGGCAGCAGCGCCTGCGGCGACGGTCCCCCGCGATATCGCCGTGCGCAACGCGCGTGAGCACAATCTGCGCGGCATCGATGTCGACATCCCGCGCGATGCATTCACCGTGATCACCGGAGTCTCCGGATCCGGCAAATCGACGCTCGCCTTCGACATCCTGTTCAACGAGGGGCAACGGCGCTACCTCGAGTCCTTGAACGCCTACGCGCGGCAGTTCGTGCAGCCGGCGTCACGGCCGGAGGTCGACTCGATCCGCGGCATCCCGCCGACGGTCGCGATCGAACAGCGCACCAGTCGCGGCGGCCGCAAGAGCACCGTGGCGACGCTCACCGAGATCTATCATTTCCTGCGCCTGCTCTACATGAAGCTCGGCACGCAACACTGTCCGGACTGCGACGCACGCATCGAACCGCAGTCTCCCGAGCTGATCGCGGTCCGCATACTCGAACAGTTCCGCGGCAAGACCGTCGACCTGCTGGCGCCGCTCGTGGTCGCGCGTAAGGGTCTCTACACCGATCTCGCCAAGTGGGCGGCAGCCAAGGGCTACCGCGAGCTGCGCGTCGATGGCGAGCGGCTGCCGGTGAAGCCTTGGCCGCGGCTCGACCGGTTCCGCGAGCACTCGATCGAGCTGCCGGTCGCGCGGCTCGGCATCTCGGCGCGCGGCGAAGCCGACCTTCGCGCGAAACTCACCGAAGCGCTGCAGCACGGCAAGGGCGTGGTGCAGGTGCTCGCGACAGGCAGCAAGGTACCGATCGTGTACTCGACACGCCGCGCCTGCCCCAGCTGCGGCACCAGCTTCGCCGAGCCAGACCCGCGCATGTTCTCCTTCAATTCCAAGCAGGGCTGGTGCACGGGCTGCTTCGGCACGGGGCTGCAGCTTGCGGGATTCGACGCCGAGCAAAGCGGTGAAGAAGCCGCTTGGAACGAACGGCAGGACGGTGAGGCGGCGGTCTGCGACAGCTGCGACGGCGAACGGCTCAATCCCGTCGCACGCGCCGTGCGCTTCCGCGACCGCTCGATCGGTCGCTTGACCTGCGAATCGGTGACGCAGGTGCGAAAGCGCCTCACCGGCCTGAAGCTTGACCGTCGCGAACAGGCGATCGGCCGCGATCTGCTGCAGGAGATCGGGACACGCCTCGGTTTCCTCGAACGCGTCGGCCTCGGATACCTCAGCCTCGATCGCGCGGCGCCGACGCTGTCGGGCGGTGAGGCGCAGCGCATCAGGCTCGCGGCACAGCTCGGCTCGAACCTTCGCGGCGTCTGCTACGTGCTCGATGAGCCGACCATCGGTCTGCATCCGCGCGACAACCGGATCCTGCTCGATGCGCTCGAAGAACTTGCACGACACCGCAACACGCTGGTGGTCGTCGAGCACGATGAAGACACGATCCGCCGCGCCGATCACGTGATCGATCTCGGCCCCGGTGCGGGCGTTCGGGGTGGTCGTATCGTCGGTGAGGGCCGGATCGAAGATCTGCTCGCGAACCCCGGCTCCATCACAGGCCGCTACCTGCGTGCACCGCTGCGGCACCCGGTGAAGCCGCGTCGACCGATCACCGCCAGCACCCCGTCTTTGACCATCGAAGGCGCGACGCTGCACAACCTGCGCGGCCTCGACATACGCATCCCGCTCGGAAGACTGGTCTCCGTGACGGGTGTCTCCGGCTCCGGGAAATCGACGCTCGCACGCGATGTGCTGTTCTCGAGCGTACGCAACCTGGTCGGCGGCGAGTCTGGTGCAGTCGGCTGTCGCGCGATCAGCGGCATCGAACACATCGACCGCGTGCTCGAAGTGGACCAGACACCGATCGGCAAGACACCCCGTTCCTGCCCGGCGACCTACGTCGGCATCTGGGACGACATCCGACGCATCTTCGCAGGCACCACCGAGGCGCGACTGCGAGGTCATGATGCGGGGCGCTTCTCGTTCAATACGGCGGGGGGTCGTTGCCCGGCCTGCGAGGGCCAGGGCGTGCAGACCGTCGAGATGAGCTTCCTGCCGGATGTGAAGCTGGTCTGCGACAGCTGTGCAGGCCAGCGCTTCGATAGCGATACGCTCGGTGTCACCTATGGTGGCCGCAGCATCGGCGAGGTTCTGGCGATGAGCATCGAGGATGCAGCCGAGGCCTTCCGGCCGCATGCCGCCCTACACCATGTGCTGTCGCTGCTCTGCGATGTGGGGCTCGGTTACCTGACGCTCGGCCAACAGAGTCCGACGCTGTCGGGCGGCGAAGCACAACGCATCAAGCTCGTCACGGAACTCGCCAAGGTGCGGGTCGATCTTCGCGCACCGCTGCGGACGCGGCCGAAACATACACTCTATGTGCTCGACGAACCTACGGTCGGCCTGCACATGGCCGATGTAGAGAAGCTGGTCCGGGTGCTGCACCGGCTGGTCGATGCCGGCAACACGGTGGTGCTGGTCGAACACAACCTCGACCTCATCGCACAGTCGGACTGGGTCATCGACATGGGGCCCGAGGCCGGTGACGGCGGCGGCAAGCAGGTCGCGGCGAAGACGCCCCAGGCGCTCGGTCTGCGTCCGGGGCGTTCCCATACGGGACGCGCCCTGAGAGACTTCCTCGAGAATCGGTGGGAGACCGCCCTGCAGGAGTCGCACCATGGCCCATGATCTCGTCTGCTGGAAGTGCGGGGCGTCGCTCGCAGCCCTCTCCTTGCCGTTGCGGCGGCTCGAAGAATGTCCGGCGTGCCGGGCCGAACTGCACGCCTGCAAGCTTTGCGTCGATTTCGATACGCGCATCGCCAAGCAATGCCGGGAGCCGACCGCCGAAGAGGTGCGCGACAAGGAGCACGCCAATTTCTGCGATCACTTCAAACCACGACCGGGCGCCCATGTCCCGCGCGACGGCGCTGTGATCGATGCGGCGCGCGCAGAGCTCGACCGGCTGTTCGGCAAATAGGGATGCGGCGGCCGGAAGCCCGGCCGGCTGTGGCTCAGGGCGATCGGTGCCAGGCGATGCGGATGGGATCCTGCTGCTTGGCGCGATACATCGCAGCATCGGCCTTGCGGATCAGCTCATCGCCATCCTGCGCATCGTCCGGGAACACGGCGACGCCGATGCTCACGCTCAATCGTCGGCTCTGGCTGCCCAGCCGCATCGGTGCCGCGAGCGTGTCGATGATGCGCTGCGCGACATGCTGCGCGGCGGCAGGCTCAGGCAAGGCCCGCAGGATGACCATGAACTCATCGCCACCGAGACGGGCGACGGTGTCGTGTTCCTTGACACAACCTCGCAGGCGCTGGCCGACGATCGCGAGCATCTGATCGCCCGCGGGATGGCCCAGGGTGTCGTTGACCTGTTTGAAGTCGTCGAGGTCGAGATACAGCAAGGCGCCGCCGATGCCGCCCTCCCTGACCTGCTGCAGCTCATCGGTCAATCGATCGCGGAAAAGGACCCGGTTCGGCAGGCCGGTGAGCGCATCGAAGTGCGCCTGACGGTAGAGACGCTCTTCACGCTCGCTGCGGGCCAATGCCAGCGATAGTCGCTGGGCGAAGCTCTCGAGCGTGTCACCGATCGACGGATCGACCGGGATCGCGTCACGGAAGCCGACCCCGAGGATCGCGACCACCCGGGTGTCGAGGGTGACCGGCCACGCTTGCACGAGCTCGGCACCCGCCTGGCGCAGCGCCGCCGGGACCGGACCGAGACGCGGTCGGTGGACCTCCGCGCCGGACTGGCGCAGCAGGAGAACCCGACCGGCCCCACCGACGCCATGCGATTCGAGGTGCAGATCCCAAAGACCGGGACGGTCCGCCGTCGGCAAAGCGATGCAGGTGTACTCGCAGCGCATCACGCCCGGCATGCGATCGAGCAGTTCGTCCACCACGGGTTCGAGTTGGGCTCCGGCGAGGATCAGTCGATCGACAGCCGCCAACGCCTCGAGCGCGGACACGCGGTCACGCAATGCACTGAGGTGGGTTTCGACCAAAATAGGCTCCAACATAGGGAACGGTTCGCGGGGGGTCAGAGTGCCGTCAGGACCCAGGCGGGTGCAAGCGGTGTTTAAGGTTAGACTGAACACGAATGATGATGGAAAGTGCCGTCCGGGCGGTTAGGACGCGCGTCACAGATCCATGATCCCGGGAACCGCCGCCCGGGAGCCGGGCATCCTGCGATTGCAGGCTTGGATGTTGGCTGGCTGGGTCGCACTGGTGCTCAGCGCCTCCCTGTACCCGTTCGATTGGGAATGGAGTCGGCTGCTCGAGGGGATCGCGGCGGGATTTCCACGCCTGCAGGAATGGATCCCGCCATCGCGCCGCGACACCATCGTCAACCTGCTGTTGTATGTGCCCTGCGGGCTGTTGGGGGCGCTCGCCCTCGACCCCCAGTTGCCCGCCTTGCGCAGGGTCTTGTGGCCCGTCTCGGCGGCAGCCGCGCTGTCACTCGGCATCGAGATCGCACAGCATGCCCTTCCGCCCCGTGATCCGAGCCTCGCCGACTGGGCCCTGAACACGATGAGTGCGGCGTCCGGCACGCTGATCGCCTTCGCTTATCGTGCCTGGCCCCGTCGAGCGTCGGTGCAGACACGGTCGGGAGGATCTTGGGCAAGCCCCGCGCTCGGTATCCTGGCCGCGCTGTGGATCGCTGCGCACCTCGCGCCATTCGTCCCCCGGTTGCGGCCCGGGCGGATCAGTGCAGCGTTCGCCGACAGTCTCGCCTTGGATCTGGTGCCGAGCCGGGTGGTCGCTTGGCTGGCTTGCTACCTCGTGCTGGCCGCCGCCATCCGCGCACTGGCAGGATGGCGCGACTTCTGGAGCCTGCTGCTCGTCACCACCGTCGCTTCGCTCGGCCTGCGGCTGCTGTTCGTCGGTCAACGACTGTCGCCTGACGAGGTCGCCGGGGCCCTGCTGGCGCTGCCATTGGTGGCGCTGCTTGGGCTGGGACGGTCCCGATGGACACCGACGAAGGTGTTCCTGACCGCCTGCGCCACGACGCTGCTCGCCGGACTGATCCCGGGGCCCGGTGAAGACCTGGCGGTGGCTTCTTGGCTTCCGTTCGCCCAGTTGGCGGGCGGCGCGGTGGACGGCGGGGCATTGCCGTTGATGGAACGGCTGTTCTTGGGGATCGGTCTGGCGTGGCTCGCGTGGGGCAGCAGAACCACGACCCTGCCGCCGATCGGGATCGCACTGCTCGCCACCGCGACCGCGGAGTTCCTGCAACAATGGGCGCCCGGGCGACTGCCTGACACCACCGACATCGCCGCATTGCTGATCGGCGCTGCGTTGGTGCAAGCGGCGCCGCCCCTGCGCTTGCATACTTGAATGCCCAAAAAATGATCCAGTTCCTCCGCCGGAAACTCGTCGATCCGATACTCGGTCTGCTGAGACAGGGGTTGGCGCCGCGCGAACTCGCCTTGTGCTTGGCGCTTGGCACGGGCATCGGACTGTTCCCGGTGCTCGGCATCTCCACCCCGTTGTTGGCGGTGATCGCCTTGGTGCAACGCTTGAACCTCGCGGCGATCCAGTTGGTGAACTACCTGATCTATCCGCTGCAATTGCTGCTCATCATCCCGTTCGTCCGGCTCGGCGAAGCGCTGACCGGCGCAGCGCGCCAACCGCTCACCATCGAAGCAGGACTCGAGCTCCTCGCCGACGGCGTCTGGAACGCGGTGGTGACCTTGTGGGATGCCATCGTGCACGCCACCCTCGGCTGGCTGGTCGTGGGCCCGATCGGGATCTATCTGCTCTACCGGCTGTTGGTGCCGATGCTCGCGCGCGCCGCCCGCAGCCTGAAACCGGGGACCGACACGACATCATGACGGACAAGACCCAGACCTCTCTTTCGATGCGGCTGCTCGAGTCGGACCATGTGCCGGACTGGCTCATCCGACGGCGCATCCGGACACTTCTGGCGCAGCGCCTCGCCGAGGAGGACAAGGGCAGCCCAGAAGCCCAGCAATCGCATCTGATGTCGATGGTACGGCGACTGTGCGAGAGCCCCATCGCGATCCATACCGACGCCGCGAACGAGCAGCACTACGAGGTGCCGGCCGCGTTCTATCTCAAGGCGCTCGGGCCGCACCTCAAGTACTCGAGCTGCCTCTACGACGACTTCACGGTAGCCCACGCGGCAGCCGGCCTCGGTGCCGCCGAAGCACGCATGCTGGCGCTGACCTGCGAACGGGCACGGCTGCGCGACGGCGACCGCATCCTCGAACTCGGCTGCGGCTGGGGATCGCTGTCGTTGTGGATGGCCGAACACTACCCCCGCTCACGCATCACCGCCGTCTCGAATTCCCGGACCCAAAAAGCGTTCATCGATGCACGAGCCGCGGAACGCGGTCTGCACAACCTCGAGATCATCACCCGCGACGCGAACCAGCTGGAGTTCGATGCCGATACGCGGTTCGATCGCGTGGTGTCGGTGGAGATGTTCGAGCACATGCGGAACTACCAGACGCTGCTCGGTCGCATCGCCTCGTGGATGGCGCCCGGCGCGACGCTGTTCGTCCATATATTCACCCACCACCGCTTCGCATACACCTTCGAAGTGCGCGATGAGAGCGACTGGATGGCGCGGTATTTCTTCACCGGTGGCATCATGCCGAGCGACGATCTGCTGCATTATTTCCAGCGAGATCTGCGCCTCGCAGACCACTGGCAGGTCGACGGCCGGCACTACCAGCTCACCTCGGAGGCCTGGCTGCAGAACATGGACGCGAACCGCGCCACACTCATGCCGGCGCTCGCCGAGGCCTACGGCGCCGACCAAGCGCTGCGATGGTGGGTGTATTGGCGTGTGTTCTTCATGTCCTGTGCGGAACTTTTCGGCTACCGGAGCGGACGCGAATGGATCGTCTCGCATTATCTCTTCGAGCGGCGCTGAGCCTGCTGTTGGCGGCAACTGCCGCCCAAGCCGTCGCTGCCATGGGGCAGGACGCGCCGACGACCTCCCCGACCGTCGCAACGTCGGCGCCGCCGCCATCTGCCGACGAACGGGCTTCGGCGCACGCACGGCTGCGGGCGGCGCTCGCAGAGGATCGGCTCGAGGCGGCCACGATCGAGGCCGCCGCTGTGGTGGCGCTCACCGAATCACGCTTCGGCAAGGACGCCCGGGAACTCGTGAACCCGCTCACCAACGCGGGTACCGTCGCCTTTCGACGCGGCGATCTCGCCGCTGCCGAGGTCGGTTACCAACGTGCGGTGGCGCTCATCGACGGAAAGAGCGCAGGCGCCGACCGGGATCTGATCCGGCCGCTCACGGGACTCGGCGAGACCTGGTTGGCCGCCGGTAGATACACCGAGGCGGCAGTCGCTTTCAAGCGTGCCGTCGACCTGTCACGCAACCTAGATGGTCTCTACAACCTCGCGCAACTCGATATCGTCGACCCGCTCATCGAAAGCTATGTCGCCCTCGGTCGTCGCGAGGAAGCCGAGCGCGAACACCAGTTCTCGTTCCGTGTCGCCGAGACCGCCTATGGACGCAACGACCTGCGCCTGCTCGACCCGCTCGACCGTCTCGCAAGGTGGTATGAATCGATCGGCCGCTACACCACCGCGCGCGGCTTGCATGCACGCGCGCTGCAGATCGCCGAGCAGGGTGCTTCGACACCCCCTTTGGGCGTGCCGGCGCTGCGCGGCCTGTCCCGGACCTGGCTTGACGAGGCCTTGTTCGGTCCAGAGGTGCAACCGAACACGGCACCCGACACCACCAACGGCATCGATCCCTTCCCGACCGTGAGCGGAGGTAGCCGGCTGAACCCGGAGGGCGAGCGCATGCTGCGCGCCGCCGTCGGCGTGCTGCGCAGCCATCCGCCCGTCGATCATCAGCAGCTCGGCGAGACGCTGGCGCAGCTCGGTGATTGGTACCTCCTGACGGGTGTCCCCGCGCGCGCGTCCGCCGCCTACGCCGAGGCCTGGAAATCTTTGACCATTGCCGGCCCATCAGCGCGACGACCCTACGAGTCACCACGCTTGGTCATCTACCGACCGCCATCCTCGTCGGCTGCTCGGCTCTCACCGTCGGACCCGGAAGGGTTCGTGGATCGCATCGTGGAACTGCGGCTGCGGGTGGCTGCCGACGGTAAAGTCCTCGATGCCGTGCTCGCGGATGGCAGCGAACCCGATGCGGTCGCACGCTCGGTGATGTTCGCCGCCCGTAAAGCCCGTTACGCGCCCCGGCTCGAAGGCGGCGCGCCGTCCGAGACCGAGGGCGTCCTCCTGCGCGAACGGATGCTGATCAAGGTCCCGAAGGCGACGGCGAAGGAGTGACGACGATTGGAGCCTGCGGCGATGCGGGCCGACGCGATCCGCGGACCGGCAGCGCCTCGATGGACCGCCCGGCATCCGTGCGCGCGGCGACACCGTCCCCCGTGACGCGCCCGCCCGAGGCGAGCGTCGCCGCCAACGGCAGATCGCTGAACTGCACCATGAACTTGGCCGCGGCATCACGCATCGCGGCACGGGTCGCTTGGTCCATCGGACCCTTTGCATCGAAACCGAGCCCGCCGGTCGGGCTGGTGCCATAGCCGGTCAGCGTCAGTGTGTCGTGTGCGCCGCCATCGGGGGCGGTCACCTCGATACGGTAGCGGATGGTCACCGCCACGTACTCCCCACCCGTCTCCTGCGCCGTGGCGAAGGAGTACTGCTCGATGTGCGGCTCGAACACCGCCTGTACCTGCGGGTCGAGTGTGGCTGCCGAGGCGGCAGGAAATTCGCGCACTTCGCGGAACAGGACGCCCATGACGGTTCGCGCGAAATGCTGTTGCGCTGAGCCGAGCAGCACAGCCCACGTCGTGCCCGCCCGCGTCTCCTCGTGCCGGAAGTCGCGCTGCTCGGCGGACAGCACGAGGCCCACGGTCGCCGGCATCGGCTCGATGAGCGCCTTGGGGAACACCGGTTGCGGCGCGATCTGCATGTTGCCGCATCCGCTCGCGAACGCTGCGACACCGACGACTGCCGTCAGCTGCCACCGACGCATGTGTTGATGCCTCCGATGTTTATGGTCGCGGCACATCGCCGCGTCTGCGTAAGTCCGACAAAAGTGCCGTCGTTGCGCTCGCACATGGCCCGCATTAAGGCGGCAAAGCGGATGTTTGTAAAGGGCGCCATGCCGCCCTCGGGAAAGCCGATGCCGTGGATGCGGACACGGCGCCGACCGCCGGCATCCGGCCGGTTGATCCGGTCGACGGCGTCGAGCGCCGCTTGGATGCTTTCGCCCGTGAACTCGTCTCCCAGCACATAGACGCTGATGCGCCGGTCGGCGGACCAATAGGTGCGTATCGCGGCCTCGATGCCATCGGCAGGGTTCGAGTCGCTGAACGCCCGCCATGTGCGCATCCGGTTGACGATGTCCTGCCGCAGCGACTGCGAGTCCACCAACCAGCGACCTCGCGTGCCGCTGAAGAGTTCACGGCCGTTGTCATCGACGATCTGCAGGCCCTTGAGGCGCGGGTAGATGTCGAGCACCTCGCGCATGACGGCCATCGCGGTCTCCCAATGCGCGCTCTGCATGCTTCCCGAGGTGTCGATGAGGAAGATCACATAGTCGCTGTCCACCGGGATCCCGCCGACCGCATTGGTGTTGATGCGACGACGCGACCGCGACGCCTGGGTCAACCGCTCGTTGGTCTCTTGCAGTTCCTGGTAAGCGGAGAGCAGTTCGTTCTCGACGATGTTGCTCACCGCCGCCTCTTGGCGCGAGGCGTCGAACTGGCCGCGCAGTGCGCTCATGTCGCCCGCTGCACGGGCCAGATTGAGCCGCTCGCGTCTCAGCAGATCGATACGTCCTTGCAGCTCCCGCTCCAGCACCTGGCTGTCGCCGCGGATGGCGAACAGCTCTTGCTGCAAGCGCTTGACCTGCGACTCGAGGTCCTGCCGCGAGCGCTCGATCACGAGCGGCTGCCCGAACTCCGACAACACGAGCAGCAGGATGACCGCGCCGAACCCGCAGCAGATCACGTCGAGGAACGACAGGCTGAAGATCTCGGTCTCGCGCCGCTTCAGTCGCATACCAGTGCCCTCACGGCCAATCCTTCGAGGGCATGACGAACGACCCCTTGGTGGTACGCGCCAACCCCCAGAAGCGATGCGGCGCCGGGACATCGCCCTTCATGGGCAACAGCACCACATCCACCGGCACACTCGCGTTGATACCGCGCACCGCCTCATCGAAGAACCGGGCGCGCTCGGCGACCCCGACATAGCGGCGCA
Source organism: Proteobacteria bacterium UBA964 (assembly GCA_002292945.1). Taxonomy (GTDB): domain Bacteria; phylum Pseudomonadota; class Gammaproteobacteria; order Steroidobacterales; family Steroidobacteraceae; genus UBA964. The sequence continues at coordinate 2,603 of DBCG01000104.1, read as the reverse complement.
ACGCCGGCGGTGTCGCGCCCTGGGTCGGCAGTCCGTCCGTGATCAGGATGACCTGATCGGGTGGCTGCGCGAACGCGCGCGCCGCACGCAGCGCGTTGACGAGACTCGTACCACCCTGCGGCAGCGCGGCATCGATGGCAGCCGTGACCTGCTGTCGCCGGTCGGCATCGCCCGCCGACAGCCACTGGCCCGTGGTCCCGGCCAGCAACGGTACGGCGGTTTCGTTGAAACCATAGACCTGGAACTGTGAACCGGGCGGCAACTGCGACACCACCCAACCTGCGATGTCGGTCGCACGCTGCCATTTGGGCGCCGCGCGGCGTGCCGCCTCGGTGGAATTGCGCAACCGGATGACCTGCACCAGATCGTCGTCCATCATGCTCGCCGACCGGTCGAACAGCACCAATATGCGCTTGCCGCGCAGCGACAGACCGGTGATGTAACGCCGGCTCGCCGTGGCACGCGCCGCCCCGGTACGCTCGGCCTTCGGCGTGTCGGTCTTCGCACTGGCTTCCAGTCGCCGGGTGCTCTCTTCCAGCGCGCGTACGTCAGCTTTCAGGCGCTCGATGCGGTCGCGCTTGGCGAGCGTGCTGGCATCGTAGATCGCGCTCTGCTCGCGACGCTCCTGCAGCTCCTCGATCAGGCGGGTGGCACGGGAGGATGCAGACACCGTCTCGCTGTCGGTACGGCGCAGCGTGTTGCGCAGCAACACCAGATTTTTGGCGCCCGCCACCACCTGCTCCTCGAGGAGCGCCACCTGCGCCGAGAGATCCTCGGCCTTGCGGGTGCGTTCGATGCCGCTCTGGGCGCTGATGATGGTGTAGAAGAGGATGACCGCACCGAAGCCGCAACAGATCACGTCGAGGAACGACAGGCTGAAGATCTCGACGCGACGGCGCTTCAACGAAGATCCCCTGGTCCGCTCAGCGCGAGTCCGCGCCGACGGCGATCAAGGCGAGTTCGACGCCGGGGTCACCGACGCGGATGCGATCACCGGCAGCGAGCGACGCACGGCCGGCGACACGCCGTCCGTTGAGCCAAGTGCCGAAGCGGCTGTGATCGACGAGCTCTACCCCAGAAGCGGAAGTGCGCAAGCTGCAGTGCATGCGCGAGATACCGGCAAGACCGTCGCCGAGGCGGACTCCACCGGCCGCCGGCGCCCGCCCGACCTCCAGCGACCCGACGAGCGACAGCGCTTGGCCCTCCCAAAGCACATGGGTGGGCGGGGCGCGGTGCGGAAGGTCGTCCGCCCCTGCGACAAGTTCTCTCGCCGCCTCGAGCGGTGGCATCTGCGGCACGGCGCGATGCAGCAAGATTTCCGCACCCTCGTCGGCTGCGGCGATCTCCGCGGACAGCATCGAGACGGCCCGGGCGATCAGGCCGCTCGGCAAAATGACGACGCGTGAGTTCGGCAGCGCGCGCAGCGACGGGGCCAACCCCGGCACCGCGAGCAAGGCGGCAGGCACCAGCAGCGTGAACGGGGCACCGGGCGGTCGCAGCCCGTCGATGCTCGAGAGCAACCCGCGCAGTGCCGGGCGTGCCGCAGCGGCGAACTGGTCACGGCTGATCGTGACCGCGCAGGGCGCACCACCGGTCGGTAACTCGAGCGTCACCGATCCTTCAGTCGCCGCCTCGGCTGCAGCGGGCATGATGCGCTCGAAGAGCCGCTGCTCCGATACGGCATCGTGCAACGGATCGAATCGGGAGCGCAGCAACATCGCTTCGGCGACGAGCTGCATCCAAGCCTGGCGAATCGCCATCAGTCCGGTGTCGCGGGTCACACGGGCAGCCCGACGCCGGGCCGTGCCACCCTCCGTCACGACGCGCACCGCACCGAAGTGCTGGAGGCCGGCCTCGAGCACCACCACCGTGCCTTGCAGACCGAGTGCCGAGACCGCGACCGCCGCGCCGTCGTGCAACGCAGCGACCGGGAGCGACTCCGCCCGGCAGGCACCGAGCACCCAACCGAGCGCAGGCGCCTCAAGCGCGGCCGGTACCGCCAGGTGCAAGCTGTCTCCCGTCCGATGAAAAGCGCCGATCCGCTTACGCAACTCGGCACGCAGCACCGACTGGACGGGACGGGTCAGGGCTACGCCGCGCGCCAGAGTGGACCAATGGGTCAGCGAGACCAGGTGCGGCGTGCGGCGTGCCGTATCGGCTGCAGGGGTGCCGAAACGCGTCAGATCGCCCGGATCGGCGTGCACGATCGACGGCTCGTTCGCCAGCGTCGCGCCATCGCGAGCCACGGCGAACTCCGCATCATCGAGGTGCGCGCCGAGTACGGTCATTCGACGACCTGCAGGTTACGGATCACCCGTTGATCGAGCCAAGTCTCGGTGTCGAGCACGCGCCGCTCTTGGGCCTGCTGCAACTGCTGCATCAGGAACATCAACA
>DBCG01000104.1:0-183 GCA_002292945.1 Proteobacteria bacterium UBA964 | reverse complement strand
GATCGACAACAGCAATGCGATCAGCGTCGAATTGAAGGCGACGCCCAGCCCCTCGGTGACACCGGAGATGTCGCCGGTGACGGCCTTATGGGCTTGCGACAACGCATCGCCGATGCCGCGGACCGTGCCGATGAACCCGATCGCGGGGATCGCCCAAGCGATGTAGCGCAGCATGGACAGATC
>DBCG01000040.1 GCA_002292945.1 Proteobacteria bacterium UBA964 | reverse complement strand
GGGTACATGTCGGTGTACTCGTGGGTCTCGCCGGCGATCGATGCCTGCAGGTTCAGCTTGGTGTCGCCGATCGGCAGACCCGTGGCCGGATCACCCGACGCCTCGAGGTATTCGAGGTGACCGTGCGCGTGGCCGGTCTCGCCTTCCGCCGTCGAGCGGAACACCGCCGAGACATCGTTGTAGCCTTCGACATCGGCCTTGGCTGCGAAATAGAGGTATCGGCGGTTGGCCTGGGATTCACCGGCGAACGCATCCTTGAGGTTCTTCTCGGTCTTGCTGCCTTTCAATTGCACGGTCACTCTCCTGGGGTGGTCGACCTGGGGCCGGAATTAGACTAGGTCTAACGAACGACTGTTATTATGCCGTGGATGGGTGCAGCGTCAACCCGCACTCGCCGGGAGTTTGGCCGCTGTTGTATAAGCATTTCATGACTCGCAGCAAACGCCCCCCCGATTTCGAACGATCCCTGACCGAACTCGAGACCTTGGTCGAGCGACTGGAGGGCGGCGAGCTGCCGCTCGAGGAATCCCTCAAGGCCTTCGAGCGTGGCGTCGCATTGACCCGCGAGTGCCAAGTCGCCCTCGAGGCGGCGCAAGCCCGGGTGGACATCCTGCTCAAGCGGGACGGGGAAGTGCTCGCCCGCCCCTTCGACGACGAGGCTGAGGGTGGGCCGGAGATCGACGGCGACCACAGCCCCGCCTGATGAGCGCCGTGGACAACGACTGGCCTATACGCATCGAAGCGGTGCTCGAGCGTGCGCTGCAACTGCCCGAGGCGGGCTCGGTGCGCCTACGCGAAGCCATGCGCTACAGCGTGCTCGGCGGCGGCAAACGCCTGCGTCCGACGCTGGTCTACGCGACCGGCACGGCGCTCGGCGCCGCCCCGGAATCGCTCGACGATCCAGCCGCCGCGGTCGAGCTGATCCATGTGTACAGCCTGGTGCACGACGATCTGCCGGCGATGGATGACGATGATCTGCGTCGCGGGCGACCCTCCTGCCACCGCGCCTTCGACGAAGCCACCGCCATCTTGGCGGGTGATGCCCTGCAGGCGCTCGCGTTCGAGTTGCTCGCCGACACCCCTCGAGATGGAGCGGATGCCCTGCGCCGCCTGACGATGTCGCGTCTGCTGGCGCAGGGTATCGGCACCCTCGGCATGGCAGGCGGTCAAGCCATCGACCTCGAATCGGTGGGGCATCAGCTCGATCTCAAGGCGTTGCAGACCATGCACCGTCTGAAGACCGGCGCGCTGATCGAGACCAGCGTGTTGATGGGTGCTGCCGCGGCCGGGGAACTCGAGGGACCCGTGTGCGCAGCCTTGCGTGAATACGGCGCTGCGATCGGTCTCGCCTTCCAGATCCAGGACGACATCCTCGATGTCACCGGCACCACAGCCTCGATCGGCAAGGTCGCCGGCGCCGATGCGGCGCACGCCAAACCGACCTACACCAGCTTGATGGGACTCGAGGGTGCGCGGGCGGCCGCGGCAGCGCAGCATGCACGGGCTCGGTCGGCGATCGCCTCGCTCGGTCGCTCAGGCGCCGAACTCGCCCGAATCGCCGACTTCGTCGTCGGCCGTTCGAGTTGATGCATCGCGACCGCTGACCGTCTGCTTTTTTTGTAAGATTCACCCATGAACGCTTCCGCGTCCCGCTGGCCCCTGCTGTCGCGCATCGACTCCCCTCAGGATCTGCGCGCGCTCGCCGCTGGCGAGCTGGGTGCGGTCTGCGCCGAATTGCGTGACTACCTGATCCACACCGTCGCGACGCGGGGTGGCCACTTCGCCGCCGGACTCGGGACGGTCGAGCTCGCCGTGGCCTTGCACCATGTCTACGACACCCCGGATGACCGTCTGGTCTGGGATGTCGGCCATCAGGCTTACCCGCACAAGGTGCTGACCGGCCGCCGCGATCGCTTGGGGACGATCAAGCAGAAAGACGGCCTGGCACCGTTCCCCACCCGCTCCGAGAGCCCCTACGACACCTTCGGCGTCGGTCACTCGAGCACCTCGATCAGCGCAGCGCTCGGCATGGCGGTCGCCGCGCAACAGCAGGGCTCGGCGCGGCGCGTCGTGGCGGTGATCGGTGATGGCGCGATGACCGCCGGACAAGCCTTCGAGGCGCTCAACAACGCCGGTTCGCTCAAGGCGGACCTGCTGGTGGTGCTGAACGACAACGACATGTCGATCTCGGAGAACGTCGGCGCCTTGTCCAACTATCTCGCGCGCATACTCTCCAGCCGAAAATACTCGGCGCTGCGCGAGACCGGCAAGAAAGCGCTGCGTCGCATGCCGAACGCTTGGGAGCTCGCCCGCCGATCCGAGGCCTACATGAAAGGCATGGTGCTGCCGGGCGGCCTGTTCGAGGAGCTCGGGTTCAACTATATCGGGCCGATCGACGGTCACGACATCGGTGCGCTGGTCACGACGCTGCGCAACCAGCGCCTGCTCAAAGGCCCGCAGTTCCTGCATGTGGTGACGCGCAAGGGCAAGGGCTACGCGCCCGCAGAGGCCGATCCCATCACTTGGCATGGCCCCGGTGCTTTCGACCCGGCAAGCGGCACGATCTTCAAGGAGCGATCCGCCGGGCCGACCTTCTCGCAGGTCTTCGGCGATTGGCTCTGCGACATGGCGGCGCAGGATCCGAAGATCGTCGCGATCACGCCGGCGATGCGTGAGGGCTCAGGCCTCGTCGAGTTCTCTCGGCGCTTCCCGGAACGCTATTTCGATGTCGCGATCGCCGAACAGCATGCCGTCACTTTCGCCGCAGGTCTCGCCTGCGAGGGCTTGAAGCCGGTGGTCGCGATCTACTCCACCTTCCTGCAGCGCGCCTACGACCAACTCGTGCACGATGTCGCGTTGCAGGACCTGCCGGTCGTGTTCGCGATCGATCGCGCCGGTCTCGTCGGCAGCGATGGCGCCACCCATCAAGGCGCCTACGACATCTCCTTCCTGCGCTGCATCCCGAACATGGTGCTCATGGCGCCCGCCGACGAGGACGAGTGCCGCCAGATGCTCTACACCGGCACCACGCTCTGCGGCCCCTCGGCCGTGCGCTATCCGCGCGGCGTGGGCGATGGCACGTCGCCCGTCTCGCAGATGTCGGCGCTGCCGATCGGTCGAGGCGTGATCCGTCGCGAAGGCGGCAGCGGTCTCGCGCTCTTGGTGTTCGGGACGCTGCTCGGCCCCGCGCTCAAGCTCGCCGAGCGGCTCGATGCCACGGTCGTCAACATGCGCTTCATCAAGCCGCTCGACACCGATCTGCTGATGGCGATCGCTGCCCGCCATAGCGCGCTCGTCACCCTCGAGGAGAACGCGGTGGCCGGTGGCGCCGGTGCGGCGGTCGCCGAAGCCTTGGCTGCTGCGGGGGTGACGATCCCGCTGCAGTTGATCGGCATCCCGGACGAATTCATCGAACATGGCAGCCGCAACGACTGCCTCGTGGCCGCCGGCCTCGATCCGGCTGGGCTCGCCC
>DBCG01000140.1 GCA_002292945.1 Proteobacteria bacterium UBA964 | reverse complement strand
TCCCGCGTGTCGAGCCGCTGCTCGATGCGCGCCGCGCCCGTCACATCGCGCACCTGCGCGGTGACACGCACGGCCGCGGGGTCGCTCCAATCGAGCTGCAGCAGCCCGAAGTTCGGCTCGCGCCAAGCCTCGCCGACGCGCCGCGAGTTGGGCGGCAGCACCGGCCAGGTCTCGGTGAGCCCGCTCGAGGTGAAGTCCCACAGCGGATAGGGCGCGTTGGTGCGCAGGCACGAAGCCTCTGCGTAGTGCGTGTCGCCGCTGAGGCAGAGGAGCCCGTTTGCACGCTGGCTGCGGATCGTCTGCAGCAGACGCTGGTGGTCCTCTGCGTAGTTGATCCACGCCTCCCAGCCCGGAAAATCCGCCACCACCTGCAGGCTGGACGCGAAGACGCGCAGGTCAGCGGGCCGCGCGAGCTGCGCCTCCAGCCACTGCCACTGGCGCGCACCGAGCATGGTGGCCTGCGGGTCGGGATTGCGCTCGTAAGGCCCCGGAACCGGCCGACCCGCGCGCTCGAGCTCGACCGTCCAATCGTCGTACTTCTTGCCGCCCAAATCGAGCATGCGGATCGGCGTGCGGTTGAAACGCAGGTCCGGCAACAGCACCTGCAGGCGACGCCCACCGGCGCTGAACTCGACCGCGTCGTAGATGCCGTCGCGCGTACGCCGCAGCGAATCCGTCGGCTCACCCCAGAAGTCGCAGAAGATCCGTTGCGAGACCTCCTTCATGGGATAGTCGGCGCCGGCATCGTCCTCGCCGTAATCGTGGTCGTCCCAAGTCGCGAGCACCGGCACCCGGTCACACAATCTTCGGAAGCCCGGCTGCGCCGCGAACTGCGCGTACTTCGCCGAGAGCACGGCGGGGTCGCGCGTGTCACCGTAGATGTTGTCGCCCAAAAATATGAAGAGATCCGGATCGGCGGCGAGCACCGCTTCCCAGATCGGCTGCGGCACCGCGCCTTCCGCGCAGGACCCGAAGGCGATGCGCTGCGGTAAACGCGTCGTGTCAGGACGCCGTACACCGGCGACGACCGGGGTTGTGACGGCCGCTGCGAGCCCGCCTGTCGTCGATCCGCTCTCGGCGACCGCCAGCCCGCTGCTGCCGAGCAGAGGCAGGCCCGCTGTCGCCCAGAGCAGATCGCGGCGGGTGGTCAAAACTTCGCCTTCACGGAGACGAACACCTGACGCGGCGCGCCACGCAGGAGCGTCTGCGCCGTGCCGTTGGGGTCCGCGTTGACGAAGCCGTTCGAGCCGACGGTCGAGATATAGAACTTGTCGGCGATGTTGGTCACAGCGGCCTGCACGGAGAGTTCCTCGAACATCGCAAGCCCGGCGAAACGGAAGCCCGCCGAGGCATTGAACAGCGTGTAGCTTGGCACGCTGCCCTGATTGAGGAAAGTATAGTAGCGCCCGTCGGTGTAGTTGGCATCGGCACGCGCGAAGAACGTCCCGTTGTCGTAGGTCAGCTCCGTCTTGAGCATCATCTCCGGCGCATCGGGAACGGTCTTGCCTCCCACCAGGATGACATTACCGTTGGTGGTGTAGTTCTGGTCGAAAGTGGAATCGTTCCAAGCGAACGAACTGAACCAGGCGAGGTGCTGCATCGGACGCCAATTGACCGCCGCCTCGAAGCCGTTGGTGCTCACACCGCCGACATTGGCGAGCACCGAGGGGTTGCCGACGATGCCCGGGCCCTGTTGGACCGCAAGCAGGCGGTCCTTGAACTTGATGCGATAGGCCGCGAGGACGCCCTCCAAGGAATCGCCACGGAAGCGCCAGCCGAGCTCCATCGTGTCCGAGGTCTCAGGCTTGAGCACATCGCGGATCGCCACGAAGCCTGCGGCGCTGGTGCTGAACGGTCCGGCGGTGTTGGCGCTGACGAAGGCGCGCGCGTTGCGCGCCGCGAGACCGAAGAGTTCACCGCCCTCCCAAGGCGCCCAAGTGAAGCCCAACTGCGGCAGGAAGTTCTCCTGCGCCTCGATGGTGCCGGACTTGTTCGGCCCGGTGATCGTGGTCGCAGAGTTCTCCACCTTCATGCCTTTGAAGCCCGCCACGAACTTCAGCGTGTCGCCGATCGAGAACTCGTCCTGCAGGTGGTACTGCATCGTCTTGGTCTCGAACGCGTACTCCCACTGCGTCAGCAGCGGATCGCTGCGGAACGAGGTGAAGGACTGCGTGGGACCGGCCAGGCTCGACTCGGGGTAGAACCGACGGGCCTGATTGAAGTCGTTGTTCTCGATCCAGATGCCGGCTTCCAGCGCGTGGCCGCCGAGCGTCCAACCGACCGTGGCGAGGGCGCCCTTGCGATCGATGTCGTACTCGGTGGTCCGTACAGAGAGCGGCGCGCCACCCGGCGTCGGCACATACGGCGTACCCCAGAGACCCTGCCCTTCGTTCTGGTGCATGTACACGCGCGCCGAGAAGGACAGCCCGTCGTCCGACGGCAGGTCGACACCGACATAAGCGAGCGAGTCCTCACGGATGCCGGCCGCATCCCAGTACGCATCGTCGCAGGCGACCGCATTGCCGAAGCCCGACGCTGCACAGGCCTGTGCGGCAGCCACGGCGGCCGACCAATCGGGCGCCCAGTTGTCCCAATCCTCGCCCCGACGGCGGATGATGTCGAAGGACAGGTCTTGGTAGTCGCGCTCGGCGCGGTCCGAGTAGTTGTAGTACGCCGTGACGGAACCCGTGTCGCCGATCGGCTGCACGGCCTTCAGGCTGTACATGCGCTGCTGCTGCTCGCCCGAGCCTTTCCATTTGTCGGTGGTGCCGTCGACCGCCGACAGCGAGATGCGCGGACCATTACCGCCGAGCGCGCCGGTGTCGAAGCGGCCGAAGATGCGGCGCGTCGAATCGCTGCCACCGGTCAGATCGACGCGAGCGCCGAAGTCCGCAGCCGGGTCGAGCGTGAAGAACTCGAGCGTGCCGCCCAAGTTGCTGGTCGAGGCCGTGCTGAGCGCACCCGCGCCCTGCGACAGCGAGACGCGGCCGACATCCTCGCTCGGCACCGCGCGGCTGATGTGCAGACCGTTATGGTTGCCGTAGGACATGTCACCGAGCGGCACGCCGTCGAGCGTGAAGCCGAGCTGGTTCTGGTTGAAGCCGCGCACCACGATGCGCGTCGACCACTCGTACGAGCCGAACGGGTCGGCAGACTGGAAGTTGACACCCGGCAGTTTCTCGATCGCCTTGAGCGGGCTGGTGCCGGCCGGCAGATATTCGATCTGTTCCGCGGTGACCTGCTGCTGCTGGCGCGCGACGCCGCGGGCGAAGATCACGACCTCCTCGAGCTGCGAGGCGTCCGCGGCGGGGGCGACGGCCGGTTGCTGGGCGATCGAGGCGGCGCTGAGCACCGAAGCCGCGACGAACATGGATAGACGGGTAGTATTCACAGGTGTAGTTGCTCTCGTTGGCAGATCAGAACTTGTAGGTCGCGGACAAACGATACGAGCGTCCGAGGATGGGGCGTGCTGTGTAGAAGCGCGCGCCTGCGTCACCGGAGACGAACTGACCGGCGCGGGGGTTGCCCTCCGTGAGACCGATCTCGTTGGTCAGGTTGACCCCGTGGAAACCGAGCGACAGACGCTCAGTCGCCTGCCACATCACATTCGCACCGAACACCTCGTAGGCGGGCAGCGACTGCGAGTTGGCCGCATCCGCGAAGCGCTTCGAATAATGCTCAGCGTCCAGCTCAGCGCGTAGCCGACCGCCCAGCAACATCACGCCAGGGTTGAGCCGAACCGACAGCTCGGGGACGCGGATGAGCTGGTTGCCGTTGAAGGTCACCACCACAGGCGTCCCGCCTACGTTGTTCGTGAACGTGAAGCTCTCGTACTCCGGCTGCTGCCAGGTCACCGCACCGCGGACGTAGAACATCTGCGCGAGGCTGATATCGCCTTCCAGTTCCACACCGAACGTCTTGGTATCGGCGTAGCCCACGCGGGTCGTGAAGCTGTTGGTGGTGGAGTTGAACACGTTGTCCGTGAAGCGGACGCCGTTGAACTCCGACTGGAACGCGGTCGCATACAACGAGTAGTTCTCGCCCACCCACTTCAGCCCGGCTTCGAGCATCGTCACCGGCGTCACACGGATGTCGGTACGGACCGCGTCACCCACGCTGCCCTGGAACTCGGAGGGCGACGGGAGACGACCCGTGTCGGTGTAGCGCCCGAACACCCCCAGACCCTCGGCGAACTGCCAGTTGACGCCCAACGTGAAGCTGGTCTGATCGTAACGTCGATCGAACCCTTGGAAGGTCCCCGTACCGGTGATGACCTGGTTGTCGGCGAGAGTACCGGCGATGCCGAGATCCACCGTACGCTTGCCCTCGACCGCGCCAGAGAAATCGATCTCCTCGTAGCGGACCCCGGCATCCACACGCAACGCATCGGTGACTTGCCATTCGTCTGCGATGTATGCGGCGACGCTCTGCGCCTCGACGGTCGCGTTGTCGTACAGCGAGCCGTGGCGAAGGATACCGTTGTCGGTCACCTTGCCCACCACCGCACCTGTCCCGGACACCGCCAATACGTCCAACCGACGCGCTTGATCGCGGAGCTCGAGGTTCGCGGTGGACATGAATCGGTCGTAGTCGTAGGAGAAGTCCGCGATGTAGGCGCCCAAAGTGAAATCGTGGACGGCGCCGCCCAGGTCGAAGGCCTTGGAGACACGCAGATCGTTGGCGAATTCGCGCAGCGGCACAGCGACGCTCAACAGGTTGCCGCTGATGACGAGGCCGTTGCCGTTGGCACCGTCGAGGTTGAAGGCCTCGCCGCTGGTGGCGTAGACCATCCGCAGATCCGCACCGGGGTAGGCGGTCTGCGCGGCCGCGCGCAGGGAGGTCAACCTTGCGCGCGCAGTCTCGACATTTCCGGTCGGGAACAGACCGTTGCGAACGATCTCCGAGTCGCGCAAGCGAGCGGTGTTGAGCAGACGCCAGCCATCGCCCAACCCGAGGTCGATCTTGACCGTGAACTGGGAGAGCTTCACATCGGTGCCGCGGCTCAGATCGAAATCGAGCGGCCCCTTGGGACTTGGGAAGACCGACAGTCGGTTGTCGGGACCGGCGAGCGTGCCGTAGTTCGGATCGAAACCGGAGACGCCGGCCGTGTCACCGCTACCGTCGAAGGTCAGGGGCACCGGCAGCAGGAATCCGATATTGTCGTCGATATGTTTGAAGTTGACGTCGATACGCCCGTCTTCGAGGTCGTATCCGAGGGCGATGCGCAGCTGCCCACCCTCGTTCTGGCGGAAGCCGGGCGGACGGACGCCGTCATCCGTACGGAAGAAACCGCCGACCGACGCATCCCAGCGATCGCCCAACGGCGATCCGAAGTAAAAATCGGTGCGATACATGCCGTAGTCGCCGACCTGCAACTTGACGAGACCTTCCGCCGAGTCACCAGGCTTGCGGGTGATGAAATTGACCACACCACCCGGCGAGTTGGCCGCGAAGATCGCGGACGGACCGCCGCGGACCGCCTCGACCCGCGCGACCGTCTCATCCATGCGGAACGACTGATCGGCGTTGAGCCAGCCAAGACCACCATCGTGCTGGATGGTGAGCCCGTCTTCCTGGATGGTGACCGAAGAATATCCATCGGTCGGGATACCGCGCGATCGCACGTTGTTCGACGCTTCGCCACCTGAGGCCTCGACCCAGAATCCGGGGACAGATTTGAAGACCTCCGCGGTGCTGAGCGGCGCGATGAAACGGAGCCGGTCGGCGTCGATCGTGGTCGCCGCGAAGCTCAACTCGGGCTTGGTGAGTTCACGCGTACCGACACGACCGGTGACGACGACCTCTTCCAGTGCATCGGCTGCGACGCCCGAGGGCGCAGAGACGGACAACACCGACGCGACAGCGGCGGCGATCAAGCGATTGGTGTTCATCGAAATACCCGTTTGGTTGTAGTGCGTGGAGGTTATTGACGATTGACGACATCGCCCTTACACGACGGTGTCTGTTTGGTTTCAGGCAAGAGGTAGACCGGGTTGGAGACCAGCAACAGCCCACCTTCGGCGTCGCGGACATCGGCCCGTATCCAACCGGTGCAACCGGACGCCGCGATGGCGTGACGCAGCAGTGCGTCCTGCGCTTCCACGCGGAACCGCGTCGCTTCGCGATGCGTCCCGTCATCGCCGCGGATGAGGTGCACCTGAGCACCCGGCACATCGCGCACGGTGACCTCCACCTCCAAAGCCGTACCGCGCGCGCGCGCGATCGAGGAACCCATGGTCGTCACCTGACCGCCGGACACCACTCGCAGATCGACGAAGCGCGTACGGCTACCTTGGACATCGACGAACGCACGCCCGGCGCGGAGCCCGGCCAGAAGGTCGCGCTGCGAGAGCGAGTCGGCGAACACGACCGTCCGCGGCCGACCGACAGGCACCTGACGATCCGCAGACGCAGTGGGATCGTGCGAATCGCTGCCTGCGACTGCGGTGATCCGTGATCCACGATCGAGCAGCCGCTCCCAGAACGCCAAGGCTGAGAACGGCCCCTCGGCGCTGCCGAAGCGCAGCAACGATCCACCGTTGACGATCTCGACCGCGTCGACCGCAGACCAGTCGATGGGGTTGCGCCAGCCGCAGCCCATGCAATCCTCGTTGGAAGGCAGACCAGGGTGGTTCACCACGACAAGCCCGCCCCGCTCGCGGACCCGCCGGAACTCGTCCCCGACATCGCTTGCGCCACCACCCGGACGAAGCAGACGCGACGCGTCTGCCACACCGATCAGATTTGCATGCCCACCGAAACTGGTCAGTTCCATGCCAGGCACGAGCAACAGATCATCGAAGTACGGCTGCAGTTCACGCAGGAAGTTGAGGTGCGAAGTGGTGTTGTGTTCGGTCACGAAGAGAAAGTCCAAACCCTCTCTCGCTGCGGCGTCGACCGTGACGAACGCCGGGCAAGGCACACGTCGCCCAGCGCGGCTCGCGCAACTGCCATCGCTGTGGGCGGTATGGGAGTGCACATCGCCTCGGTACCAACCGGCAACTTCTCGCAGCGGTCCCGGTGCGAAGGCGCTGACCGGCAGCGGCGAGTTCGCAGTGGTCATGCGGATGGTCGCGACGAACCGCGTGGGCGGCACCGATCGCCCGGCCGCACCGACGACGGACCGGACGTTGGGTAAGCCGAGCACGAGCCGCCAAGTCCCGGGCTCGATCGGGCCAGGTCGATAGGACGGCGTCGCGTCGTCCGGACCGAGAGTGATCAAGGTCTTATTGCTGCCGCTCGCGCCACGGAATCCAGCCGGGCCGTGCACAGCCAAATCGACCACGGTCCGAATCCCGGCACCGTCGTGCATGAACTCGATGTCAAGACGCTCGATCCCCGGCGGCACGAGGAACTCGACGGCGCGATAGGTCTCATGATCGCTGCCGCGTATCTCCCCCTCGATCCGTTGGACGGAAGGGAGGTCTCCGCCGGCGCTGTGGGCACTGGGCATCAGCCCAACACACCACAGCGCCAGCAGACAGCTCGCGAACCGGCGTCCCAAGGGCGACGAACTGCTCAGGCGCCGACCACCCCGCCGTCATCGCGCTGGATGACGATGGTCGCGGACCGCGGTCGCGCCAGACCACCGTCCGGCCAATGCGAGGTATAGCGGGTCGGATCGCCGATGTCCGCGACCGGCATGTCCTCGCCCGGATGCTGGATGTTGACGAACAACGCCTTGCCGTCCGGCGACTCGGTGATACCGGTGATCTCGGCCTGCGAGGGGCCCACCAAAAAGCGCTTGAGCTTGGCCGTGCCCGGCGCCGCGCCGACGAAGGTCTGCACGGTCTTGGTCGCACCTGCGGCGTCCGTGTTGGTCACCGTCCGAGCTGCACCGTCGCCGACCGACCCCGGCAGGGCCGCCAGCAACATGCAATTGGTGACGTCGGTGTAGGCACCATCATCGGTCTGGATCCAGAAGATGCCGTTCGAACCGAACCACGCGCCATCGGGGCTCGAGAAGTCGTTCTCCGCCGTCAGACCCGACAAGTTCACGTTCTGGGCATCCGCCGTCGCACGCGCACCGAACAGGTACACATCCCAACGGAATGTCGAGGCAGACGGTTCGCTCTCGAGCCAGCGGATGATGTGGCCGTTCGCGTTGCCGCGCTGCGCGGTGCCGGTCGTCCGCGCGTCGTTGTAATGACGCGGGTTCGACGCGTTCGTCGAGGCCAGCGTGCGCGAGGTCGCATTGCTGTTGGTCAGCGTCATGTAGACCGCACCGCTGAAGGGATCGACCGCACCCCACTCAGGACGGTCCATCTTGGTCGCGCCGGCAGCATCAGCCGCAAGCCGGGCATTGATCAACACATCGGCCTGGTCTGCGAAGGAGTACGTCGCGTTCGCGGAGGTGACGTTGCCGACATTGAAGGTGAGCTCCACCCATCGCCCCGTGCCGTCCTCGCTGAACACCGCGGCGTAGAGCTTGCCGTTGTCGAGATACTTGTCGCCCGCCGCGAGACCGCGCGTGGCATCCGCCGGATCCCACACGGCAGTCGAGACATACTTGTAGATGTACTCGTTCCGCGAGTCGCAACCCATGTAGTACACGATCGGCTTGCCCGCGACCGGCTTGGCCGGCCAAGCGCCCTCATGAGCAAAGCGGCCCATCGCGGTGCGCTTCTTCGGGGTCGAGGTGGGCGAGAACGGATCGATCTCGACGTTCCAACCGTAGGTGTTCGGCGCGTTCCGATAGTCATCCGAACCGTCGGTCGAAGTGCCCCGGACCTCCGCGTTCCATCGTCCATAGCGATCATCGGCGGTATCGGGGGTCACCGTGGCCCAGAGCTCGCGGCCGGCGCCGGCGACGCCATAGCGACCGAAGGAGGTCAATTCCTTGGCGGTACGGCGAGGGTTGTCGGTCGCCGTGGTACGACGGAAGTAACCCGCCCAGTTCTCCTCGCACGCGAGGTAGGTCCCCCACGGGGTGTAGCCGTGCGCACAGTCGTTCACCGTACCGCGGATCGAAGTGCCCGAAGGCGACTCCTTGGTCACCATGTACCGCGACCCGGCGGCAGGACCTGAGATCGTCATCGGTGTGAGCGTGTGGACGCGACGGTTGAAGCTCGAATCCTGCTTGTAGATCCAGTTGCCGTTGACCTTGTTGATCTCGATCACCGAGACACCATGCACATACAGCTCCCGGAGCACCTCGTCGGCGACGGTGCGCACCCCGTTGACGATCGTGGGGCCGTTCGGATGCAGATACGAGGGGGTGATGGCCTCGTGGTTCATGACCAACAAAGCGCGGTCGGTGGCGGTCGCCGAGTAGCGACCGTCGGCGCCCATGCCGTAGTACTGGATCGCGTCGTGATGATCGCCAGCACGCTGCGCGTACGAAGCGGCCGAGTCCGTGCCATCGTTGCGGAACGTCGGCACACCCGCGGCGATCGGATCGCCCAAGCGGTAGAGCACCGTGGCGTAGTAGCCGGCCGGGAGACGGATCGCATCGGCGACCGACTTCGCTACAGGATTGAACGACAGCGTGGTGGCGCGAGGCGGTGCGATGCTGCCGCCGGCGGGCGGTACGAGGCTGGGGGTCGGATCACCGACGCCATCGCCGTTGCAGCCGGCGATGCCGCCGAGGAAGGTCAGCGCGGCGAGGCCTGCGCCGCCTTTGAGCACGTT
>DBCG01000053.1:5437-5823 GCA_002292945.1 Proteobacteria bacterium UBA964 | reverse complement strand
CGAAGCCACGCGCGGACAAGCGGCGGGCCAGCGCCACGGCGCCGGGCTTGTCGCGCTCGCGCACGCTGATGAAGCAGGTCCCGGAACGCGGCAGCGTCACGCCGGAGGCCGCTTGGGCCTTCGCATAGGCCTCGCCGAAGCTGCGACCGGTGCCCATGACCTCACCGGTGGATTTCATCTCCGGGCCGAGCATCGGGTCGGCTTCGGGGAACTTCACGAAGGGGAACACCGCCTCTTTGACCGAGAAGAAGCGCGGGATGCGCTCGTGGCGCAGTCCGAGCGCCTCGAGGCTGCGGCCGGTCATGACCCGGGCACCGACCTTGGCGAGCGGCAGGCCCGTGGCCTTGGAGACGAAGGGCGCGGTGCGCGAGGCGCGCGGATTGACC
>DBCG01000053.1:0-5390 GCA_002292945.1 Proteobacteria bacterium UBA964 | reverse complement strand
GCGAACTGGATGTTGAGCAAGCCGTTGACCCCGAGCGCGAGCGCGAGCTGTCGGGTCTGGGCGCGGATCTCGTCCTGCAATCCTGCGGAGAGGCTGTTGGGCGGCAGCGAGCAACCGGAGTCGCCCGAATGGACCCCCGCCTGCTCGACGTGCTCCATGATGCCGCCGATCAGCACCTCACGGCCGTCGCAGACCGCATCGACATCGACCTCGATCGCATCGTCGAGGAACCGGTCGAGCAACACCGGGCTGTCGTTCGAGACCTTCACGGCATCGGTCATGTAGGCGCGCAGGTCGTCCTCGTTGAAGACGATCTCCATGGCCCGACCGCCGAGCACATAGGACGGTCGTACCACCAGCGGGAAACCGACCTCACGGGCGAGCTCGAGCGCCTGCGCCTCGGTGCGGGCGGTGGCGTTGGCGGGCTGTCGCAGGCCGAGCTGCTGCACGAGTTTCTGGAAGCGCTCGCGGTCTTCGGCNNTGCTCGTGCACGATTTCCATGGCGCGGCCGCCCAACACGTAGCTCGGGCGCACGACCAGCGGGTAACCCAAAGCCGCAGCTTTTTCAAGCGCCTCGGGCTCAGTGCGGGCAGTCGCGTTAGGCGGCTGGCGCAGCTTGAGCTCGTGCAAGAGCTTTTGAAAGCGCTCACGGTCTTCGGCAGCGTCGATCATATCGGGCGAGGTGCCGATGATGGGCACGCCGTTGCGCTCGAGGTCCAGCGCCAGCTTCAAAGGCGTCTGGCCGCCGTACTGCACGATGACGCCCTCGGGCCGCTCGCGGTGCAGCACCTCGAGCACATCCTCGAGGGTGAGCGGCTCGAAGTACAGGCGATCGGAGGTGTCGTAATCGGTCGACACGGTCTCCGGGTTGCAGTTGATCATGATGGTCTCGAAACCATCTTCGCGCAGCGCCATCGCGGCATGCACGCAGCAGTAGTCGAACTCGATGCCCTGGCCGATGCGGTTCGGGCCACCGCCGAGGATCGCGATCTTGCGGCGCGTGGTGGGCGCAGCCTCGCACTCTTCCTCGTAGGTCGAGTACAGGTAGGCGGTGGAGGTGGCGAACTCGGCGGCACAGGTGTCGACGCGCTTGAAGACCGGGCGAAGGCCGAGTGCATGACGCCGGGCACGCAGCTCGTCCTCGGTCACGCCGACGAGCCGCGCGAGGCGCGAGTCGGAGAACCCGCGGCGCTTGAGCGTCCGCAACCGCGAGAGATCGAGCGCCGCGACGCCCTCGGCTGCCGTGCGGGTCTCCTCGTCGATGAGTTCGGCGACCTGCGCAAGGAACCACGGGTCGATGCGGGAGAGCTCCTGCACACGATCGAAGGTCCAGCCGGCGCGCAGCGCATCGGCCACCTGCAGCAGGCGATCAGGGCCCGGCATGCGCAGGTCCTGTGCGAGCCGCGCGGCGCTGTCTTCGCCGAGCGGCAGCGGGGTCACGGGCGAGAGCCCGTCCAATCCGGTCTCGAGGCCGCGCAACGCCTTCTGCAGCGACTCCTGGAAAGTCCGGCCGATGGCCATCACCTCGCCCACCGATTTCATCTGCGTGGTCAGGCGGTCGTTCGCACCCTTGAACTTCTCGAAGGTGAAGCGGGGGATCTTGGTGACCACGTAGTCGATCGTGGGCTCGAAAGAGGCCGGGGTCGCGCCGCCGGTGATGTCGTTGCGAAGCTCATCGAGCGTGTAGCCGACCGCGAGCTTGGCCGCGATCTTGGCGATCGGGAACCCGGTCGCCTTCGAAGCGAGCGCCGAGGAACGCGACACGCGCGGGTTCATCTCGATGACGATCAACCGACCGTCTTCCGGATTGACGGCGAACTGCACGTTGGAGCCGCCGGTGTCGACGCCGATCTTGCGCAGCACCGCGATCGATGCGTTGCGCATCCGCTGGTACTCGCGGTCGGTGAGGGTCTGTGCGGGCGCCACGGTGATGGAGTCGCCGGTATGGACGCCCATCGGATCGAGGTTCTCGATGGAGCAGACGATGATGCAGTTGTCGGCCCGGTCGCGAACGACCTCCATCTCGTACTCCTTCCAACCGAGCACGGACTCCTCGACCAGCACCTCGTGGGTGGGCGAGGCATCGAGGCCGCGCGCGACGATGGCCTCGAACTCCTCGCGGTTGTAGGCGATGCCGCCGCCCGAACCACCGAGGGTGAAGGACGGGCGGATGACGCAGGGGAAGCCGAGCGGCGCCTGGATCGAGAACGCATCCTCGAGGCTGCGCGCCACCGCCGCACGCGCCGACTCGAGACCGATCTCGCGCATCGCGTTGCGGAAGAGTTCGCGGTCCTCGGCCATATCGATGGCCTCGCGCGAGGCGCCGATCATCTCGACGCGGAACCGCTCGAGCACGCCCTCGCGGACGAGATCGAGCGCGGTGTTGAGCGCCGTCTGTCCACCCATCGTCGGCAGCAGCGCATCGGGCCGCTCTTTTTCGATGATGCGCGCCACGGTGCGCCAATTGATCGGCTCGATGTAGGTGGCGTCAGCCATCCCCGGATCCGTCATGATCGTCGCGGGGTTGGAGTTGACGAGGATGACGCGGTAGCCCTCCTCGCGCAGCGCCTTGCAGGCCTGCGCGCCGGAGTAGTCGAACTCGCAGGCCTGACCGATGACGATCGGGCCGGCGCCGATGATGAGGATGCTGTGGAGGTCGGTTCTTTTTGGCATGGCGGCGTCGTCTCAGCGGGCCCGTCGCCGCTGCATGGCGGCGGTGAAGCGTCCGAACAGGTATTGCACATCGTGCGGACCGGGGCTCGCCTCGGGGTGGCCCTGGAAACTGAAGGCATCACAGTCGGTGCGTGCCACGCCCTGCAGCGTGCCGTCGAAGAGCGACCGGTGCGTGGCGCGAAGGTTCGCGGGCAGCGTCGCCTCGTCGATGGCGAAGCCGTGGTTCTGGGAGGTGATGAGCACCCTGCCCGTCTGCAGGTCCTGCACGGGATGGTTCGCGCCGTGGTGCCCGAACTTCATCTTGACGGTGGCCGCACCGCTCGCGAGGCCGAGCAGTTGATGACCGAGGCAGATGCCGAACACCGGCACACCGGCCTCGAGGACGCGGCGGATGGCGCGGATGGCGTAGTCGCAGGGCTGCGGGTCACCGGGACCGTTCGAGAGGAACACGCCCTCGGGTGAAAGCGCGAGCGCCTCCTCGGCCGAGGTCTCGGCGGGCAGGACGGTGACGCGACAGCCGGCATCGACCAGCAGCCGCAGGATGTTGTGCTTGATGCCGTAGTCGAAGGCGACCACATGGAACGGCTTCTGTCCGGCCGCAGGCGGCGGCGGATCGAACTCGGAGCCTTGGGTCCATTCGTAACGCGCGCGGGTCGTGGCGACCTTGGCGAGGTCCATGCCCTTCAGACCCGGGAAGGCTCGCGCGCCATCGATCGCCGCGGCAGGGTCCACCTGCGGCCCGGCGATGATGCAGCCCGCCTGCGCGCCCTTCTCGCGCAAGATGCGCGTCAGGCGACGCGTGTCGATGCCCGCGATGGCGATCACGCCCTCCCGTTCAAGGAACGCGGGCAGCGTCTCTTGCATGCGCCAGTTGCTGGCGCGCGGCGGCAGGTCGCGCACCACCAAGCCTGCGGCCTGCGCGCGGAGCGATTCCATGTCGAGCGGGTTGATGCCCACGTTGCCGATGTGCGGATAGGTGAGCGTGACGATCTGTCGCAGGTAGGACGGATCGGTGAGGATCTCTTGATACCCCGTCAGGGCGGTATTGAAGACGACTTCGCCTGCGGTGCTGCCTTGCGCGCCGATGGATAAGCCCCGGAAGGTCGAACCGTCCGCGAGCGCGAGCACTGCTTCAATCAAGCGTCCACTCCCCGGTCGCGACGACGGCGACCCCGACGAAAAAATCCCCGACGCAAAAGCGGGTGTCGGATGTGCAAAGCGGGAGGCATCCTCTCGAATGCCCCCCGCCTTGCTGGGACTAACCCGGCTATCGGATTAGAAGGAAAGTCTACGTTTTCACCCCCCTTTTGTCCATGGAAAAAGGGGGGTTAACACACGAAATAGAGCCTCGCTCAGCGCATCGAAAAGACAGCGGAAAATATTCTAAACCGTTGTTTTTAAACCGATTACATCAAGCATTTGATATCGCCCGGCCGCCCGGTCGACCAGCCAACGGGCCGCCTGGAGGGCCCCACGGGCGAAGATCGCCCGGTCGGTGGCGCGATGCCCGAGGGTGAGCGCTTCACCGGTCCCGCAGAAACGCAATTCATGCTCACCGACGATATCGCCGCCCCGCAACAC
Organism: Proteobacteria bacterium UBA964; assembly: GCA_002292945.1. Taxonomy (GTDB): domain Bacteria; phylum Pseudomonadota; class Gammaproteobacteria; order Steroidobacterales; family Steroidobacteraceae; genus UBA964. The sequence goes on along the minus strand of DBCG01000053.1, from coordinate 1,136 downwards.
CGCAAAGCCGATCCCCCCCTCGACACGCAGCCCATCGCGCGCATCAGGCAACCGCAGCGATTCGAGGGTCGCGCCTCGACCCTCTGCCGCTGCGCGACCGAGCGCAAGCGCAGTCCCGGAGGGCGCATCGCGCTTGGCACGGTGATGCGATTCGACGATCTCGATGTCGTACGCGGCGGGCAGCGCACGCGCTGCGGCGCGCACCAGCTCGATGAGCAGCGTCACGCCGATGCTGGTGTTGGGCGCGATCAGCACCGGCACGCGCTGCGCGGCAGCGGCGGCGACCGAGTCGACCCCGGCATCGAGGCCCGTGGTGCCGACCAACACCGCGACCCCTCTCGAGGCGCAGGTGGCGAGGTGCGAAGCGGTGGCCGAGGGGGTGGAGAAATCGATCACGACATCCACCGGCTCGGTCGCCGACGACAACGCCGCCTCGAGATCGTCGAGCACCGGCACGCCGAGCGCCCCGATGCCGGCGAGCGCGCCGAGATCACGGCCGATCGCAGCGCTGCCCGCATGGTCTACCGCGCCGACGACGCGCACCTGCGGATCTGCCGCGCATTCGCGCGTGATGGCGAGCCCCATCCGACCCGCCGCTCCCACGATCACCAAACGCATGTCACCGTCCTGCGAAAAAGCGCCTGACACCCTCGAAGAACCCTTCCTCGCGCGGCGTATGCGCACGACCGTCACCCCGCAGCGACTGGTCGAACTTGGTCAGCAGCTCGCGCTGCTCCGCGGAGAGGTCCACNNGGCGTTTCTACCACAACGCGGCAATAGAGATCGCCCCGCGCACCGCCGCGCACCGGCTTCACGCCTTGGTCGCGCAAGCGGAACACCCGCCCCGACTGCGTGCCGCTCGGCACCTTGATGGACACCTCGCCCTGCAGCGTCGGGACCTTGACCGAGCCGCCGAGGGTGGCCGTGGCGAAGCTCACCGGCACCTCGCAGGTGAGATCGTCACCCTCGCGCTCGAAGATCGGATGCGCTCGCACCGCGATCTCGACGTACAGATCGCCCGCAGGTCCGCCGTTGCGCCCTGCCTCGCCCTCGCCCGAGAGCCGGATACGATCGCCGGTGGAGACGCCGGCGGGCACCTTGACCGACAGCGTTCGCGTACGGCGCACGCGCCCCTG
>DBCG01000056.1 GCA_002292945.1 Proteobacteria bacterium UBA964 | reverse complement strand
CCGTGGCTCGAGCCGCTGATGTTCGGCGGGCCGCAGGAACGCGGCTTGCGCCCGGGGACGCCCGCGACCCATCAAGCGGTCGGTTTCGGTCGGGCCGCGGCGATCGCCGTCGCAAGGTCGGCTCTCGATGCCGAGCACACCACCGCCTTGGCGAGGCGGCTCTTGGCCGGGCTCGACGGACTTCCCGGGATCCGCTGCAACCACGCGCCGCTCGACCCGGCCGCGGTGGCGCGCGGCCTGCCGGGACTGGTGTCGCTGAGCATCGAGGGGGTCGAGGGCGAGAGCTTGCTGGCAGCGCTCCCGGAGCTTGCCGTGTCGAGCGGGGCGGCCTGCGACTCGGCCTCGGGCGAGCCCTCCTATGTGCTGCGTGCCCTCGGGTTGCCGCCCGAACTGGCCCAATCGACGCTACGGATCATGTTCGGGCGCCACAGCCGTGAACCCGACGCCGACCTTGCGGCGGCCGCCATCCGGCGTGCGGTGGAGTCGCTGCGGGCGGCCGACGCCCCCGGTGCGCCCGCGGGTGAAGGCTGGGTGATGGGCGAGGCGGGGCGGTTACGGGAGGGGACGCGGGTGCGCTGTTACCTCCAGGTCGATGCCGCCGGTCGGCTCTCGGCGGTGCAGTGGCGCATCTTCGGTTGCCCGCAGACCCGGGCCGTGGCGGCCAGCCTTGCTGCGGTCCTCGTCGGGCAACTGGCGTCGACAGCGGCGCCCTCGGCGGGCTCCCGGACGGAGTCTCCGACAGATTGGGCGGCCCATCACGGCATCCCGGTCGAGAAACTTGGTCGGCTATTGAAGGTCGAAGACGCATTGCGGCAAGCACTTGCTAGAATCGACGCCGCAACGGAGTCTCGCTGAATGGCCATTTCCCTCACTCCCGCCGCGGCCGACCGCGTCCGCAACTTCCTCGCCGCCCGCGGGCAGGGGCTCGGCCTACGCTTGGGCGTCCGCAAGACCGGCTGCTCGGGTTTCGCCTATGTGGTCGACTATGCAGACGCCACCCGACCCGACGACCTCGTCTTCGAAGATCACGGGGTGCGCGTGTTCGTCGATCCGCAGAGTCTGCCGATGATCGATGGCACGGAAGTCGACTTCGTGAAGCAGGGCCTCAACGAATCCTTCAAGTTCCGAAACCCGCAGACCAAGGCCGAATGCGGGTGCGGCGAAAGCTTCACGGTCTGAAAATCCCTTTCTGACCAGTCACTTGCGGCGAGTCTTTCGTTGCCGTCCGAGGCTTGGGACAGGTACAATAGGCGTTTGCCCGTCTCTTTCCCGTACCCTGACAAAAGGAATCTCACCATGGCGCTGGAGCGCACTTTCTCGATCGTCAAGCCCGATGGCGTAGCCCGCAATCTCATCGGCGAGGTCTACCGCCGCTTCGAGCAAGCCGGACTGCGCGTGGTCGCCGCTCGCATGACCCATCTCTCGCAGCGCGAGGCAGAGGGTTTCTACGCCGTGCACCGTGAGCGTCCGTTCTTCAACGACCTCGTGAAGTACATGACCTCGGGTCCGGTGATGTTGCAGGTGCTCGAGGGCGACAACGCCATCGCCAAGAACCGCGAGATCATGGGCGCCACCGACCCGAAGAAGGCCGCACCCGGCACCATCCGCGCCGACCTCGCGCAGAGCATCGAGGCGAACACCGTGCACGGTTCCGATGCCGCCGACACTGCGGCGCAGGAGATCGCGTACTTCTTCCGCAGCATCGAGATCTGCCCGCGCGGCTGACCGCCACGCACTGCCGTCATGGACGCTGCTGCCGACGACACCCGTACACACTTGCTCGGGCTTGAAAGGCCCGCGCTCGAGGCGTTCGTGGCGTCGCTCGGTAGCAAGCCGTTCCGTGCGCGTCAGCTCATGCAGTGGATGTACAAACGCGTCGAGGGCGACTTCGCTTCGATGACCGATCTCGCGCGCGACTTCCGTGCGCAGCTCGCCGAGCACGCCATCATCAGCGCGCCCGAGGTGGTCTCGCGGCACGATTCAGCCGACGGCACACGCAAGTGGTTGTTGCGCGCCGACGGCACGCAGGCCTTCGAGATGGTCTACATCCCCGAGACCGACCGCGGCACGCTCTGCGTGTCCTCCCAGGTCGGTTGCGCCCTCGACTGCGCGTTCTGCTCGACGGCGCAGCAAGGTTTCAACCGCAACCTCACCACCGCGGAGATCGTCGGCCAGGTCTGGCTCGCCAACCGCGAGCTCGGCCTCGAGCCGGGTGGGCTGCGGCCGGTGACCAATGTCGTGCTGATGGGCATGGGCGAGCCGCTCGCCAATTTCCGCAATGTCGTGCCCGCAGTGCGCATCATGCTCGACGATCTCGGCTTCGACATCTCGCGCCGCCGCGTCACGCTCTCGACCTCCGGTCTCGTGCCGCAGATCTACAAGCTCGCGGAGGAGACCAACTGCGCCCTCGCGGTGTCCTTGCATGCGCCTGATGACGCGCTGCGCGACGAGCTCGTGCCCATCAACCGCAAGCACCCGATCGCCGAGTTGCTCGAGGCCTGCTGGCACTACATCGACGAGCAGAACGGACGCAGCATCACCTTCGAGTATGTGATGCTCGATGGCGTGAACGACCAGCGTTCGCACGCGCGTGAGCTCGCGCGGCTGCTGCGCGGCAAGCCCGCCAAGCTCAACCTCATCCCCTTCAACCCGTTCCCGGGCACGCATTTCCGCCGCTCGCCGATGCCGGTGATCACCGCGTTCCGCGACGAGCTCATCCAGCGCGGCGTGCTCGCCACCATCCGCCGCACCCGCGGTGACGACATCGACGCGGCCTGCGGCCAGCTTGCCGGTCGCGTGAACGATCGTGTGCGCGTGCGCCTCGGCGACAAACTCTCCCAAGCCATGGGTCCGCGCGCCGTGGGGAATGTCGCCGTGGGGGATGTCGCCATGGGGGATGTCGCATGAACGAACCCATCGGCATCCAACTCACCCGTTTGCGCGAGCTGCGCGGCCTGTCGACCGCCGCGGTCGCGACTGCGTTGCGTTGCGACCCCAAGATCATCGATGCGCTTGAAGGTGAGCGCTGGGCGGAGCTCGGCGCCTCGGTGTTCAGCCGTGGGCATCTGCGCCGCTATGCCGAATTCCTTGGCGTGCCTGCCGATCCACTGCTCGAGCAGTGGAACGCGGAACAGGGCGCCTCGACGGTGCTGCCCGATCTCAGCCGTGGACCGCAAGCGCCGCGGCCGCTCGATACCCAGCGCTGGGGGCGTCGCCTGGCGATGCTCGCCGGTGCCTTCGTGATCGCGCTCGCGGCATGGTGGATCCTGCAAGGCGCAGAGATGCGTCCTGCGGCCACCACGACGGCGGCCGAGGCCTCGGTGACGACACCATCCGCACCGAGCGCACCCGTACCTGATGCCGCTGCGCCCGTCGTGGCGACACCCGCCGTTGCAGCGCCGTCCGTGCCGGGCGACGGCGTGGCTGTCGTGTTCACGGCGAGCGAGCCTTGCTGGGCCGAGGTCGTCGATGCCACCGGTGCGCGTCGTCTCTACGCGATGCTCCAGCCTGGTCAGCGCGTGTCGGTGCAGGGTGCACCGCCGCTGCGGGTGTTGTTGGGTCGTGGCGATGCCACGGCGCTCGAGATCAGCGGTAGTGCGGCGGTGATCCCGGCTGACGCCGTCCGCAATTCGGTCGCCCGTTTCGAGATCGCAGCCTCCGGGGCGATGCGCGCGCTGCCGCCGGAGCCGAGACCCGAACCGGCACCCTCGGCAATACCCCAAGCGGCGGGTTCCGCCGAGACCCAGGAAGCCCCCGCTGTATCGCCGGCCCCAGGCGGTGCGCCGTGAGCACGCCCACGATCGCGCCCGTCAAGGGAATGAACGACCTGTTGCCCGCCGAGGCGCCGCGTTGGCAGTTCCTCGAGCGGGTCACCCGCGAACTGCTGCACGCCTACGGCTACGACGAGATGCGTGTGCCGGTGGTGGAGCACACCGACCTCTTCAAGCGCGCGATCGGTGAGTACACCGATGTCGTCGAGAAGGAGATGTACAGTTTCACCGACAAGGGCGGCGAAGCGCTCACGCTGCGCCCGGAGGCGACGGCGGGCATGGTGCGCGCGGTCATCTCCAACGGCATGCTCCGCGGCGCACGGCACAAGCTCTGGTGCGTCGGTCCGATGTTCCGCCACGAGAAGCCGCAGAAGGGGCGCTTCCGGCAGTTCCACCAGATCGACGTCGAGGCGATCGGCTTCGCCGGCCCGGACATCGACGCCGAACTCATCGCGTTGACCGCGGCGTTCTGGCGCCGGCTCGGCATCGGCCGGGTGACCTTGCACCTGAATTCTTTGGGAACGGCCGAGGCGCGCCGCGCCTACCGTGAACATCTCACCGCTTACCTCCGTGCGCGTCGGGGCGACCTCGACGAGGACAGCCTGCGCCGCCTCGAGGGCAATCCGCTTCGCATCCTCGACAGCAAGAACCCCGCGATGCAGGCGCTGATCGCCGGCGCGCCCTCGCTGCCCGAACACCTCGACGCCGAGTCCCGCGCCCACTTCGTGGAGCTGCAGGCGATGTTGCAGGCGCTCGGCATCAGCTTCGAGCTCAACCCGCGTCTGGTGCGGGGGCTCGATTACTATTCCCGCACCGTGTTCGAGTGGACCACCGATGCGCTCGGCGCACAGGATGCCGTGTGCTCCGGTGGGCGCTATGACGGTCTCGTCACGCAGCTCGGCGGCGAGGCGACTCCGGCGATCGGTTTCGCGATGGGCATGGAGCGGGTGGTGGCGCTGCTCGAGCAGGGCGCTGCAGCACCGCCTGCCGTCGCTGCCGATGTCTTCCTCGTCGCGCAGGGCGAGGCCGCCGCGCGCGCGATGTTGCCCTTGGCCGAGGCGCTGCGTGGCGCGCTGCCCGGTCGGCGTATCGAAGCCAATCTGGGCGGCGGCAACTTCAAGGCGCAGTTCCGTCGTGCCGACCGCAGCGGTGCTCCGCTCGCGTTGGTGCTCGGCGAGGACGAGCTCACGCGCGGTGTGGCGCAGCTGAAGCCGTTGCGCGAGGGCGCCGGCGCACCACAAGAGATCTCTTTGGCGACGGCCGCGGCGGCCGTGGCCCGCTGGTTCGATGATCAGCCCTGTGGGGTTGGGGAGCAAAGACCGTGATCGATGATTACTACAACGAGCAGGAACAGTGGGAACGGGTCAAGCAATGGCTGCGCGAGAACGGCCTCTGGATCATCCTCGGCATCCTGCTCGGGCTCGGCGCCCTCGCGGGCTGGCGTTGGTGGGAGCAGCGCGTCGAGACGCGTCACCAGTCCGCCAGCGCCGCCTATGGCCTGATGCTGGACACGCTCGCCACCGGCGGTCGTGACAAGGCCTTGTTGATGGCCGACGAACTGCGGCGCGAGCACGGCAACAGTCCCTACGCGGATCAGGCCGACCTGTTGGCGGCCCGTGCGGATGTCGAGGTCGGCAAGCTCGGCGAGGCCGTGGCGCGCCTCACCCGGGTCATGAAGGGCTCCAAGGACGAGCAGTTGCGCCTCGTGGCCCGTGCCCGTCTGGCCCGCGTCGAGCTCGCCCAGAACAACGCCGATGCCGCGCTTCGCACGCTGGGCGGCGCCCAGCCGGGCGCCTTCGCAGCCCTCTACGATGTCATCCGCGGTGATGCGCTGTATGCCAAGGGCGATCGTGCGGGTGCGCTGGTGGCCTGGCGCAAAGCCGAAACCGTGGGGATCCCGGCGGGCAGTGCGCCGACCGTGGACGCGGCCTCGCTGCAGCTCAAGATCGCCGATGTGCTTGCGGACGGCGTGAAGGATGTGGCTGCGCCTGCCGCTGCGCCGGCTGCTGCGCCTGTGGCGGTGAAGCCGTGACGACCCGCCGCAACGCAGGCCGGCACGCTCCGACGCCGCTGGCGTTGTTGGCGTTGCTCGCGCTCGCGGCGGGCTGCTCGAAAGACAAGGATGTCGAGAAGCCGGCAGAGCTCGTCGATTTCGAGCCGACGCTGTCGGTGGATCGCCTCTGGAGCGCTTCGGCGGGCGGCGGCGGCGGAGCGATGCGGGCCGGCCTCGCGCCCGCCATCGACAACGAGCGGATCTATGCCGCCGGTCGCGGGGGTGATGTCCTCGCCCTGCAAGCCGCAGACGGCCGCACCGCGTGGCGCGTGCGTACCAAGGCCGAGCTCACGGGTGGTCCGGGCGTCGGTGCGGGTCTCGTGGTGGTCGGCTCCCTGGACGGCGAGGTCATCGCGCTGGCCGCTGAAGACGGTCGCGAGCGTTGGCGCGTCAAACTCGGCGGCGAGGTGCTCTCGGCGCCGGCGGTGTCGGCAGAGATCGTCGTCGTCCGCACGGTCGATGGTCGTCTGCACGGGCTGTCCCCTGTCGAAGGCAAGTCGCTGTGGCGAGAAGAACAGGCGGTGCCTCGGTTGACGCTGCGCGGTGCGGCCTCGCCGGTCATCGCAGGCAATGCCGTGATCTGCGGTTTCGACAACGGTCGTGCCATCGCGATCGATGTGCGTAACGGCGAACTGCTCTGGGAGGCCTTGGTCGCGCCGGCGCGTGGCCGGACCGAACTCGAGCGCATGGTCGACATCGATTCGGCCGTGAAGGTCTCGGGTGCGGACGTCTTCGTCACCGGTTTCCAGGGGCGTGTCGCGATGTTGGCGCTCGACAACGGTCAGTCATGGTGGTCTCGCGAGATATCCAGCCATCGCGGTCTCGACATCGATGACGATCGCGTCTATGTGAGCACTTCAGAGGGTGATGTGGCTGGGCTGCGTCGTCGCACCGGGGTCGAGGAGTGGCGCCAGGACGGGCTGCGCCGCCGTGGCCTGTCAGGTCCCGCGGCGCTCGGCGGCTTCATCGTCGTCGGCGACAACGAGGGCTACCTGCACTGGTTGGACGCCACGACCGGTGCCTTCGCGGCGCGCAGCAAGGCCGGCGGGCGTGTCACCAATGCGCCGCAGGTCGCGGGCGATCTGCTCGTGGTGCAGGACGACGAAGGGCGCGTCAGCGCCTTCCGGCCGCGCCGCTGAACGCGTCAACCACACCGGATCGTCTGATGCCTGCGGTGCTGCCCGTGGTGGTGCTGGTCGGTCGGCCGAATGTCGGCAAGTCCACGCTCTTCAACCGGCTGACCGGGACCCGGGACGCATTGGTCGCGGACATGCCGGGCGTCACGCGCGATCGCCAGTACGGCTATGGGCGCCTCGGGCCGGTCCCCTATGTCGTCGTCGACACCGGTGGCCTCGTCGAGCAGCCCTCGGGCATCGAGCAGCCGATGCGTCTGCAGACCGAGCGTGCCGTCGCCGAGGCCGATGTGCTCGTGTTCCTCGCCGATGCGCGCACCGGTCTCACCCCGCAGGATCACTTCGTGGCGCGCGAGCTGCGCCGTTCCGGCAAGCCCGTGTTCCTGGCGGTCAACAAGGCCGAGGGGCTCGACCCGTCGACGGCCGCCGCGGATTTCCATTCGCTCGGCCTCGGTGAGCCGCAGGCGATCGCCTCGGCGCACGGCGACGGCTGTCGTGACCTCATGGATCTGGTCCTCGCGAGCTGGGACAAGCCCGAGGTCGTCGATGGCGACGCGGAGGCCGATGGGCGTATCCGCATCGCCGTCATCGGTCGTCCCAATGTCGGCAAGTCGACGCTCGTCAACCGGCTGATCGGCGAGGAGCGCGTGATCGCGAGCGACATGCCGGGCACCACCCGCGACAGCATATTCGTGCCGTTCGCGCGCGACGGGCGCGAGTTCACCTTGATCGATACCGCGGGCGTGCGCCGTCGCGGCAAGGTCGAGGATGTGGTCGAGAAGGCGAGCGTCGCCAAGACCTTGCAGGCCATCGACACCGCCCATGTCGTCATCTTCATGGTCGATGCCCACGACAGCATCGGCGAACAGGACGCGAGCGTGCTCGGACTTGCGCTGCAGCGCGGCCGGGCGCTGCTGATCGCCATCAACAAATGGGACGGCATCCCCCACGAGCAGCGCGAAGAGATCCGTCGCCAACTCGAACTCAAGCTCGATTTCGTGCCCTACGCACCCGTGCAGTTCATCTCGGCCCGCCACGGCACCGGCGTCGGTGAGCTGGTCGCTGCGGCCATCAAGGCGTACGACGCGGCGATGACCGAGATCCCGACGCCCAAGCTCTCCAAGGCGCTCGAGCGCGCCATCGTGCAGCACCAACCGCCGTTGGTGCGCGGTCGGCGAATCAAGCTGCGCTACGCGCACCAGGGTGGGCGCAATCCGCCGCGCATCATCATCCACGGCAACCAGACCAAAGATGTCCCCGAGGCCTACACCCGCTATCTCGCCAATGTGTTCCGGCGCGAGTTCGACCTCTTCGCCTCGCCGGTCGCGGTCGAGTTCCGCACCGACTCGAACCCCTATGCCCGCGGCAAGGGTCGTCCCCGCACGCTCACCGCTTCGGAGAAGCGCTCGGCGGTGGAGCAGAAGCGGCGGAAGGCTTCGGCGGGGCGAGGAACAGGGCAGGGTCCACGTAAGCGCGGTTGAGCGATACGCCCCAGTGCAGATGGGGGCCGGTGGAACGGCCGGTCGAGCCCACGGCACCCAAGAGGGCCCCCGTCTCGACGACATCGCCCGGCTGCACATCGATACGGCTGAGGTGACAGTAGAGCGTCACCAAGCCCTGTCCGTGATCGACGATCACGGTGTTGCCGTTGAAGAAGAAATCCCCGGTCTCGATGACGCGTCCCGGTGCGGGCGCGATCACCGGCGTGCCGGTCGGCGCGGCGATGTCCATCCCCGAGTGCGGATTGCGGGACTGGCCGTTGAACACGCGGCGCAGCCCGAAGGAGCTCGATCGCGGCCCGCGCACGGGTTGCTCGAAGCGCAGCGTGGCCGGTGGCGTCTCGGTGAAGGTGTCCATCGCCTTGCGTAGGATCGGTGACTCGCGTTCGACGCGCGCGGCGTCCTCCGGGGCGAGATCGACCTGACGCGGCGCGACCTTGAGGCTCTGCGTGGCGTAGGCCTTGCCCTCGATGGTGAATCCGCGGGTGAGCGGCGCTGCGCCTTGGTCGATCTCGACCTTCGCGGCACCCGGGCTGCGTGCCAACGGGATGCCGACGATCGCGACCCAGCCTGCGTCCCTGGGCAACACCATGACGCGTCTGTCTTCGAAGGTGACCGTCGGCGGCGCAGCGCCGGGGATGTCGATGAGCACCACCCCGCCCGGTACCGCGGCCTGACGCGGCAGATCGGCGCCGGCGAGGGTCGCTGCGGTGGCGCAGCCCAAGGCGGCGAGCATCGAAGAGAGCGGTGCGCTGCGTTTGCGGGCTTGGGTGGTCATGGGGTCTGCGGCGGATCTGCGGGCGCTGCGTCGGTCACGATGGCTTCGAGATGTCCGCGGCCCAGGCGCGCGATGATGCGCGTACCGATCGGCGCCGCGGTGGTGTCACGCAGCAGCTTCCCGTCTTCAGCGCGCGAGACGATCGCGTAGCCACGGTCGAGTGTGGCCAGCGGGCTCACGGCATGCAGGGTACGTCGCGCGACTTCATGGCGCTGCGCGAGCGCTGTCAGACGTCTCGGCAATGCACTCCTTAGCCGTGCATCGAGCAGCGCACGGCGTTGTGCGAGGCGCTGCAGGGCAAGCGCTGGAGAACCCTGCGCCAGACGGGCATCGAGGCGTTGCGTGCGCAGTCGCGCATCGGCGAGCACAAGCCGCAGCCGTCCCGTGAGCCGTTGCTCGAGTTCATCCAGCCGCTGCGCGCCTTGTTGCAGGCGTACGCCGGGATGGGTGAGGGCGAGTCGTCGACTGAGGCGCGACAGCTGCTCATCGCCGGTGCGCAGGCGTCGCGCGGCGAGTTGCTGCAGTCGCGCATCGAGCGCTGCGAAACCGGCGCGCCACGCTGCGCCGTCCGGTGTGACGATCTCAGCGGCCCCCGAGGGGGTGGGCGCACGCACATCGGCGACGAAGTCGGCGATGGTGAAGTCGGTCTCGTGTCCGATGCCCGTGACCACCGGCATGGGCGCCGCGCGCAGTGCACGCGCCAACGATTCGTCGTTGAACGCCCAAAGATCTTCGAGCGACCCACCTCCGCGCGCCACGATCAGCACATCGCACTCCGCGCGGGCGCTCGCGAGGGCGAGCGCGGCGAGCAGCTGCGGCACGGCCTCCTTGCCCTGCACCGCAGCCGGGTGGATCACCACGCGTGCCGCCGGGAAACGTCGTCGCAGGATGTGCAGGATGTCGCGGATCGCGGCGCCGGTGGGCGAGGTGATGACCCCGATCACGCCCGGCGCCTTCGGCAGTGGGCGTTTGTGTGCCGGGTCGAACAGGCCTTCGGCTTCGAGCTTCGCGCGCAGCAGTTCGTACTCTTGCCGAAGCGCACCGATCCCGGCGTCCTCCAGGTGCTCGACCACCAGCTGGAACTCGCCGCGGGCCTCGAAGAGCCCCGCCCGGGCGCGCACCAACACGCGCTGCCCGTCGCGGGGTGTCATGCGTAGTACGGCGTTGCGACCGCGGAACATGGCGCAGCGGACCTGCGCGTCGCGGTCCTTGAGCGAGAAGTACCAGTGGCCGGAGGCAGGGCGCGAGAAGTTCGAGATCTCCCCCTCGACCCACAGCAAGGGCAGCCCATGGTCGAGCAGCTGTCGGACCTCGCGGTTCAGGCGTCCGACGCTGTAGATATCGCGGTCGGCGCGGACGAGGCTGGGCGGGCGGGTCGACAAGGGGGCTCCGGCGGGAGGGGTTCGATCGGCAGTTTACCCCGAGCGGGTCGGTACGGATGCGTAGACCGCAACCTCGCCGAAGCGTAAAATACGGCGTCCATTAGCCTTCGATGGACACCCCCCCCCGATGCGCATCCTGCAGGAAGCACTCACCTTCGATGACGTGCTGCTCGTCCCGGCTTATTCCGAGGTGCTGCCCCGCGAGGTCGACCTCTCCACGCAGCTGACCCGCACCATCCGCCTCAACCTGCCGGTCGTCTCGGCTGCAATGGACACGGTCACCGAAGCCCGTCTCGCCATCGCCATCGCCCAAGAGGGCGGTATCGGCATCATCCACAAAAGCATGACCGTCGAGGCGCAGGCCCGCGAGGTCGCCCGCGTCAAGAAGTACGAGAGCGGCGTGGTGCTCGACCCCATCACCGTCACGCCCGACGCCACCATCCGCGAGGTGCTCGAGCTCACCCGCGCGCGCGGCATCTCCGGCATGCCGGTGGTGCAGGGCAAGAAGGTCGTCGGTATCGTCACGAGCCGCGACCTGCGCTTCCAGAAGGACCTCGACAAGCCCGTCTCGGCGGTGATGACGCCGCAGGAGCGCCTCGTCACCGTGCGCGAGAACACCGCGCGCGAGGACGTGCTGCAGCTCTTCCACAAGCACCGCATCGAGAAGGTGCTGGTGGTCGGAAACAGCCATGAGCTCAAGGGTCTGATCACTGTCAAAGATATCCAGAAGGCCACCGATCGGCCGCGCGCCTGCAAAGACGAGAGCGGACGCCTGCGTGTGGGCGCTGCGGTCGGCACCTCGCCCGACACGCTTGATCGGGTGGTGGCTTTGGTCGAGGCCGGCGTGGATGCCGTGGTGGTCGATACCTCCCACGGCCACTCGCGCGGCGTCATGCAGTCGGTCGAGCGCATCAAGGCGCGGTTCCCGCAGTTGCAGGTCATCGCCGGCAACATCGTCACCGCTGAGGCCGCGCGCGATCTCGTGCGTTGCGGCGCCGATGCCGTCAAGGTCGGCATCGGCCCGGGCTCCATCTGCACCACGCGCATCGTCGCGGGCGTGGGCGTGCCGCAGGTCTCCGCCATCGCCAACGTCGCCGCTGCGCTCGAGGGCACGGGTGTACCGCTGATCGCCGACGGCGGCATCCGCTATTCGGGCGATCTCGCCAAGGCGCTCGCCGCTGGCGCGCACTGCGTGATGATCGGCGGTCTCTTCGCCGGCACCGAAGAATCCCCGGGTGAGGTCGAACTCTTCCAGGGCGCGAGCTTCAAGAGCTACCGGGGCATGGGCTCGCTCGGTGCGATGGGCGAGCGGCATGGCTCGAGCGACCGCTACTTCCAGGACACCACGACCGAACTCGAAAAACTCGTCCCCGAGGGTATCGAGGGTCGTGTTCCGTACAAGGGCAGCATCGTCGCCATCCTGCACCAGCTCGCCGGTGGCCTGCGCGCTGCGATGGGCTACACCGGCAGCCAGGACATCGGTCAGATGCGCACCCGTCCGCAGTTCGTGCGCATCACTTCGGCGGGTGTGCGCGAGTCGCATGTCCACGATGTGACCATCACCAAAGAAGCGCCGAACTACCGGATCTCGTGAAGCGTCTCCCATGACCGCCCGCGACATCCACGCCGACCGTATCCTGATCCTCGACTTCGGGTCGCAGTACACGCAGCTCATCGCGCGCCGCGTGCGCGAGCTCGGCGTCTACTGCGAGATCCACCCCTGGGACGCAGGCGATGAGGCGGTGCGGGCCTTCAATCCGAAGGGCGTCATCCTCTCGGGCGGCCCCGAGTCCGTCACGCAGCAGGGCGCGCCCGCGGCAGCCGAGTCCGTCTGGACGCTGGGTGTGCCGGTGCTCGGCATCTGCTACGGCATGCAGACCATGGCCGCGCAGCTGGGCGGTCGCGTCGAGCCGGGCGCGGTGCACGAGTTCGGCTATGCAGAGATCCGCGCCCGCGGTCACTCCGCTTTGCTGCAGGGCATCGAAGACCGCGTGAACGGCGAAGGCCACGGCCTGCTTGATGTCTGGATGAGCCACGGCGATCGCGTCACCGAGCTCCCGCCCGGGTTCAAGGTCATCGCCTCGACCCCCGACCTGCCCATCGGCGGCATGGCCGACGAAACGCGGCGCTTCTACGCGCTGCAGTTCCATCCCGAGGTCACCCACACCAAGCAGGGCACGCGGCTCTATGCGCGCTTCCTGCACGACATCTGCGGCTGCGC
>DBCG01000071.1 GCA_002292945.1 Proteobacteria bacterium UBA964 | reverse complement strand
GAAACAGTTGGACTGGCTGACGAAGGGTCGTTCGCGCCATTTGTCCTCGCCGCCCGCGATGCTGTGCAGCATCTGCAGCGAGGCCTCGAGGTTGTCGGGGTGGACCCAACTGCTGCCGACATGCTTGGTGGTGCTCATCACCGCGGCGTAGCAGGTGTTGAAGTCCATCTCGAACGGATCCGGGATGTCGCGCGGCACCACGGCACGCTGGAAGAAGTGGATGTGTTCCATCACATCGACGATGCGCCCGATGTCGTAGAGGTCGCGGATGGTGGATTCGCGGTAGCTGCCGTTGGCATCGACCATGTTGACGGCCGCACCGGCGGTGCCGAAGTAGGCGCGCTTGCCCCAAGGCTCCATGTCGTGGCGCGGATCCTGCCCGAAGAGCGGGAAATGACGCGCGGCCTTGGCGATGGTGTCCTCGACGAGGGATCGCGGGAACAGCAGACGACCCGCATCGTTGAGCGTGCAGCCGGCGGCGGTCATGACCTCGATGCCGGATTCTGTGGCATCACCGAGCCCGACCTCCCACAGCAATCTCAGTGCGGTCTGGTGGATCTGCTCGATACCCGCCTGCGTCAGCGGTTGGAACCGCCCGCTCGGCATGCCGGGACGGACCGGGCGCAGGTGATCGGGCAACGGACCCGATCGTTGGGCCCGGCGGGCATCACGACCGGACGGACGACGGGCGACCTGCGCATCTGCGTTCATGAATTGGGACTCCTCGTTGGGATTGACGGTAGTATGGCATCCCCGTTCAGAGCAATGACAGCCCAGTAGAACGCCCGATGCGTGATGACACCGACTCGCTTCTCGCCCTCGCCCCCGACCGCAGTGTCTCTGCAAGGGAGTTCGGGGTGCCGATCGACATGGCCGTCCCGGCGTTCAGCGAGCGCTCGGAGTATGTCCCGGAGATCGACCCGGCCTACCACTTCGACCCGCAGACCACGCTTGCCATCCTGGCCGGCTTCGCCCACGACCGGCGGGTCATGGTCCAGGGCTACCACGGGACCGGCAAGTCGACCCACATCGAACAGGTCGCAGCGCGCCTCAACTGGCCCCTCATCCGCATCAACCTCGACGGCCATGTCAGCCGCATAGACCTCGTAGGTCGCGACGCCATCGTCGTGAAGGACGGTCGCCAGATCACCGAGTTCCGTGAAGGCCTGCTCCCCTGGGCGATCCAGCGCCCTGTGGCGCTGCTCTTCGACGAGTACGACGCCGGTCGGCCGGATGTCATGTTCGTCATCCAGCGCGTATTGGAGTCGAGCGGCAAGCTCACCCTGCTCGACCAGAACCGCGTCATCACCCCCAACCGCCACTTCCGTCTGTTCGCGACCAGCAACACCATCGGCCTGGGCGACACCTCCGGTCTCTACCACGGCACCCAACAGGTCAACCAAGGCCAGATGGATCGATGGTCCATCGTGACGGTGCTCAATTACCTGCAGCACGAGGTCGAGGCCTCGATCGTCTCGGGCAAGGTACAGGGCTACGGTGACGCCGAAGGTCAACGCACCATCAAGGCGATGGTGCGGGTGGCGGATATGACCCGTAACGCGTTCATGAACGGGGATATCAGCACCGTGATGAGCCCGCGCACGGTGATCACCTGGGCGCAGAACGCCAGGATCTTCGAGGACGTCGGCGCAGCGTTCCGCGTCAGTTTCCTCAATCGCTGCGATGAACTCGAACGACCGGTCATCGCAGAGTTCTACCAGCGCGCCTTCGGCGTGGACCTGCCGCTCACCGCGCCGCACATCAAGGTCCTGTGACGACGACGCCCGGCGCCAAGCCTGCGACGCCGAACCCTTTCGAGCGTACGCTCGCGCCCGCCACCCGAGCCCTCGCGGCCGACCCACAGCTCCAGGTGGTCTTCAGCACCTCGGGACCGCGACTCGAGGGCACCAAGATGTTGCTGCCCCCCGCGCCGACCGCGTTGACCCCGGCAGCCCTCGCCTTGACCCGCGGTCAAGCCGACCGGCTCGCGCTGCGTCGGGCTTTCCACGACCCGGCGGTTCATGCCCGCCATCGGCCCGCAGGGGTGCGCGCACGTAACCTGTACGACGCTCTGGAGGATGCGCGCTGCCTGTCGCTCGGCGCGCGCGACCTCGCCGGGGTCGCCGTCAATGTCGATGCTGCGTTGCGGGATGAACTGCAACGCAGTGGGGCGCTGCGCGGCCCGGCAGACGGTTCGGCAGCGATGACACAAGCGCTCGCGCTGATGGTGCGCGCCGATCTCGGCGGCATGCCGGTACCGGACGAAGCGGCCGCCTTGCACGGACGATGGCGGCCGTTCCTCGAGCAGCGGTTGGCGAAGTCCCTGCCCCTACTCTTCGCGAGCGCCACCGACCAAGACGCCTTCGCCCGCGAGCAGCAGCTCATCCTGCGCGCGCTCGGTCTCGGCCATGAACTCAACCCGCCACCACCCGAGCCGCGCACCGAAGGGGGTCCGCAGAGCGCCGACCGACCCGCGAGCCGCCCACCCTCCGCACCGAAGCCTGACCACTTGCCAGCGCCCGAGGTGCAGGAAGCGCGGGAGATCACAGACGAGGAGGAGCCGGGGATCGAACCGCAGCAGCCTCTGGCCGAACCCGCCTCGCCCGAAGCGGAGGGCGCCAACGGTCCGGAGCAGCAATCCCCCGAGGGGCAGCGGCTGAGCCGGATCAGTGCCGACGAGGCCGATCACCCGAACCGCAATTACCGCATCTTCACGACCCTCCATGACGAGGTCCGAGACGCCTGCGATCTCTCCGATGTCGTGACGCTCGACGAACTGCGCGCCACCCTCGATGCCGAGACCAGACAACTGCCGGCGATCGTCGCGCGGCTCGCCCGCAAACTCGAGCGCTTCCTGCTCGCGCAGCAAAGGCGCGGCTGGCACTTCGATCTCGACGAAGGCGTGCTCGACCCATCGCGGCTCACGCGAGTGCTCACCGACCCGATCGCGCCGCTCGCATTCCGCCAAGAACGCGAGATCGATTTCAAGGACACGGTCGTGACGCTGCTGCTCGACAATTCAGGCTCCATGCGGGGCCGTCCGATCCTGCTCACCGCGCTCTGTGCGGATCTGCTGGCGCGCACGCTGGAGCGATGCGGCGTGCGCACGGAGATCCTGGGCTTCACGACCCGCGACTGGGACGGAGGTCTTGCCCGCAAGGACTGGATCGCCGCCGGCGCGCCCCGAAACCCGGGGCGGCTCACCGATGTCCGCTACATCATCTACAAGGACGCGGATACCGCTTGGCGGCGTGCGCGACGCAACCTCGGCCTGTTGCTGCAGGACGAGCTGATGAAGGACAACATCGACGGTGAGGCGCTCTGGTGGGCGCACCAGCGACTGAGGGCGCGGCGCGAGCAGCGGAAGATCCTGATGGTGATCTCCGACGGCGTGCCGCTCGACCAGGCGACGCTCTCCGCCAACCCGGGCGGTTACCTAGACCAGCACTTGCGCGATGTGATCCGCTGGATCGAGCGGCGTGGCGAGGTCGAACTGGCCGCGATCGGGATCGGGCACGAGGTCGGCGACTACTACTCCCGCGCAGTGGCGATCGCGAGCACCGAGGAACTCGGCCCCGCGATGATCAACCAGTTCGCCGAACTGTTCGCGCCACGCGCCGTCAGCTGAGCTTGGAGGGGAACCCGGGCGCCCGCAGATCGGTGCCGAGCGCATCCTCGAGCAGTTTCACGATCTGGGTGGACTGCGCCTCGCTGCCGTACTGCGAACGACCACGCCGGAAGATCTGCTCGGTAAGGCCCGCCAGCTCGAGCGGCACACCGAATTTGCGGCCGTACTCATAGGCGAAGCCGAGGTCCTTGCAGGCGAGATCCATCGTGAAATTGATGTCGTAGCTGCCGTTGAGCACGAGTTGACCCTCGGTCTCGTGCACGAAGCTGGTGCCGGAGCTCGCCTGGATGGCGTGGAACGCCTGCGCAAGGTCGAGTCCGCCGCGCTTGGCGAGCATCAAGGCCTCGCCGCAGGCGACCAGGTGGATGAAGGCGAGCATGTTGGTGATGACCTTGATGACGCTCGCCTTGCCGAGTTCACCCATGTAGAAGATCTGACCGCCCATGGCCGCGAGAGCCGGCCGGTGCGCTTCGAAGACCGCTTGTTCACCGCCCACCAGGACGGTGATCTTGCCTTGGGCCGCCAGATGCACACCGCCCGTCACCGGGCACTCGAGGGTCGAGATGCCTTGGTCCGCGGCCAGTGCTGCGATGCGCTTGATCTCACGCTCGTCGGTGGTGCTCATCTCGATCCAGGTGCCGCCGCGACGCAGCCCCTGCAGCACGCCATCCGGACCCGTCAGCACCGTGTTGGATGCGGCGGGCGACGGCAGGCAGGTGATCACACAATCGACCTGCGCAGCGAGTTCCCGCGGCGAAGCCGCCCAGGTGCAGCCGGCCTCGAGCAGCGACTTCGCTGCGTCGCGGTCGAGATCGTTCACCACGACCTCGAAGCCCGCACGGCGAAGGCTGGCCGCAAGGTGTTTGCCGAGGTTGCCAAGGCCGATGTATCCGTACTTCATCGCTTCACTCCAAGGTTGCAGAGCGGTACGCCGCCCGGGCGAGCCACTGAGGGTTGATCTCGACGCCCCAGCCGGGCTCGGCGGGTATCGTCACATGGCCGTCGACGACGCGATACGGGTCGCCGAGGAAAAGGCCCTGCTGCCAGGGGTAATAGTCGGCGCCTTCGATCGAAAATTCGAGGTACTTGCCGGCGTTCGGGATCGCGCCTAGCAGATGCATGGTGCACATCGTCACGAGCGAGAGATTGGCGCTGTGCGGCGTCACGGGCAACCCGGCCTGCTCTGCCATGCGCGCCACCGTGAGCGTGCGCGTGAGGCCGCCCATGTACATCACATCCGGCTGCACGATGTCGACCGCGCGCAGATCGATCATGCGCTGCCAGGTCGCGAGGTCCCAGTCCTGCTCGCCGCCGGTGACATCGAGCGACAATGCTTCAGCGACGACCTTCGTCTGCTCGAGGTGCCAGTAAGGACAAGGCTCCTCGAAATGACCGATGCCTTCCTGCTCGAGCAAGCGACCGACTTCGATGGCGCGCGGCGGTGAGTAACCGCTGTTCGCGTCGACCAGTTTATCGATGCCGTCGCCGAGTGCCCGCGAGACCGTGGGGACGATCTCTTCCGTGCGCCCGGGCCACTCGTCGACATCGCGGCCGCACTCCGCCGCGACCCGCCACTTGAAGGCGGTGAACCCGTCCCGGTCACGCAGCGCGACCAGACGACGCGCCTCGTCCTGCGGCGTGATGTCGCGCTTCATGGAGGAGGCGTAGGCGCGCAGCCTCCCCGGCTTGCCACCGAGGAGCGCGACCACCGGCTTGCCGGCGATGCGCCCATGCAGGTCCCAAAGCGCCGTGTCGAGACCCGCCAAGGCACGGCAACGATAGCTGCCCGGGTATTTGTGCTCTTTCTCCTCGACGCGGTCGATGAGCGCCTGGATGTCGGTGGCATCGCGACCCAAAACCCACGGCGCGACCTGGCGATGGAAGACCGTCGCGGTGATATCGGCGTTGTAGGTGGAGGTCTGCCCCCAGCCGACCTCGCCCGCATCGGTCGTGACCTTGACGAAGCCGACGAACTCGTCGGTGAAGGTTTCGAGCTTGGCGATCTTCATGGATGGCGGGGATGCTAGCCGAGCATCCCAAGGGCACACCACTGGAAAGCGACCCTCGATTGCCCGATTGCGCCGCGACCCGTCGCCTCAAGAACGCTCGCCGTTGTCGGGCGAGCGCTTGGAGGTTGCCGGGTGCATGTTCATAATCCGCCATCATCCGCAGGACAGGCTGCCCGACGATGGACGACCGACACGCACGCATCGCCGTCATCACCGGCGCCGCTCAAGGGCTCGGCCGCGAGACCGCAATGGTGCTGGCCGCGGCTGGCCACCGAGTCGTCCTGATCGACCTGCAATCTCCCGACGCAGTGCTCGCGGAACTGCGCGCGGCCGGCCACGATGGTCTCGCACTCATAGGTGATGTGGCCGACGAGACCTTCGTGCAGCACGCGGTGGCAGCGACGGCCAAAGCTTTCGGCGCAGCCGATGTCCTCATCAACAACGCCGGCATCAGCCACATCATGCCGGCCGAGCGGCTGAGCGCCACGCAGTGGCGGCGGGTGATGGATGTCAACCTGCTCGGACCTTTCCTGCTGTGCCGCGACTTCGGCCGCGCGATGCTCGAACGCGGCAGCGGCAGCATCGTCAACGTCGCCTCGGTGGCGGGTCTGCGCGGAGTCGCACACCGCAGCGCCTACAACGCCTCGAAGCACGGGCTCATCGGCTTGACGCATACGCTGGCCGCCGAGTGGGGCGGGCGCGGCGTGCGGGTGAACGCGGTCTGCCCAGGGTGGATCAAGACGGAGATGGATGTCGCCGACCAGAGCCCCGACACCTACACCGATTCCGACATCATCGACCGCGTGCCGATGGCGCGTTTCGCGCACCCGCGGGATGTCGCCGAGGCGATCGCGTTCCTTGCAGACCCCGTGCGCAGCGCCTTCATCAACGGCGTCAGCCTGCCGGTCGATGGCGGCTGGACCGCCGACATCGGCTGGGATTCTCTGCGGCGTCGGACTCGACAAGCCCCCGCCAACCCTTGACGATGCCCCCCCTGATCATCCGTATGCCCTCGACCGTGTGCCCTCGCCCGTGAGCAACCGTCAACATGACTGACCCCTCCCTCGATCCCGCCGCAAGCGGCGAACGCCGTCCACGCCGCCGTGCCGCCGCCGCGGCCGCGGCCGACTCGCCGCCGCGCCAATCGCGCTACCGTCACCTCGTCAACCCCTTCGAACCGCTGAAGGTCTTCTCCGACGACCAGATCGCTGCGATCCATGCAAGCGCGCTGCAACTGCTCGAAGACCAAGGCATGCGCGTGCTTCTGCCGGAGGCCCGCGAGGCGTACCGCCGTGGCGGCGGGCAGGTGGACGAGTCGACGCTCACCGTGCGGCTCGACCGCGGCCTCGTCGAACGATGTCTCGCGATGGCGCCACGCGAGATCGTGCTGCGTGCCGCCAGACCCGAGTTCGATATGCCGGTGTGGGGCAAGCACGTGATGTTCGCGCCGACCTCTGGTCCGCCCAACATCATGGATTCGGCGCGCGGCAAGCGTGCCGGAACCTTCGAAGATTTCGTCAACCTCCTCAAGATCTGCCAGTCCTTCGAGGTCCTGCACGGACTCGGCGGACTGGTCGAACCGCAGGATGTCCCGGTGCAGTTCCGGCACCTCGAGACGACGCGCGCGATGCTGCTGATGTCGGACAAGATCCCGAAGGTCTACGCTCGCGGCCCGGGCCAGACCGTCGACAACTTCGAGATGATCCGTATCGCCTACGGCCTCACGGAAGAGGAGTTCCGTTCGCGGCCCTGTGTGACGACGATCATCAACACCAACTCGCCGCTGCAGCTCGACATCCCCATGGCCAACGGCATCATGGATTACGCCGCCGCGGGTCAGGTGCTCATCATCACGCCGTTCACCCTCGCGGGCGCGATGGCACCGGTCACCATCGCAGGTGCGCTCACCCTCGCCCACGCCGAGGCGCTCGCGGGTCTCACGCTCGCGCAGATCGTCCGACCCGGTGCGCCGATCATCTACGGCAGCTTCACCTCGAACGTAGACATGAAGTCGGGATCGCCCGCCTTCGGTACGCCGGAGTACGTCAAGGCCTCGTTCGGTGCCGGGCAACTCGCGCGTCATGTCGGATTACCGTGGCGTTCCTCGAATGCGACCGCATCCAACTGCCCCGACGCACAGGCCGCCTACGAGTCCCAGATGAGCCTGTGGGGCGCGCTGATGGGCGGCTGCAACTACATGCTCCATGCCGCGGGCTGGCTCGAGGGCGGTCTCACCACCTCCTACGAGAAGTTCATCCTCGACATCGAGATGCTGCAGATGTTCGCCGAAGTGTTCCAACCGGTCGGTGGCAGCACGGACGACATCGCGATCGACGCCATCAAGGAGGTCGGCGCGGGCGGGCATTTCTTCGGTTGCGCGCACACCATGGCACGCTACCGCACGGCCTTCTACGCACCCCTCGTCTCCGATTGGTCGAACTTCGGCCAATGGGAATCCGCAGGTGCCAAGACCGCCACCGAGCGCGCCAGCGAGATCTGGCGTCAGGTGGTCGACACCTATCAAGCGCCGCCGCGTGACCCCGCGGTGGTGGACGCGTTGAACGATTACGTCGCCCGCCGTACGGCGGAGGGCGGCGCCCCCCCGGTCAGCTGACCCAGACGGAAGAGAACCAGACATGAAGAACACGGCGAAGGTTGTCGTCATCGGCGGTGGCGTGGTCGGTGTGAGCGTGCTCTACCACCTCACCAAGGCCGGCTGGCGCGATGTCATGCTCATCGAACGCTCGGAACTCACCTCCGGGTCGACCTGGCACGCCGCAGGCGGCATGCACACCGTCAACGGCGACCCCAACGTCGCGAAGCTTCAGCAGTACACCATCAACCTTTACAAAGAGCTCGAACAGATCTCGGGGCAGTCCTGCGGCCTGCACATCACGGGCGGTCTGATGCTCGCCGGTACACCGGAGCGGCTCGACTGGTTGAAGATGACCGTAGCCCGCGGCCGCTACCTCGGCATGGACCTCGAGCTCATCGACATGGCCGAGACCAAGAAACGCCACCCGCTGCTCGACGAAAAGCACTTCGTGGGCGCCATCTACGACCCCATCGAAGGCCATGTCGACCCGTACGGTGTGACGCATGCCTACGCGAAGGCGGCGCAGATCGGTGGCGCTGAGATCGTGCGCCAGTGCCGCGTGGTCGATCTCAAGCAGCGCGCCGACGGCAGCTGGGATGTGATCACCGAGCAGGGCAACGTGCACGCCGAGCATGTCGTCAACGCAGGTGGTCTGTGGGCGCGTGAGGTCGGCCGCATGGTGGGCCTCGAGCTCCCGATCCTCGCGATGGAACACCAATACATCATCACCGACGACCTGCCGGAACTTGCTGGACAGCCCGAGCTGCTGCATGTCATCGACTTCGAGGGCGAGATCTACATGCGCCAGGAGCGTGGCGGCGTGCTGCTCGGCACCTACGAGCGCGCGGGCGTGCCTTGGTCGCCGCGCACCACGCCCTGGGACTTCGGCCAGGACCTGCTGCCCAACGACCTCGAGCGCATCGCGCCGAGCCTCGAGGTGGGTTTCAAGCATTTCCCGCGCCTTGGCGAGGTGGGTATCCGCCGGATCGTCAACGGCCCCTTCACCTTCGCGCCGGACGGCAACCCGCTGGTCGGACCGGTCCCCGGCATGCGCAACTTCTGGGTCGCCTGCGGCGTCATGGCGGGCTTCAGCCAAGGCGGCGGCGTCGGCCTCGCGCTCTCGCACTGGATGGTCGACGGCGATCCGGGCGCCGACATCTGGGGCATGGATGTCGCGCGCTACGGCGAGTGGGCGACGCGTCGATACACCAACACCAAGGTGCGCGAGAACTACTCACGTCGCTTCCGCATCCGCTTCCCGAACGAAGAGCTGCCGGCCGCGCGTCCGCTCAAGACCACGCCGGTCTACGACCGGATGCAGGCGGAGAACCCGCTGTGGGGCGACTACTGCGGTCTCGAGCACGCATTGTGGTACGCCCCGAAGGGCACACCGGCCGAGGAAGAGGTCACCTTCCGCCGCTCGAGCGCCCACGCCCATGTGGGCGCGGAATGCCGCGCGGTGCGTGATGCCGTCGGCCTCATCGAGATCTCCAACTACGGCAAGTTCGAGGTCACGGGCCGTGACGCCGAGCGTTGGCTCGCCACGATCATGGCCAACAAGGTGCCGGCCGTCGGCCGCGTCGTTCTCACGCCGATGCTCAACGAGCGTGGACGGCTGATCGGCGATTTCACCATGTGCCGCATCGGCCCCGAGCGCTTCCTGCTGATCGGCACCTACGCCGCCGAACGCTTCTACCAGCGCTGGTTCGAGGCGCGCATGGGCGGTTTCGATGTGCAGGTGCGCGCCTGTGCGATGGAATGGCTCGGCTTCTCCGTCGCCGGACCCGCCTCGCGGGAACTGCTGCAATCTTTGGTCGACGAGGACCTCGGCACCAAGGCCTTCCCGTTCATGTCCTTCGGCGCGATGGATGTCGGCCTCGTGCCTGCGTTGGTCGGCCGCCTGTCGTTCACGGGCGATCTCGGCTACGAGATCTGGGTCAAGAACGAGTACCAGCGCGAGCTCTACGACCGTCTCGTCGAAGCCGGCAAGCCGCTCGGCCTGCGGCACTTCGGTGGGCGCGCGCTGAACGCCATGCGCATGGAGAAGAGCTTCGGCAGCTGGGCGCGCGAGTTCCGTCCGATCTACGGCCCCTTCGAGGCCGGTCTCGACCGCTTCGTCGACCTCGGCAAGCCCGCGTTCGTCGGCCGCGCTGCCGCGCTCGCCGAGAAGACGGGCGGCGGCGAGCGCAAGCTGATCACGCTAGAGATCGACGCCACCGACTGCGATGCGATCGCGGATGAGCCCATCTGGCTCGACGGCAAGGTCGTGGGCTGGGTCACTTCAGGCGCCTACGGTCACTCGGTCGGTAAGTCGCTCGCACTCGGTTATGTGGACCGTGCCTCCGCGCAGGCCACGACGGGCTTCGCGGTAGAGCTGATCGGCGATCGACGGCCCGCGGTGCGACTGACCGCGCCGGCCTTCGACCCGACCGGTTCACGCATGCGCGCGTGACGCGCGTCAGGACGGCGCTGCGACCATGACCACGACCGCCTACGCAGCACTGTTGCAACGCCTGCGCGACGGCGAAGCCGTACTGCTCGACGGCGGCGTCGGCACCGAGATCCAGCGTCAGGGTGCACCCATGAGTACGGCGCTCTGGTGCGCCGAGGCGAACCTCAGCCACCCGGACATCGTGCGCGCGGTGCACCGCGACTATCTGGCCGCAGGCGCCGAGGTCGTCACCGCCAACACCTTCGCCAGCAGCCCCTTGTTGCTTGAGCACTTCGGGCGCCTGGACGAGATGGAGCATATCGATGCCATCGCGCTCGACCTCGCACGCGAAGCGGCCGCAGATACAGGGGCCGTGGTGGCTGGATCCATGTCCACCATGCGCCCGACCGTCCCCGGGTCCGACCGCACGCAGCTCGACCACGGTTGGGCCGAGGACGCCGCGCGCGCCCTCTTCGCCCGCAAAGCCGCCAGCCTACGGAGCGGCGGTGCCGAGTTCATCATCATGGAGATGATGCGTGACCTCGACTATTCACGATGGGCCTGCGAGGCGGCGATCGCGAGCGGGTTGCCCGTCTGGATCGGACTCTCCGTCGAGCGCGGCACCGATGGACGCCTGGTCGGTTTCGGACGGCCGGATTCCGCGCTGGAACCGGTCGCTGCGGGGCTCGCAGCCTTGCAGCCCGATCTGATGGCCGTCATGCACACCTCGGTGGACGACACCTTGCCGGCGCTCGAGACGCTGCGCCGTCATTGGTCGGGCCCAGTGGCGGCCTACCCCGAGTGCGGACGTTACGAGGCACCCGACTGGAAGTTCATCGGCGTCGCACCGCCCGACGAGTACGCCGCCCTCTCACGGGAGTGGCGGCGTCTCGGTGCGCACGCACTCGGCGGCTGCTGCGGCGTCGGCCCAGAACACATCGCACGCCTGCGTGAAGAACACCGCACATGAAGACCGGCTCCTGCCTCTGCGGCGACGTCCGCTTCGAACTGCGCGGCCCGCTCGACGGCGTCATCGCCTGTCACTGCACCCAGTGCCGCAAGCAGACCGGCCACCACTGGGCGTCCACGCACACGGCGGACGCCGATCTGCACATGGTGAGCGACCGCTCCCTGAAGTGGTACCGCTCCAGCGGCGAGGCCCAGCGCGGTTTCTGCGGCCGCTGCGGCTCGTCGCTCTTCTGGAAGCGCGACGGCCAGGCGGTGACCTCGATCTGCGCGGGCTCGATCGACGGCCCGACGGGTCTGCGCATCGCCGGGCATATCTTCGTGGCCGACAAGGGCGACTACTACTCGATCGGAGACCCTGCGGGTCCGGACGAGTACCGCAAAGACGCGTACTGAAGGCGCAGCCGGACAAGGCGGTGACGCAAATGGGTCAGTCCGAAACGCCCCCGCTGCCCATACTTTTTTGGCTATGACCGACTCTCAGACAGCCTCATCGGGCGCGCGCCGCCCGAACGCCCGCGACGCCAAGCGCGCCGCCCGTACGGCCCGAGGCGCAGCCTCCACGCCTTACATCGTCCGCAAGATCCCACGCTACGAGGTGTTGGGCGAGGAAGGCCTGTCGATCATCGAGCAGAACGCGGACCGCATCCTCGAGGAGACCGGCATCGAGTTCCGCGAGGACCCCGAGGTCCTCGACATCTTCCGCAAGGCAGGCGCACAGGTCGACGGCGAACGCGTGCGTTTCCCGGCGGGCATGTGTCGCGCGCTCATCCAACAGCATGCGCCGCGGGAGTTCACCCAGATCGCGCGCAACCCCGCCCGCGACCTGCGGATCGGCGGCGATGCCACGGTGTTCGCGCCGGCCTACGGATCGCCCTTCGTGCGCAACCTCGACGAGGGTCGCCGCTACGCCCGTATCGACGACTTCAAGAACTTCGTGAAGCTCGCCTACATGGCGAACTCGCTGCACCACTCGGGTGGCACGATCTGCGAGCCGGTCGATCTGCCGGTCAACAAGCGCCACCTCGATATGCTGTACAGCCACATCAAGTACAGCGACAAGGCGTTCATGGGCTCGGTGACGGCACCCGAACGTGCCGCAGACTCCGTCGAGATGGCGAAGATCGCGATGGGCGAGCGCTTCATCGACCCGCTCACCGGCAAGCCGAACACGGCGCTCGTGAGCCTGATCAACGTCAATTCGCCGATGACCTACGACGCCACCATGCTGGGCGCGCTCAAGGTCTACGCGCGCGCGAACCAGGGTTGCCTCGTCACGCCGTTCATCTTGGCGGGCGCGATGGCGCCGGTGACCGTCGCAGGCACCGCCACGCAGACCTTGGCCGAGGCGCTCGCCGGCATGGCGCTCGTGCAGCTCCTGAACCCCGGCGCGCCGGTGATCTTCGGCAGCTTCGCCTCGTCGATGTCGATGCAGTCGGGCGCGCCGACCTTCGGCACCCCTGAACCCGCCCTCGTGCTCTATGTGATGGCCGCACTCGCACGTCGGCTCGGCGTGCCGTTCCGTTCGGGTGGCGGGCTCTGCGCCTCCAAGATCCCGGACGCTCAGGCCGCCTATGAATCGGCACAGACCATGCTGCCCACGGTGCTCGCCGGCGTGAACTTCGTGCTGCACACCGCCGGGTGGCTCGAGGGCGGTCTTGCGATGGGCTACGAGAAGTTCATGATGGATGTCGACCAGGCCGGCATGTTCCACACCATGCTCGAGGGGATCGACGTCTCGGAGAACGGCCAAGCGATGGACGCCATCAACGAGGTCGGCCCCGGCAAGCACTTCCTCGGTTGCGCGCACACGCAGGCGAACTTCGAGAACGCGTTCTACCGCTCGCCGCTCGCCGACAACAACAGCTTCGAGCAATGGGATGCCGAGGGCGCCCTCGACATGGCGCAACGCGCCAACCGCCAGTACAAGAAGATGCTGGAGGACTACGTCGAACCGCCGCTCGATGTCGCTGTCGATGACGCGTTGCTCGATTTCATGGCGCGCCGCAAGGCCGCTGCGCCCGACTCCAACATCTAGCCCCTCCTCCTCGAGGCCCTCTTCTGGCCCTGCCCGTTTCCGTTAGGATGCGGGTATGAGCGAATCGGCGGCACCCACCGGCACCCTCGAGGTCGCGATGGCGCAGGCCTTGCGCCTGCTCGACCAGGATCCCGCACTCGCGTTCGAGCAGGCTCGCGAGATCCTCGCCGTGCATCCGGGCCACCCACCGGCGCGGCTGTTGCAAGCCGCTGCGCGACGTCGCGGAGGCGATCCCGCTGCGGCGCTCGCCCTGCTCGAGCCTTTGTTGCAAGCGCAGCCGGACTGGTCCCCGGCACGATACGAGCATGCGTTGTCGCTCTCGCTGTGCGGCCAGGGCGAGGCGGCCATCGAGGCGCTGCGGGAACTGCTGCGCCTTCAACCGACCCACCCCGAGGCCTGGCGCGTGCTCGCCGATCACCTGATGGCGATCGGTGAGACGACGGAAGCCGATGACGCGTATACCCGGCACGTCCAATGCGCCGCGCACAACCCATCGCTGCGACAAGCGGCCGCAGCGATGTTGGCCAACGACATGCCGAGCGCTGAGCGGATGCTGAAGGACCACCTGCGGCAGGTGCCGACCGACGTGCCGGCGATCCGCATGTTGGCCGAGGTCGCGGTGCGCTGCGGGGAGAACCGCGCGGCAGGACACCTGCTCGACCGTTGCCTGGAACTCGCGCCCGCTTTCCAGGCGGCCCGCTACGCGCGTGCGGTGCTGCTGCACCGCGACAACCAGGCCGCTGAGGCCCTGGCAGAGATCGAGCGGCTGCTCGCCACAGACCCGGTGAACCCGAGCTATCGCAACCTCCATGCCGTGCTGCTGAGCCATGTCGGCGAGGTCGAGCGCTCCTGTGCGATCTACGACCGGTTGCTGCTCGAATATCCCGGCAACGCAAAAGTCTGGCTGAGCCACGGCCATGTGCTGAAGACCGCAGGACGGCGCGACGACTGCATCGCAGCCTATCGGGGCAGCCTCGCGCGGGAACCGGGCTTGGGCGAAGCCTATTGGAGCTTGGCGAACCTCAAGACTTTCCGCTTCACACCCGAGGACATCACCACGATGCAGCGTCGGGTGGCCGCCCCCACGACCGGGGACGCAGACCGCCTCAATTTCCACTTCGCGCTCGGCAAGGCACACGAGGATGCCACGGAGTATGCCGCCGCCTTCGAGCACTACGACCGCGGCAACCGCCTGCAACGCGCCCG
>DBCG01000082.1:204-16592 GCA_002292945.1 Proteobacteria bacterium UBA964 | reverse complement strand
CGGCACGTTGATGCCGACCATGCCCACCTGGATGCGCTGCGCGAAGTCGCGCGCCACGCTGCCGTCGGCGGTGAAGATCGAGGTCCCGTTGCCGAACTCGTGGGCGTTGATGAGCCGCACGGCGCCCGCGTAGTCGTCCACGCGCGCGATGCAGAGCACCGGCCCGAAGATCTCCTCGCGGTAGATGGCCATCTGCGGCTGCACGCGATCGAAGAGCGAGGCGCCGATGTAGAAGCCCTGCTCGAAGCCGGCGCGGTCCATGCGCAAGCCGCGGCCGTCCACCACGAGCTCTGCGCCCTCGGCGATACCGCGGTCGATGTAGCCGCGCACGCGCTCGAGGTGGACACGCGTGACGAGCGGCCCCATCTCGACGGCCGAGTCGGTGCCCGGGCCGATCTTGAGCGTCGCGAGGCGCTTCACGAGCCGCTCGCGCAGGCCTTCTGCGGTGCGCTCACCCACCGGTACCGCGACCGAGATCGCCATGCAGCGCTCGCCCGCCGAGCCATAGGCCGCGCCCATCAGCGCATCGGCGACGGCGTCGAGGTCGGCGTCCGGCATGACGACCATGTGATTCTTGGCGCCGCCGAGCGCCTGCACGCGCTTGCCTTGGGCGGCACCGGTCGCGTAGATGTGGCGCGCGATGGGCGTCGAGCCGACGAAGCTCAGCGCATCGACCCCGGGGTGCGAGAGCAGGCCATCGACGGCTTCCTTGTCGCCTTGCAATACATTGAACACACCCGGCGGAAAGCCCGCCTTCGCGACGAGCTCGGCGATGAAGAGCGATGCCGAGGGGTCGCGCTCAGAGGGCTTGAGGATGAAGGTGTTGCCGCAGGCGAGCGCCACCGGGAACATCCACATCGGCACCATGGCCGGGAAGTTGAACGGGGTGATGCCGACGGCGACGCCGATCGGTTGGCGCAGAGCATGGCTGTCGATGCCCACGCCGATGTTCTCGGTGATCTCGCCTTTCAGCAACTGCGGCGCACCGCAGGCGAACTCGACCACCTCGAGACCGCGCGTCACCTCGCCGCGGGCGTCGGAGACGACCTTGCCGTGCTCGGCGCTGATGATCACGGCGAGCTCTTGGGCATGGGTCTCGATGAGGTCGCGCAGGCGGTTCAGGAGCCGCGCCCGGTGCAGCGGCGGCGTCGCCGCCCAAGCCGGGAACGCAGCGCGGGCGGCTGCGACAGCGGCATCGACCTCGGCGGCACCCGCGAGCTGGACTTCGGCGGTCTGGGCGCCGGTCGCGGGGTTGAACACCGGCGCGGTACGCCCGCCCCGGACCTCGACGGATTGGCCGCCGATGACATGAGATATCTGTTTCAAGGTGTTGTTTCTTCTGGAAATTATTTGTCGCGATGCTGCGACTGCAAAACCCCTAGGCCGCGGCGTCGGCCGGCTGAGGACCGGGCGGCGGTGTGAGGTGGATTTTACACCAGACGACACCGAACCACCCTACCCGCCCCTGGCCTCCACCTTGCACACCGCCTGGGTCGTGTGCGCGATGGCCTGCGCGCGGTTCTCGGCGGCGGGAACCGCAGGCAGCCTCAGCTCTGCGGGCAGCAGCAACGCGGCGACGCGGACGTTACGCGCGAAGTTGGTGAGCTGTAGCGCGTTGCCGTTCTCGTCGCGCTCGACGCCCGACTCGACGATGCCGACGACGCGCCCGGTGAACGACACCACCGGCCCGCCGGAGTTGCCGTGCTGGATGGGCATGTACACCTGCAGCAGGGTCGGCTCGCCCTCGTACCCCGAGAGCGCCGAGAGGTTGCCTTCGGCGAACTTCGCCTCCTCGCCGAGTTTGCCGACCGCCGGGTAGCCCACGGTGAACGCGGGCATCCCGACCTTGATGTCGGCCGCGCCGCCGAGCGGCAGCCAGGCAGGCGTCGGCACATCGGCACGCAGCAGCGCGAGGTCGTTGTCCTCGGAGCGGCGCAGCACGGTGGCCTTGGCGCGCCGACCGTCGGGGAAAACGATGCGGATGTCCTTCGCGTCCTCGACCACATGCAGCGAGGTCATGAGCAGCCCATCCGGCGCCACGGCGAAGCAGGTACCGTCGCTGCCCGGGTAATCGCCGTACTCATATTGTTTCGCCGCGAAAGTGCAGGAGGACGACGCGCATTCCTCCATGCGTACACGCAGTCGGAGCTTGCCCATCGTCCGACGAGGGATGCTCACCATCGGCTCGGCATCGGGGTCCTCATCGAGGTCGACGAGTCGGCCGTCCTCGGTGACGACGCGCAGGTCGAGGTCGCTGCAGTCGTCGTCGCAGGAGCCGACCACCATCGCACGGTGCACCCCGGTGACATCAAGCGGCAGGACGGTCTCTTCACCGGCTTTGAGGCGGCCGATGATCACATTGCCGATGGCGCGCCTGTCGTCTTCATCGGCGTCGGACTGCGCCTCCACCCAGCCTGCGTAGTACGAGAGGTTGACCCGCGCCTGATGCTCGCGGCTGCCGATGTAGGCGTCGCAACCGCAGAGCAGGACGAGGGCGGCTGTGAGAAGGAGCCGATGGCGAGGGATACGCATGGGGTGGATCCTGGGCGAAGAGGACGGGTGACGGATAGGTCAACAGGGCGTGGGCTCAAAAACTGAGCCTCGCGATCGCCGCCCGTGCCGACTTCCTATCCGCCCCTCACCTTCGCCCGCTTCGCCAGGACCTCCGCCATCCGCGTCTGCCAGCCGCAAGATCAACCGCCGTCGGCGAACTCCGGATAGAGCGTCATGCCGCCGCAGGCGAAGATCGTCTGGCCGTTGATGTAATCGGAGGCGTCCGAGGACAGCCACACCGCAACCTTGCCGATGTCGTCAGGCTGACCTACGCGACCGTACGGGATGAGTTCGAGGAGCTTGGCCAGCGCCTCGGGCGTCTCCCATGCCGGGCGATTGATCGGCGTGGCGATCGCACCAGGACCGATCGAATTGACGCGGATCTTCTGCGGTGCGACCTCCTGCGCCAGACTCTGCATGAACAGCTTCACGCCACCCTTGGACGCTGCGTAGTTGACATGCCCCGCCCAAGGGATGACTTCGTGCACCGAAGACATGCAGATGATCTTGCCGGCCGCCGAAGAGACCTCCGGCTGCACGCCGCGCTTCATCATCTCGCGAGTGGCGCGACGGCTGCACAGGAACATGCCCGTCAGGTTCACGTTGATGACCTTGTTCCACTGGGCGAGGGTCATGTCGTGGAACGCGGCATCCTGCTGCAGTCCTGCGTTGTTGACGAGGATGTCGATCGCGCCCCACTGGCCGATCATCCGGTCGAACATCGCCTCGACCTGCTGCTCGTCCGAGACGTCCGCCTGGATGGCCATGGCGCGTCCGCCTGCCGCCTCGATCGCCGCGATCACAGGCACCGTGCCCGCCACGTTGCCCGCATAGTTGACGACGACATCGGCGCCCGCCTGCCCGAGCGCGATGGCGACTCCGGCTCCGATGCCCGAACTTGCGCCGGTGACCAGCGCTTTTTGACCCTTCAACGGTTGGATAGTCATCACAAAACCTCTTTTGCTGCCCTGTGGCTCAGTGGGAACGCCATTCGTCGATCAGCGAGGCCACCAGCCCGGTCCATCCCGTTTGATGGGAGGCCCCCAGTCCGACACCCGTGTCGCCGTGGAAATACTCATGGAAGGTCAGATAATCGCGCCAGTACGGATCGGTCTGGAACTTCTCGATGTTGCCGTACTCCGGCCGACGCCCATCGGCGTCGCGCGTGAACACCGCGATCAGGCGGTTGGCATGCTCGCGGGCGATATCTTCGATCGTCCACGTCTTGCCGTCCTTGTCGGTGACCGTCAGATCGTTGCCGTGCGCCTTGGCGAGCTTGCGCAGCGACTCGATCATCAGGAACGCGGTCGGGAACCAGATCGGGCCGCGCCAGTTGGAGTTGCCGCCCTTGATCTTGCAGTCGGCCTCGCCTGGCTCGTACCCGACCTCGTTGTTGCCGAGCCTGAAGGGATGCTCGAGATGCGCCCGTGAGAGGCTGCGCAGGCCGAAGTCCGAGAGGAACTCGTCCTTGTCGCACAACCACTGCAGCATGCGCTCGAGCTGATTGCGATCGACGATGGTCATCGCCAGCGTCTCGCCCTCCGGGGTCTTGATGCGCGAGATGCAACGATCGACGAGCTCGGTGCGGTTGTTCATGAACCAGTTCAGGGTAGAGCTGAACTCTGGGAACTGCTTGAGCCAATCGGTCTCGAGGCGCTCGACCGCGTACAGCGGGATCAACCCCACCATCGAACGGACGCGGATCTTCTCGAAGTGACCGTCGGGATAACGCAGCACGTCGTAGAAGAAGCCGTCGGTATCGTCCCAAAGGTCGTGGTCACGTCCGCCTTGGCGCTTCATTGCCGCGCCGATGTAGACGTAGTGCTGGAAGAATTTTGTCGCCAAGCTCTCGTAGGTGTTGTTCTCCTTCGCCAGCTCGAGCGCGATGCGCATCATGTTGAGACAGAACTGCCCCATCCAACCCGTGGCATCGGACTGCTCGAGCACGGCCCCACCGGGCAGCTTCTCCGAGCGATCGAACAACGTGATGTTGTCGAGCCCTAGGAAACCGCCCTCGAAGACGTTGTTGCCGCGGCTGTCGACCTTGTTGATCCACCAAGCGAAGTTGATGAGCAGCTTGTGGAAGCAGCGCTCGAGGAAGGCGCGGTCGGCGACGCCGGAGCGCACACGATCCATGTTGTAGACGCGCCAGACCGCCCATGGATGCACCGGTGGGTTGAGGTCCGAGAACTCCCACTCGTACGCGGGGATCTGCCCGTTCGGATGCTGGAACTGCTCGAACAGCATCAGCCAGAGCTGCTGCTTGGCAAAGTCGGGGTCGATGACCGCGATCGCCACCGTGTGGAACGCCAGATCCCACGCCGCAAACCACGGATATTCCCATTTATCCGGCATCGACAGCACGCGCATCGAATTGAGGTGCCGCCAGTGCTTGTTGCGGATCTCGTGACGCGAGTCGGGCGGTGGCGCATCGGGGTTGTCACCCTTCAACCACAAGTCGACGTCGAAGATATAGTTCTGCTTCGACCACATCATGCCGGCGAAGGCCTGGCGCTGGATGCGGCACTCGTCTTCCGAAGCGCCCTTCGGATGGATCGTCTTGTAGAACTGGTCCGCCTCGCGACGCGCACGGGTGACGATCGCGTCCACCCCCGAAGCGGCGGCCCCGGCATCGTCCGACAGGCGGAAGTGGAAGACCACCGAGCCACCGGCTGGCACGTTGCGGCGGTAGTGGATGCCCGCCTTGGTGCCGTGGTTACCGGGGTTCGTGGCCGACGTTTCGCCGTTGACGATATGGCGGTGGAAGGCGTCCTTGTAGTAGCCGCTGCCGTTCTCGGGCGTGACGCCGTAGAGGCGCTCGACATTCGTCTCGTTGTCGGTGAACAGGGGCGTGCCATCGGCATCGGCCGAGAAGTGGCGCTGGCCGAGCGAATACTTGAACGGCAGGTTGGTCAGCCCGTCGGCCTGCGAGTCGTCGGCGACGAACTTCAGCTGCTTGCCGCGCTTGGCATCGAGCTTGATCTGCGGCGCACGCTTACGGTCCTTGCCCCAGCCCCAGATGTTGCGGAACCAGAGCTGCGGGATCAGGTGGATCTCGGAATCTTCAGGACCGCGGTTGCAGACCTCGACACGGACGCAGAGGTCCTCAGGCCCTTCCTTCGCGTACTCGACGAAGACGTCGAAATAGCGGTCCTCATCGAAGATGCCGGTATCGAGCAGCTCGAACTCGGGACCACGGCCGTTGCGGCTGCCGTTCTCGCGCACCAGCCACTCGTACGGGTACTCCGCCTGCGGGTACTTGTACAAGTACTTCATGTAGCTGTGGGTCGGAGTGCTATCGACGTAGAAGTAGTACTCCTTCAGGTCTTCGCCATGGTTGCCCTCGGCAGGGATCAACCCGAACGGGCGTTCCTTCAGGATCGGATCTCGACCGTTCCACAGCGCCAAAGAAAAGCACAGCAGCTGGTATTGATCAGAGACGCCGGCCAGGCCGTCTTCGCCCCAGCGGTAGGCCTTGCTGCGGGCCATGTCGTGCGTGAGATCGTTCCACGCTGCGCCGTTGCTGCTGTAGTCCTCGCGGACCGTTCCCCAGGACCGCTCGCTGAGGTAAGGCCCCCATCGGTACCAAGGCTTACCCCCGCGGGCTTCCTTCAGCCGATCATGCTCGGCCGTGCGAACCTCTTTGACCATAGCGCCCCCTCATCGGCAGCCTCTGGTCGCGAAACCGGGCCACTGACGCGATCGTTTTTCTCGAAGAGGCCCCTCCCCTCCGATGCCGCAGAATGGATCCGATCCGGATTTAAAACAAGCCAAATCGGATGAATTTATGCAACGAATCGGCGCGGCTAGACGGGATAGCGCTGATCCGCTGCGTGCAGGCGAGTGGCGAGTTGCCGCAACAGTTTGCGGGTCTCCTCAGGGTGTGTGCCGAGCAAGTG
Organism: Proteobacteria bacterium UBA964; assembly: GCA_002292945.1. Taxonomy (GTDB): domain Bacteria; phylum Pseudomonadota; class Gammaproteobacteria; order Steroidobacterales; family Steroidobacteraceae; genus UBA964. The sequence continues at coordinate 10,140 of DBCG01000082.1, read as the reverse complement.
CTCGAAGTTCTCGCGGGTCATGGGGTCAAGGTCGAGATCGGTGACCGCCACGACTGCCGCTGAACGGGGCAGATCGAGCAGCAAGCCCATCTCGCCCACCCACTCGCCCGGCCCCAGCTCGGCGATGACCTGCTCCTGACCATCCGGCTGGCGCTTGCGCACCTCGAGCCTGCCGGCGCGGATGAGATACGCCCGATCGGAGGGGCTGCCCTCCTCGAAAAGGCGAGTCCCGCGGGGCACATGCCGATAGCCGCAGCCCTCGAAAAGACAGGGATAACGATCCGTATGATGGAGCTTGGCGCAGCCGGTGCCGCGGCGCTCACCGCCGATCAGCCGATACGAGGCCACAGCGAGCGCAGCGCCCAAGACAGGGCCTACGAAGTAGAGCCACAGGTCGGCGAATGCGCCCATCAGCACCGCGGGAGCCAGGCTGCGTGCCGGGTTCAGGCTGGTGCCCGAGATGGGTGCTTCCACCATCACCAACAACGCGATCAAGGCTCCAGCCAGCCACGGCGTGAAACGCGCGAGGCGGCGGCTGTCCACGCACCAGAAGATGAGGAACACCAGCGCGAAAGTCATCATGAGTTCGGCCGCGAGCGCGACGGTCGTCGAGTAGCCCGTGCCCGGTCGCGTCATGCCGAGATCCACGGTGTGCGCCGCTTCGCCCGCCACCGCCATGACCACCAAGACGCCGAGAACGGCGCCGCATGTCTGCGCGAGGCCGTAGGCGAGCGCATCTGCAGTGCCGATCTTGCCGCGCAACCAGAACGCGAAGGTCATCGCCGGATTGAGGTGCCCACCGCTGCGCTGGCCGAGCGGCGACAGCACGACCGCCGTGCCCCCTCCTGCGAACAGCAGCCCGGTCGCCAATCGCCGCCAAGGCGCCGAGGGGATGATCTCGGCCATCACGCTACCGTCCGACCACATGAACACGACGGCGCCGATGCCGATGCCCATCATGATGGCTGTACCGAAGAACTCGCTGAGATAGTCCGACCACCCGAGCTTCATATCGCCCCCTGCCAGATCGATCGCATCACGCGGGGGGCTACGCGCGGGTCGCTCGAAAACAAATTGAAAAATGCCCACCGTTATGGCCTCCTAGGATTACTCCGAAATGGATTAATTCAAGAAGAATATTTCGCGGAAGGTTTCGCGGAAGGAAGAACGGGTGGCCAGTCGCAACGATGTTGTCGTCAGTCTCGAGCTTCCGCGGCGCACCTCGGCGATCGTGCTCGCAGCAGGGCGCGGCAGCCGCTTGCTCGGACTGACCTCACGCCGCTCCAAGCCTGCCGTCTATTTCGGCGGTAAATTCCGCATCATCGACTTCGCGCTGTCGAACGCCGTCAACTCGGGCATACGGCGCATCGCGGTGCTGACCCAGTACACGAGCCACAGCCTGATCCGCCACATCCAACTCGCCTGGGGTTTCCTACGCGGTGAGATCGACGAATTCGTGCAGGTGCTGCCGGCCAACCAGCGCCTCGGCAGCGACGACTGGTACCAAGGCACGGCCGATGCCGTCCACCAGAACCGCGAGATCATCCGTGGTTTCGACAGCGAATATACGGTCGTCCTCGCGGGCGACCACGTGTACAAGATGAACTACGCGGTCGCCCTCGCGCACCATGTGAAGCATGGCCGCGGCTGCACCGTCGTGTGCACCGAGGTGCCCCGCGGAGAGGGTCGCAGTCTCGGCATCCTCTCGATGGGCGAAGACGATGTGGTCACCGACTTCGTCGAGATGCCGGCAGAGCCGACCGGTCTACCCGACGCACCCGATCGAGCACTGGCCTCGATGGGCATCTACATCTTCGACACGGCGTTCCTGCTGAGTGAACTGACGCGCGACGCTGAGGACCCGCACTCCAGCCACGATTTCGGTCGCGACCTCATCCCACGACTGGTGCGCGAGCAGCGCGTGGTCGCGCACCGCTTCGCGTCCAGCGTGGTGGACCGCGGCACCGATACCGCGCCCTACTGGCGGGACATCAGCACGCTCGATGCCTATTGGGACGCCAACATCGACCTGGCGATGACCACTCCCCTGCTCGACATCTACGACGACCGCTGGCCGATCTGGACCTATCAACCCCAACTGCCGCCGGCCAAGTTCGTCCACAACACCGCCGACCGTCGCGGTCACGCCAGCGAGTCGCTGGTGTCCGGCGGTTGCATCATCTCGGGTGCGGTGGACCGGTCCGTGCTCTTCTCCGGAGTGCGCGTGAATTCGTTCGCGAGCGTCGGCTTCAGTGTGCTGCTGCCCGGGGTGCAGGTGGGACGCGGCGCCCGACTGCAACGCGTGATCGTCGACCGCAACGCGCAGATCCCACCCGACCTCGTCGTGGGCGAGGATGCGGCGCTCGATGCCGAACGGTTCGCGCGCACCGAAAACGGGGTGACACTGATCACCCCTACGATGCTCGACCGACTGAGCCTATGAGGACGCCCTGAAGTGAGCCGCCCAGCCAGCGTGTTGCACGCCACCACCGAGATCGCGCCATGGATCAAGACCGGTGGTCTTGCCGATGTGACCGCAGCCCTGCCTGAGGCTCTTGCGCGACAGGGCACCGATACGCGGACGGTGGTGCCGGGTTTCCCGGCGATCCTCGACGCGCTCCAAGAGTCGCGGTCGATCTACGAAGCGCAAGGACTCTTCGGCACCGCACGCATGCGCGTGCTGCAGGGGCGCCTGCCCGGAAGGTCCACGGCGGTGTACGTCATCGACGCGCCCTCGATGTACCTGCGTCCCGGCACACCCTACGCGCCACCGCAGGGTCAGGATTGGGGCGACAACCTGCTGCGCTTCGCGATGCTCGGTTGGGTGTCCGCAAAGCTCGCCAGCGGCGAGATCGACGGCGCTTGGCGACCCGATGTCCTGCATGTGCACGACTGGCATCCTGCGCTGGCCCACGCCTACCTCGCCGACGCCTGGCCGCCCGTCAAGACCGTGCTGACCATCCACAACATCGACTACACGGGCCGGTTCCGACCCCACGACTTCCATCGGCTGAACCTCCCGCACTGGGTGGCCGCCGGTCTCGGGCCGCTCGAATACTTCGGCGATCTTTGCCTGCTCAAGGCGGGCATGTTGCTCGCCCACAAGGTCACCACCGTCAGCCGTACCTACGCCACCGAGATCATCGCCGGCAGGCATGGCAACGGCCTCGACGCCGTGGCGCGCTCACGAGCCGACGGGATCACCGGCATCGTCAACGGCGTCGACTACGGGACCTGGGATCCGCGCCACGACCCGATGCTGCCGGCGCATTACCACCATGACGATCTCGCCGGGAAAGCCGCGTGCAAGACCGCATTGCGCGCGCGATTCGATCTGGAGAGCCTGCCCGACCGCCCGATCTTCGTCATCGTGAGCCGCCTGAACGGGCAAAAAGGCCTCGACCTCGCCGCCGACGCCGCCGACTCCATCGTCGAATCGGGCGGGCAACTGATCGTCATCGGCAGCGGCGAGAACCACCTCGAGTGGCGCTTCCAGATGCTGCGCGATCGTCACCCGAGGCACATCGGCGTGTACTTCGGCTACTCCGATCCTTTGGCGCACCTCGCCATCGCCGGCGGTGACATGCTGCTCATGCCCTCGCGTCACGAACCCTGCGGGCTCACACAGCTCTACGCCAAGCGTTACGGCACCCTGCCGATCGTGCAGTCCAACGGCGGACTTGCCGACACGGTCGACGAGCGCACCGGGTTCCTTTTCGACGAACGCTACACCACGCTCGCAGAGACGGCGAGGCAGGCGATGCACCTTTTCCAGGACCGGAATCGTTGGCGGGCGATGATGTCCGCGGCGATGCTCGCCGACCATGGCTGGCAACGGTCTGCCATCGAATACCAGCAGCTCTACGAAGGACTCGCGGTGCATCGATGAACGACAGTGACGAGTTGTCCGCACTGCGCGGCGTCAATCTTCAGCTGCAGGGCACCGTGGCGTCGTTACGCAGCGGGCTTGAGGACGCCACCACACGCGGCCGTGCAGATGTCCAGGCAGCGGAGGCACGCGCCGCGAACGAGATCGCGGATCTGCGACGCGCCATCGATTCGCTGCGACAGGCACTCGAAGACACCGCATCCGCAGGTCGTGCGGATACTCAAGCAGAGAAGGCCCGGGCCGCGGCAGAAGCGCAGCAACTGCGCAGCAGCATCGACGCCCTGCGCACCGAGATGGACAGCCTGCGCGCCGCCCATCAGTCGGCGATGACCCGTCAAGAGTCGGCAGCCCTCCTCGAGAAGAAGAACCTCCGCGAACAAGTGCAGCTGCTGCGCTCAGAGCTGGAAAAACGAAAATGAACGATACTCCGACCAGCGCCCGTCAACGGCGCAAGAAACCGTCAAAGACCATCGCACTGCGACGCGCCGAGACGCTGCTCGAGGTGTCGCGCCGCTGCGCAGCGGCCAGCGATGTCGTGAGCGTACTCAAGACACTCGTCGACATCACGGTCGAAGCACTCGACTGCGACCGCGGCACGCTGTTCCTCAACGATGCCGAGACCGGGGAGCTCTACTCACGGGTCGCCCAAGGCGATCTCGTCCGCGAGATCCGCATCAACAACACCTCGGGGTTCGCCGGACATGTCTTCCAGACCGGCGATGCCGTACTGACCGACGATCCGTATTCGGATGCGCGATTCAACCGTCAGGTCGACGATTGGACAGGCTACACGACCCGCAACATCGCCTGTGTCCCGGTCCGTGTCGGGTCGGGCGAGATCATCGGCGCGATGCAATGCCTCAACAAGAACACGGGGTCATTCACCGCGGGCGACCTGCAACTCCTCGAGGACATGACCTCGCAGGCGGCCATCGCGATCAGCAGCCTGCACTTCATCGAGCACACCGAGAAGCTGCGGCAGAAGGAGCTGAAGTTCATCAATCTGGTCGCCGAGATCAACCAGGAGTTCGATCTGTCCCGCCTGCTGCAGCGCGTGGTGGCCGAGACCACCAAGATGTTGCGTGCAGAGCGGGCGACCATCTTCGTCTACGACGCCTCGACCAAGACCCTCTTCTCGCGGGTGGCCGTGGGCGGCGATTTCAACGAGATCCGCTTCCCGTCGGGGCTTGGCATCGCCGGGGAGACCTTCACGTCCGGAAAGACGCTGAACATCCCACATGCCTACGCCGACCTCCGCTTCAATCCAGCATTCGATCGTCAGACCGGGTTCTTCACGCGATCGATCCTCTGCACGCCGATCTACAACAAGAACGGCGTGATCATCGGGGTCACCCAGGTCCTGAACAAGGAGACCGGCGCCTTCACCCCAGAAGACGAACAGCGGCTCAAGGCCTTCACTGCGCAGGTCTCCATCGCACTGGAGAACTCGAAGCTGTTCGACGACGTGCAGCGGATGAAGAGCTACAACGACAGCATCCTGCACAGCATGTCGAACGCGGTGATGACGCTCGACGCGACCGGCAAGATCGTCACCTGTAACGGAGCAGGGTTGCGCATCTGGGAGTCCAAGGAAGACGCGCTCGTCGGCCGACCGCTGACCGAACTGCTCGAGGACGCCGGACACTGGTTGGCTGAGAACATCTCCTCCGCCAAGGCCTCCGGCGAGACCGGCTACTTCCCGGACGCCCAGTTGACGCTGGGCGGCGTCAGCCGCTCGGTCAATATCAGCGTCATGCCGCTGCGTGCAGCGGACGGCGCGAAAGAGCTCGGCGCCATGCTGATGTTCGAGGACATCAGCGCCGAGAAGCGCATGAAGTCGACCATGTCGCGCTACATGGACCCCGCCATCGCGGCGCAGATGCTGGAAGGCGGCGGGTCGGACCTGCTCGGCGGTGCGAGCAAGGAAGCCACCGTCATGTTCACCGACGTGCGCGGCTTCACCACGATCACCGAGGAGTACGGCCCCCAAGGGACCGTGTCCTTCCTCAACGAATACTTCACGCTGATGGTCGAGTGCATCAACAAGCAAGGAGGCATGCTCGACAAGTTCATCGGCGATGCGATCATGGCCTGCTTCGGGCTACCGGCAGCGCACGAGGACGATCCGGACCGGGCCGTCAAGACGGCGATCTCCATGATCCGCGAGCTCTGGGCCTGGAACGAACAGCGGCGGAAACTCGGGCTCAAGACCGTCGACATGGGGATCGGCCTGAACACCGACACCGTCGTCTCGGGGAACATCGGCTCGCCGAAGCGCATGGACTATACGGTCATCGGCGACGGCGTGAACCTCGCATCGCGCCTCGAGAGCGCATGCAAAGCCTACTCCGCGCATATCCTGGCCAGCGAGTCCACGATCGCCAAGCTCCGCGGCACTTACCGGTACCGCGACATCGATCTCGTGGTGGTCAAAGGCAAGACACGACCGGTGCGCGTCTACGAGATCCTCGATTACCATGACGCCGAGTCCTTCCCCAACATGGTCGACGTCATCGCGAGGTTCAACGATTCGATGAACGCCTATCGCAGCGGCGATTGGTCTCGGGCACGGGACGGCTTCCGACAGTGCCTCGGGNNCGGGCTCAACCCCGCCGATCGGCTGTCTGAGACCTACATCGGCCGCTGCGATCATCTCGAGTCACACCCTCCTGAGGGCGAATGGGACGGTGTCTGGGTGATGAAAGACAAATGAGCACACCTCAGTCCTGCGAAGCCGCGATGAGGGCGTCCCTCGCGACGTTGGCGCCGCACTGTCCCGCTGCGAAACTTGCGGAACTCGTGGCGCTGGTCGACTCCACGATGCTCGAAAGCACTCGGTACTACCACCATCTGACGCATGCGCTGATGGTGGGAGGATCGGACGATCCCCTCGATATGCTGGTCGGACTCTTCCACGACCTCATCCAGGTGAATGTCGATCAGGGCTTGGCGCCGGCCGCACGCGCGCAATTCGAGGGGATGATCCATTCGCCCGCGCCGCTGTCCTATGCGCTGATCGACTCGCCCTCGACGCGGTCCGATCGGACCTTCGAGATGGTACGCATAATGTTCGGCCTCGCGCCGGGCCAGACACTGAGCCCCTTCGGCGGACAGAACGAATTCCTGAGCGCGCTTGCCGCGGCAAAGGCGCTGGCACCGGTCCTCGATGAATCCGATATCGTGGCGGTGACCTTGGCCATCGAGGCCACCTTACATTTTCGCAAGGATAACGCCGATGTCCCGCGAGCGTCTTTACACAAGCTCGCGATGCTCAACGAGCACTTTGCCCTGGGGCTGTCGGAGAACGCCCTGCGCGCACAGGTCCACCGATCCGTCCGACTCGCCAACCGTGATGTCTGCAGTTTCGGCAGCGACGATCTGATCGCGCTGCTCGACGACACTTGGGACCTGATGCTCGAATCGTCACCGGATCTGCGTCGGACGGAGGGCGCCGGTCTGACCAGCTATCGCCAGACTCTGCACCGGATGACGCACTTCTTGGGGTCGCTGACGGCGCCGGTGATCTATCGACAATTCGATTCCGAGCCCGATGCTGCGAACTTCGAGGCCCTCACGCTCCGTACTGCGCGCAACATCTCGGCGATCAGGTCGATCATGCACTGCAAGCTGCTCGCGACCAGTCTCCTCGAGGCCGCTGCCGCCTCGGCGGAGGCGAAGTTCCTCCCGCAAAGGCACGCACTGGCAGGCGTGGCCGGGATAGGCGCGCGGGTCGAACCCGCGATGCTTCCGATCCTCGCCGTCGGCAGCGATGCCGTGGTCGAGTTCGACATCCGCCAATCACCGCTCTCGTACGCCATCGCCGCGTCGATGACGGCGAGCACGATCGAGCGATGCCTTCAGGGTCTGGATCCGGTGGCGCCCGTCCCCGGCGGCCTGCTGGCCATGGTCCCTGAAAAGATCTCCGCGCAGGCCCGAGTGCTCGCGGCATCGATGATTCGAGGATAAACCACCATGTCTGCGCACCCTGTCCTGCATCAACTCAACACGCGGGTCTATCTCACCGAGCGCAGCCGCGAACTGGGCAGGCCTGCCACACTCGATGACCTGCCGGATACGCTGATCGGTGAGCTCGTCGATTCCGGCGTGGGCATCCTTTGGCTGCTGAGTGTCTGGAGCATCGGCCTCGCCTCGCAGAAAGTCTCGCGCTCGAACCCCGAGTGGCTGCGCGAATTCGCCCACACGCTGCCGGACCTCAATGACGAGGACATCGCAGGCTCAGGCTTCGCGATCCGCGACTACTCGGTCGCGGACGGACTGGGCGGTCCGAAAGCCCTTGCCGCGCTGCGGCGCCGCTTGGCCAAGCGGGGGATCCGGCTCATGCTCGATTTCGTGCCCAACCACATGGGGCTCGACCATCCATGGCTTGAGTCGCATCCGGAGTATTTCGTCCAAGGCAACGCCCAGCAACTGCGGGACGAGCCGCAGAACTTCTTCGCCCATGGCGCGGCAGGCCGTATCTTCGCGCACGGTCGTGATCCTTATTTCCCGGGATGGCCGGACACCGTCCAGCTCGACTATTCGAACGCCGCGCTGCAAGCCCGACTACAGCAAGAGATCCTCCAGATCGCCTCACAGTGCGACGGTCTGCGTTGCGACATGGCGATGCTGGTGACGCCCGAGATCTTCCAGCGCACCTGGGGCACACCGACCGCGGATTTCTGGACGCCAGCGATCCGCGCCGTGAAGGACGCCCATCCGGACTTCATCTTCATGGCCGAGGTCTACTGGGACATGGAGTCACAGCTCCATGCCGCCGGCTTCGACTATTGCTACGACAAACGCCTATATGACCGTCTGCGCGATGGTGACCATGCCGGCGTCCGCGGCCACCTGCGGGCAGACATCACCTATCAATCGCGCCTCGCGCGGTTTCTCGAGAACCACGACGAGCCGCGCGCCGCCGACACCTTCACGCACGACCGACATGTCTCGGCTGCGGCACTGACCTTCCTGTCACCCGGGCTTCGCTTCTTCCACCAAGGACAGGCCGAAGGGCGCCGCGTGCGCATCTCGCCTCACCTCGTGCGCGGACCGGACGAAGCGCCGGATGCCAGAACGAATGAGCTCTATTCGAAACTTCTCGGACTGCTCAAAGACCCGATATTCCACGACGGCGAATGGGGTCTGCTCGAGATCTCCCGTGCATGGGACGACAACTGGAGCTCTGATTGTCTCGTCGCGTGGTACTGGCGCGATGCGGCGGGTTGCGTGGCGCTCTGCATCGTCAACCTCGCCGGACACGAGGCACAGGGCAAGATCCATCTTCCGCAGTGGCTGCAGCACCTGAGCGCCCGCAGTTGGAGGAATGACTGGAGCGACGAAGGTTTTTCGATGCCTGCCGAGCAGTGGCACCAAGGTGCGTGGACGCTCTTTGCACAGCCCTCGCAGGTCTTCGTCCTGCGCTGCGGCCCGCCAGCGTAGCGCTGTCGTCATTCCGGCCGCACCCTCGGCTGGAGCCACCTGGACAAGACCCTCTTTACGCCTGACCTCGGTGTCTGGAATCTCGGGGGGAGCCCAGTCAGTACCCGAACACCGCGAGCACAAGGTGCACCACCAGCGCGATCAGCACGATGCTGGACAGCACGAACAGCAGGAAGCGTACCGTGATGCGGTTCCACAGCGCCTGCACCAGCGAGTGGACGATGCGCAGGCCGACATAGGCCCAGCCGAGCATGGCGTTCAGTCCGTCGCCCTGACCGATCATCGCCAGCGACAGCGCCACCGCGTAGAACACGGTCGGCGCCTCGTGGAGGTGGTTGTAGTTGTGCGCGATCCACTGGACCTTGCCGGGCAGCAGGTCATCCAGCGCTCTGCCGGTTCCTCCGGTCAGGTTGCCGACATCGATCTTGGCCTTCTTCATCGCCGGGACACGGGTGAAGTACATCCAAAGAAACATCACCATGGTCCACGCCGCGAGCACCGCGACCGGCTTCAGGATCTCCATTCCGATCATTTTTCTCTCCTTACCCTACCCGCCCTTCGCCTTCGGCGCCCGCTTCGCGAGGACCTCCGCCATCCGCGTCTGC
>DBCG01000082.1:0-168 GCA_002292945.1 Proteobacteria bacterium UBA964 | reverse complement strand
GCGGCGATGACGCTCGTGGCGACGCGGATCGACAGCAGCCTTTTGGGGTCGGCGAGCTTCGGCCGGCCGCGGCGGATGAGCGTGTCGCCCTTGCGCAGATCCGCCTCCGCGATCCAGCGGGCGGTGAGCTCCGGTGCCTCGTCAGTGCTCGAGGAGATACGGCCGGAT
>DBCG01000060.1 GCA_002292945.1 Proteobacteria bacterium UBA964 | reverse complement strand
TGCGGCCGCGGCGGCTGCGGCGGCTGCGGCAGCGGCTTCCATGGCAGCCCGTGCAGCGCTCTCCGCTACCTTGACGGCCAACATCGCTGCATCGGTGACCGGTGACGCGGCAGAATGCTTCAGCGCGAGATCAGCGCATTGGCGCGTCGTTTCCTTCGCATGCTCAGCAGCCTCAGCGGCTCTCTTCGCCGCCTCGGCAGCATGAAGAGTGAGCACGTTGAGCGACCCCATATTCTTGCTATAGCGTTCATTGACTACAAGGAATCGTTCCTTCATCAGAAGAAATTCGGACTTGATCATGGCCAGCTCGGTGATCACGTCTTGAAGGTTTTGCGGCATTTTTGTGCTCTGAGGATGTGATGGTTATCGGCGGGGATTCAGCGGTCTCGAGTAGAGGTCTTCGAAGACTCCGAGACAGCCGCAGGATAACGCATGGAGCTCGTCAGTCTTGAGGATCTCGATGCTGCCATGATTCTGTTTGAGCACGCCCTTGTTGGCAAGGCGCATCGTTGCCACAGAAATTGTTTCGCGACGCAACCCCAACAGGCTTGCAAGCGTCGCATGGGTCAGGGGTATACAGTCGGTCTGGAGACGCCGCGCCGCCATCACCAGCGTCCTCGCCACTTGCTGGTGAGGGTCATGACGCCGATAGCAGGCGGCGGTCTGGATGGCGTAATCCAGCATTGAATTGCTGTACCGGAAGACCAGCTTTCGGAACTCGGACGAGGTCTCGAATTCGCTCCTCAAAATCTCCATATCGATCTGAAGCGCGGATCCGGGGAACTGTACAACACTTCTTTGCGGCGTGGTGTGCGTGTCGGCGAACGCCCAGACACCGAGCATGCCCTCTTGCCCGATCAAAACCGCCTCTAGTGGCCGATCCTCCGCCAGCGTGCCATGCAGCGTCAGTACTGCGGTGATCGGGAACAAAGCATGTGTGAAGTCTTGATCGGGTGCGCTCGTGACATCTCCGGCGTGGAGATCGACTAAAGAGATGTGGGGGGACAAGACCGACCACCGGTCGCTCGACATTTCCTTCGTGACAGCGTTCAAAGGCTGCCATCGGAGGGTATTTTTGATGACCATGTCAAACAATAGCAGCAAAGACGCGGAGGATGTCCCCCCCCTAATAAAAAACAAAATTGAACTAAAGATGAACCCGCGATCGCAGAGGACGATGTGATCCGGCCTAGGTCGCCGGTTTTGAGTGGGTCATCGTCCGACAATTAGACAAAAAGTCCAGTTCCGGGCGCCGCGATTTGGTCTCGATCGACAGCAGGCCCAGAAGAGAATGGAAGAGGTGATCGTGCGAGAGTGTGTGACTCGACTTTTGTCGCAGGCAGTCGATATCGATGTCGAAACGGGAGCGGAAGCCTGCGGAGGCCCAGAACATCATCGGTACTTGGGTCTGGACGCGCGGCGCGAGGGCATAGGGTAGGGCGTGCAGGAACACGCCGTTCTCGCCCAGCGATTCGCCGTGGTCCGAGACATACACGAGTGCGGTGTCCACGCTTCTGCTTAAGGCCCTGAGCTGGTCGATGGTCTGCGCAAGAAGATGGTCGTCGTAGAGCAGCGTGTTGTCGTAGGCGTTGACGATCTGTGCCGGGGTGCAGCGGTCGAAGTCCACCTCATGGCAGGCAGGTTTGAAGTGATCGAACGCGGCCGGATAACGCAGGTGATAGCCGGGGCCGTGGCTGCCAAGGGTGTGGATCACCGTGAAACGGTCTTCATCGATGGTGCTAAGCGTGTCGAAGAAGTCCTCGAACAGCGCGCCGTCGAGGCAAGGTCTGTTGCCTATGCAGGCGTCACGGTGCCGTGAGCGGTCCACCCGCTGCTCCAGTGCACTTCGGCACACACCTTTGCAGTCGGTGTTGTTGCCGAACCAGTCCACCTCAAGACCGGTCCGCAGGGCGATATCGATGAGATTGTCACGATGCCTTGCCTCGTGGACATCGAACCCTGATCGCCCCATGTCCGAGAACAGGCAAGGCACGGAGATCGCAGTAGAGGTCCCGCAAGAGGAGACATTGTTGAAGTACACGAGATCGGCGATCTTGGCCAGTGCGGGGTTGGTCAGCCTCGGATATCCGCCGAGCGAGAAGTTCGCAGCGCGCGCGGTCTCTCCGACGACGAAGACCACGAGCACGGGTTTGTCCGAGGACGTGCGCTGGGAGGCACGCGGCCGGATCGCATCCTCGCCGATCTTAAGATAAGGCCGTTCTCGTCTGACTTGCGCGGCCACATGGCTGCCGAGTCCAGCGATGAAGTTCACCGGCACCAACATGTGACGGAGCTCCCGATGGTTGCGAAGCAGCGAGGCATGATCCTGATAGAACGCTGCGGCCACAGCGACCAGTGACGACAGCGTGATCGCCGCCACCACGGTCCGGTCGCGGAGCTCGCGCCGCCATCCCTGTTGTTTCAGCGGAGTGATCAGCACCCACGCCGCCGGGAGGATCCCGAGCAGTGTGACCTGCAGCAGCATGCGCAAGCTGACGAGCTCGGTGCTCTCCGCGGCATTGGTCTCGAGCGCATTGCGGATCATCACCTTGTCGATGACGGTGCCGTAGACGCTTAGCAGATAGTTCGCCGTTGCCGCCGACACCAATACGATGGCCAGCATCGGTTTGGCGAGCGGACGGAGCAGGGTCAGCGGCGTCAAAAACAGGTTGATCGCGAGGCCGGAGAGCAGGACGAAACTGCCCAGGAACGCTGCGGTGTGCGTCCCGTCGATCGGCCTCAGTTCCAGCAGGTGTGACCAGAGCGGCAGGTTGAGCAGTATCAAGCACCATAGCGACACGATGGCGGTGAGTGCAGTGACGCTGAGGGTGGGTCTGGTCATCGCGCGATGAGCAAACGCGAGAATGCGAGGCATATCAACCAAGCGATGAGCGCCGATACGATGTCATGTGACAGGAAATGCGCGTCGCATGTCATGCTCCGTCATCGATTCTTTGGTCTACCGTAGCACATCGACGGCCTCGGCCCGCAAGGCCGCGACCTCTTTCCGACGACCGGCGTCGGCTATTTCGCGGCCCGGGCGCGCGGGGGCGTTCTGCGCGCGCTGCAGGTGCTCGAGCGCCAGCGCCTTCTCGCCCTCGTCGAGCAGGAACTGCGCGTAGAAATAGTTGGGGTCGATGCCGGTCGGGTTGATCTTGAGCGCGGCCTGCAGGTGCTGGCGCGCCTTGTGATCATCACCGAAACCGATCGGGAAACCCGGTACCTTGTGATAGAGCGTCCCCACGCTAGTATGGGCCGAGCCCCCGAGTGCCGCTGGATCGATCTTCAGCGAGGCCTCGAGGACCTTGCGCGCTTCTTTGGCGAGCGACAGCGCCCCGAGACCGCCTTGGGCGCCGGCTTGGCTCGACAGCACGATGCCTTGCCACACCATCGGTTCGGCGCGTCCCGGGTGGGTCGAACACAGGGCAGCCGCCTGGTCGGCAAGACGGCCGAACTCGTCGGCCTTTCGGTCGCTCGAGGCTGCGGAATAGTTGATGCGCGCCCACGATTGCTGGATGTCGAGCAACGCGTCGTCCATCGAGGCGGCCTGCGCCGGCAGGGTGGTCGACAGGGCGAGGATCGCGATGAAGATCGCGGCCCACAGGCCGCGGCGGGAGTGGGTCATCATGATCGGAGATCTCCTTGGGTGAATCGCCGGATCACCGGCAGTTGTTTGATGAGAGCGCCATCGACGAGCGACGGGAAGACGCCGTTGAGGCGCGTGAAGAACCTTTCGGGCCAACCGATGACCGATTCGTTGCGGCCTCGTGCCATGGCGTGCAGGACGGCGTCTGCGACACGTTCCGGCGTATCCACCTGGTTGCCGAGTTCGGCGTTCAACCGGTCCATCGTGCCGGCGTTCATCGGCGTGCGGGTCGCGCGCGGAGCGATGTGATGGACGTGGACAGAAGATCCCGCGAGTTCCCGGCGCAGCGCCTCGGTGAAACCGCGGATCCCGAATTTGCTGGCGGAATAGACCGTCTGCGACGGGTAGCCGATGAAGCCGAAGGCCGAGCCGAGGTTGACGAGATGGGCGCGTGGTCGCGACTGGAGGTGCGGCAGCAACGCCTGGGTCAGCAGGATGGGTGCGAGCAGGTTCGACGACAGGATCGCCGCGACCGTTCCGGCGTCGAGATCCTCGAAGAAACCGTGCTGGCTGACGCCGGCGTTGTTGACGAG
>DBCG01000063.1:13275-36430 GCA_002292945.1 Proteobacteria bacterium UBA964 | reverse complement strand
GTTCAGGAGCCGTGCGCGAGGGTCCTCGTCGCGGCATCATCTTCCGCTCCCCAACCATCAGCCAGGTGGACCATGAGTTTCGACTATCAGGTGAACCCCGACGCGCCGGTCGATTCGCTCGAGCGCAAACGCCCCCCCGTCGACAACGGCGCGCAGATCCTCGACCCGGCGCGCTACCACAGCGCGGAGTTCATGCAGCTCGAGTGGCAACGGATGTGGCCCAAGGTCTGGCTGCTCGCAGGCGTCACCAGCGACATCCCGGAAGCCGGCGACTACTTCACCTTCGAGATCGGTCACGAGTCGATCCTGGTCACGCGCCAAGACGATGGAAGCGTCAAAGCGTTCTACAACGTCTGCCCGCACCGCGCGAACCGCGTGGCCCTCAACACGCACGGCAGCGTCGATCACTTCACCTGCGCATTCCACGGCTGGAAGTTCCACTGCAACGGCAGCCTCAAGGCCATCACCGATGAGGAGACGTTCAATCCCTCACTGGTCGCCCATCGACCGGGGCTCACCGAGGTGCGATGCGACACCCACGCCGGTCTGGTGTTCGTCAACCTCGACGGCAAGGCCCAGCCCCTCGCGGAGTGGATCGGACTGCCGAAGGGATACCTCGAGAACTACCGTATCGACGAGATGCACGCCGTGCGCCATGTGCGCACCGTGTGGAGCGCGAACTGGAAGGTCGGCGTCGATTCGTTCTACGAGACCTACCACCTGCCCCACATCCATCCGCAGACCCAGACGGTGATGGGCGACTTCAGCCAGTACGACCTCTACCCCAACGGCTTCAGCCGCATGATCGTGCCGCTGTGCCGCAAATCGCACCGCGTCGCCGACCAGGAGACCGTGGATGCCGGGCTGCGCTTCATGATGACCGATGCCGGCATGGACCCCGATTCGTTCAAGGGCAACGCCCGCGAAGTACGCGCCGCGGTGCAGCAGAGCAAGCGCGCACGCGCGCAGCGGCTCGGTCTCACGCACTATGAAAAGCTGACCGACGGTCAGCTCACCGACAGCTGGGCGACCGGGCTGTTCCCCAACGTACAGATCGGCTGTCATCCGGAAGGCGTCTTCATCATGCGCTTCCTGCCGCACCCGGATGATCCGAAGAAGTTCTTCTACGACAACATCACGATGTTCCGTCATGTCGACGACCCGACCTACTTCGTGCCGGCCTGGATGGGCTTGCCCAAAGATACGGATGTGACCGGTCGCACCCGGCCGAAGCTCGAGATCCACCCCGAGGGCGCGGTGACGGACCTCGGCGAAGTGCTCAACCAGGATGTCGAACTCGTGCACTCGGTCGGCGAAGGCAGCCGCTCGAGAGGCTTCAAGGGACCGATCTGGAGCGAACAGGAAAGCCGCATCCGGCACTTCCACCGCGAGCTCGACCGCTACGTCAAGGGCGAGAAGTGACCGCGGCCTGAGCGAGCGCCTGCGCGAGGTCTGCGCGCAGCTCATCGAGGCCCTCCAGCCCGATCGAGAGGCGCACCGTGCCCTCGTCGATGCCGCAGACGGCGCGCTCCTCGGGCGTGAGATCGCGTGGCTGCATCATCTGCGGCGCCATCACCAGCGACTCGGTCGACCCGTAGCTCGGCGTGCGGGCGAACAGACGCAGCGCATCCGCGAAGCGGCGACCGGCTTCGACGCCGCCTTGCACGCTGAAGGTGATCACGCAGCCCGGTTCGCGCATCTGTGCACGGGCGAGTGCGGCCTGCGGATGCGATCCGAGCCCGGGATGCATCACCCGGCTGCAGGCGGGATGGGACTCGAGGAATCGGGCGATCTCGGTCGCTGCCGCGGACTGCTCTCGATAGCGCAGAAAATAGGTCTTCAGGCCCCGCACCATCAGCGACGCGGCGAGCGGGTCGAGCGGCGCGCCGAAGAGGAGCATGTCCGGACGGATCCTGTCCATCACGGCACGATCGGCGATGACGGCGCCACCCATGACATCGCCCACACCGGTCGCGAACTTGGTCAGGCTGTGTACGAAGACATCCACGGGATACTGGCTGTGCTGATGGAACCCCGCTTGGGTGTTGTCCAGCACCGCGAGCGCGCCGTACTGGTGGGCGAGCGCGGTGATCGCCCCCACATCGGCGATCTTCCCGGCGGGCGTGGTCGGCGATTCGAAGAACACGAGCCGGGTCGGTCGGGACGCGAGCACGGCGGCGAGGCCAGCGTGGTCCGCCAACGGCAGCAGCGTATGCGCGACTCCGAACCGCGTCAGCAGACCTCTCAACATCTGACGGGTCGGCCCATAGCCTTCCACGAAAGAGACGACGTGATCGCCCTGACCGGTCAACGCGAGCAACACCTGTGCGACGGCGTTGACCCCCGAGGCGCAGGTGAGGCAGTCCTCCCGGCCTTGCAGTTCGGCGAGCAACAGCTCGAGTTGCCGCGTGCCTGGATTGGCCATCCGGCTGTAGTAGAACCCCGCTCGTTCGCCGCGTGCGATGCGCTGGGCCTCGGCGACCGAGGGCGTGTCCCACTTGACGTTCTGCTGGATGGGCGCGTTGAGCGGGCGATTGTCGGCAGGGACGACCACGAGCGGTGGGTGCTGCACGCGCGTCGCAGGCGATCGCGGCGGGTCCAGATCTGTCCGGCCTGGGTCGGTCGTGTCGGTCATGAAGTCCACGTTTCGATGTCATCCGCCTCAGCGCCGCCCGCGGCCGCCAGGGCCGCACCCACCACCCCTGCCTGCCCGCGCAGCACCGCAGGCAGCACTGGCACGGCACACTTCAGCAAGGGCACCCACTCCGCGGCGTGTTCGCTGACCGCTCCGCCGACGATGAAGACATCCGGCCACAGCAGACGCTGCAACTCCTGCAGGTAGGCATCGACCCGCGCAGCCCATGTCGACCAATCGAGGTCGAGCCGGGTGCGAACGCTCGCCGCCGCCCAGCCCTCGCCATCGACATCGTCGACGCCCGGCAGCCGGAGATGACCGAACTCGGTGTTGGGCCAGAGCCGCTCATCGAGGAACAACGCCGAGCCGATGCCGGTGCCGAGGGTCAACACGATGATGCGGCGGGAAGTCGCGCCATCGGCAGTGCCGGCGTGCATCCGAAGTCCGCGGCCGACGCCGAAACGCATCTCGGCGAGCCCGGCCGCGTCCGCATCGTTGATGACGACGGTCGGTCGCGAGGTGAGACGGGTGAACGCTGCCGCCACATCGAGCCCGATCCAAGCCTCGTCGAGGTGGGCCGCGGTCCGTGCCACGCCGTGCTCGACGACCGAGGGGATGCCGAGGCCGATCGAGCCCGTGCCGCCGCGCAGCACGGGACTCGCCGCCAATGCGGCTAGGACATCGTCGGGACGAGCGCCGGCAGGCATGGGCAGCGTATCGACGGCACCGGCGACCCGACCGTTTACGACATCCACCTCGCCCACGCGCAGCGTGGAACCGCCGACATCGATGCCAATTCTGTGCATACCCTTGTCAGCCCCCGTCACTGCGGGCCATCTGCTCTTCGAGCAGGCGACGGCGCTCTTGCCGCTTCATCCAGATCGTGGAGAGCACGACGCCGGTCGCGACGATCAGCACCAGGATGGTGGCGAGCGCGTTGATGTCGGGGCTTACGCCCAGACGGGCCTTGGAGAAGATCACCATGGGCAGCGTGGTGGAGTTCGGTCCCGACACGAACTGCGAGATCACGACGTCGTCCCAAGAGAGCGTGAACGCCAACAGCCACCCGGACACCAGCGCGGGCGTGATCAGCGGCAGCGTGATCCGGAAGAACACCTTCGCGGGCTTGGCGCCGAGATCGAGCGCGGCTTCCTCGAGGGAATCATCGAATCCGGCGAGCCGCGACTGGACGACCACGGTGACGTATGCCATGGCGAAAGTGATGTGCGCGATGGTGATGGTGGCGACACCACGCCCCGCCGGCCAGCCGGTCAGCTGTTCGAGCGCGACGAACAGCAGCAGCAACGACAGACCGGTGATCACCTCGGGCATCACGAGCGGCGCGGTGGTCATGGTGGAGAGCATGGCGCGCCCGCGGAACGGCCCGAAGCGCACCAGCGCTAGCCCGGCGAGCGTGCCGAGGATGACGGCGCCGGTCGCGGTCATGGCGGCGATCTGCAGCGACAGCAGCGCGGCGTCGAGGATCTGACCATTCGCGAACAGCTTGCGGTACCAGAGGAGCGTCGGAGAGTTGGCCGCGTCCCAGACCGTGACCAACCTGGAGTTGTTGAACGAGAAGAACACCATCGAGAGGATGGGGATGTAGAGGAACGCGAGACCGAACGCCAACGCGCCGTTGCGGAACCAGCCGCGCGTCTTCATGGCTGCTTCCTCATCGCTTGGCGGCCTCGAGCTCGAGGCGCTGGTATCGCTGGAACAGCATGATGGGCAGCAACAACGCGAGCAGCATGACGATGGCCACCGCGCTCGCGACCGGCCAATCCCGGTTGGCGAAGAACTCATCGGAGAGGATGCGCCCGATCATCAGCTGATCGGCCCGCCCGAGCAGCGACGGGATGACGAACTCCCCCACCGCAGGGATGAACACCAGCAGGCAGCCGGCGACGATGCCGGGCACCGAGAGCGGCAGCGTGATGCGCAGGAACGCCTTGAAGGGCCGCGCGCCGAGATCGGCTGCGGCCTCGAGCAGCGTCAGGTCGTGCTTCTCGAGGTTCGCGTAGAGCGGCAGGATCATGAAGGGCAGGTAGGAGTAGACGATGCCGATGTAGACGGCGAGATCCGTATAGAGAAGGGTCAGCGGCGCATCGATGAGCCCGACCGCGAGCAGGGTGTTGTTGATCACACCGTCGGTCTTCAGGAGCCCGACCCAAGCGTACACACGCAGCAGGAAAGAGGTCCAGAACGGCAGGATGATCAGCATCAGGAACAGGCTGCGCGCAGTCGGCGTCGAGCGTGCGATCGCGTACGCCATCGGATAGCCGATCAAGAGGCACAGCAGCGTCGACACCGCTGCCACCTTCAACGAATACGCGAAGGTGCTGATGTAGAGGTTGTCGCTCAGGATGAACGCGTAGTTGCCGAGGTTGAGCGTCGTGACCAGCCGCTTCCCCTCCTCCAGCCACTCGAAGAGCGGCGCATAGGGCGGCATCGCAAGCCGGATCTCCGAGAACGAGATCTTGAAGACGATGAGGAAGGGGACGACGAAGAACAGGAACAGCCAGACCCAGGGGATGGCGATGACGAGGCGCTGGCCGGACCAGTGCTGACGCACGTACTGCGACCAACGCTGCAGCCCGAACTGCTGCAACAACGCGTACAGCAGGCCCAAACGGTCGTTGGCCAGCCCCTGAGGCACGCGGTTGCCGGGCGTCGGTGCCATGGCTACTGCGAGAGCACCACAGGACTCGACGGGTGCCAGTTGAGGTGCACGGTCTCCTCCCAGACGATCCGCTCGTCGTGGCGCTCGATGTTCGGGATGGTGACGCGCACCATGCGCCCCGACTCGAGTCGGACGAGGTAGACCGACATATCACCCATGTAGGCGATCTCCTTGACCACGCCGCGCGCGCGGTTCTCGCTGCTCTCGGGTGCCGTCCGGGTCATCTCGATCTTCTCGGGCCTGATGGCGACCGACACCTTGGCATCCGGCGCAGCGCTGATGCCGTGGCTCACGTACACCATCGATTCGAGCTCCGGACAGCGGATGCGCACATGACCCGGCTCGTCCTCGACCAGTTGGCCATCGAACATGTTGACCGAGCCGATGAAGTCGGCGACGAAGCGGGAACTTGGGAACTCGTAGATCTCGGTGGGTGTCCCGACCTGGACGATCTGTCCCTTGTTCATGACGCCGATGCGGGATGCGAGCGTCATCGCCTCTTCCTGGTCGTGGGTCACGACGACGAAGGTGACGCCGAGCTGCTCCTGCAGGTTGATCAACTCGAACTGCGTGTGCTCCCGCAGCTTCCGGTCCAAGGCACCGAGCGGCTCATCGAGCAGCAGCAGCTTCGGACGCTTCACGAGCGCCCGAGCGAGCGCGACCCGCTGACGCTGCCCACCCGAGAGCTGGTGAGGCTTGCGCCGGCCGAAGTCGCCGAGCTTGACGATGTCGAGCATCTCGCCCACGCGACGGTCGATCTCGGACCGCGCGAGGCCTTCCTGTTCGAGACCGAAAGCGACGTTCGCCGCGACGGTCATGTGCGGGAACAGCGCATAGGACTGGAACATCATGTTGACGGGCCGCTCGTAAGGCGGGATGTCGGCCATGTCCTGACCGTCGATGAGGATGCGACCGGAGGTCGGCGCCTCGAACCCCGCCAACATGCGCAATAGCGTGGTCTTACCGCAACCGGAACCGCCGAGCAGGCAGAAGATCTCGCCTTTGTAGACATTGAGCGAGACGTTGTCGACCGCGACGAAGTCGCCGAAGCGCTTGGTCACGCCCTCGATGCGGATGTACTCGTTGGAGCGGTCTATGAGCTTCTCGGCCATCGTGGACCCCGATCGCTGCAGGACCCCGAAGCGAAGCGGCCACCCGAAGGTGGCCGCTCTGCCTCAGGAGAGGATCATTTTCCGGTCTTGATGCTCGTCCACGCCCGGTTGAGCGATCGCGAGAACTCCGCCGACTCCGGCATGTCCGGCACCAGCTTCGTCATCAGGTCCGCGGGCGGGTACACGTTCGGGTTGTCCGTCACGGATTTGTCGATGAGCGCCGTCGAGGCCGCATTGGCGTTCGCGTAGCTGATGTAAGAGCTGTTCTTGGCGGCCACTTCCGGGCGCAGCAGGTAGTCGATGAAGAGATGGGCGTTCTTCGGATGCTTGGCATCCTTGGGGATGGCGAGCTGATCGAAGAACATCACCGCGCCCTCCTTGGGGATGCGGTAGCTAAGCTCGACGCCGTTCTTGGCCTCCTCGGCACGGGTCGAGGCCTGCAGCACATCGCCCGACCAGCCGAGCGCGAGGCAGATCTCGCCGTTGGCCAGCTGCTCGATGTAGTTGGAGGAGTGGAAGTTCTTGATGTACGGCCGCACCGCCTTCAACACGGCCTCTGCAGCGGCGAGATCCTCGGGCTTCTCGCTGTTGGCGTCCTTGCCGAGATAGATGAGGACCGTGCCGATGACCTCGCTCGGCGCATCGAGGATGGTCACGCCGCAATCGGCGAACTTCGAGATGACCTTCGGGTCGTAGAACATCGCGAAGCTGTCGACCGGCGCGTCTTTCATGCGCTCAGCGATCTTCTTGACGTTGTAGCCGACGCCCGAGGTGCCCCACATGTAGTTGACCGAATGCTCGTTGCCCTTGTCGAAGGCTTCGATGCGCTGGGCGATCGAGGGGTCGATGTTCTTGAGGTTCGGCAGCAAGGACTTGTCGAGCTTCTGATGGACGCCCGCCTGCAGCTGACGGTTGAGGAACGATGCCGACGGCACGACGATGTCGTAACCGGTGTTGCCCGCGAGCAGCTTGGTCTCGAGCATCTCGTTGGAGTCGAAGACGTCGTACTGGACCTTGATGCCGGTCTCTTTGGTGAAGCCCTCGATGACGCTGGCCTCGATGTAGTCGGACCAGTTGTAGACGTTGAGGACTTTCTCCTCCTCGGCGGCCGCTGCGCTGGCCTTGGGGGCCTCCGCAGGCTTCGAGCAGGCGGCGAGCAGCATCGCCGAAGCGAGGACAGTCAGTGCCGGACGGACAGGCATGTTCATGAGGTAGGGACTCCCTGTTGGACAGCGGGGACAGTTGGATGGCGGACGCCAAGGCGTTGAAGCGTTTATAACGCAGCGCCGCCGTGCGGGAAAGTCCGTTGTCCGACGGTCTATCAGACGAGCCCGTCCCGACGCAGTCCCTGGTGCAACTGGTCGAGCGTCTGCACCGCTTTGGACACGAGTTCGTCGATCTCAACGGGGGTGATGACGAGCGGCGGCGCGGCGATCATGGTGTCCCAGACCGCCCGCATCACCAGGCCGTTCTTGACCGACAGGTCCCGGCAACGGGTGCCGACGCTGCCGCGCTCGGGGAAGAACGCTCGGGAGGGCTTGCGGGGCACCAGTTCCAGCGCCCCGAAGAGCCCGAGGGTGCGCGCCTCGCCCACCAAGGGGTGATCAGCGAGTTCGCGCCAGCGGGCCGCCCAATAGGGCGCAATCTCGGTGCGGACCCGCTCGACGATCCGCTCACGCTCCAGGATCTCCAGGTTGGCATTGGCGACTGCGGCCGCGACCGGGTGACCCGAGTAGGTGAAGCCGTGGAAGAACTCGCCGCCCTCCCCGACCAGCACCTCGGCGACACGGTCCGCGACCATCAGGGCACCCAGGGGCTGGTAACCTGAGGTGATGGCCTTGGCGAGGGTCATGAAGTCGGGGCGGGTCCCGAAGTGCTCGCAGCCGAACCACTCGCCGGTGCGCCCAAAGCCGCAGATGACCTCGTCCGACGCGAAGAGGATGCCGTAGCGGTCGACGATGCGCTGGACCTCGGGCCAGTAGGTGCGCGGCGGGATGATCACGCCGCCCGCGCCCTGCACCGGCTCGCCGATGAAGGCCGCGACTTTATCGGGGCCGATCTCGAGGATCTTCTGTTCGAGCTCGCGCGCCGCCTGGAGGCCGAACTCGTCGGGGTCGAGGTCTCCGCCGCACTCGAACCAATAGGGCTGGCCGATGTGGACGATGCCGGGGATGGGCAAGCCGCCCTGCGAGTGCATCGCCTTCATGCCACCGAGGGAAGCACCGGCCATGGTGCTGCCGTGGTAGCCGTTCCAGCGGCTGATGATCACCTGCCGCTCAGGCTGCCCGCGCAGTTCCCAGTAGCGGCGCGCCATCCGCACCATCGTGTCGTTCGATTCGCTGCCGGAGCCGGTGAAGAACGCGTGCTGGAACTGGGGCGGAGAAAGCCGCGCCAGACGGTCCGCCAACTCGATGGCGGGCGGGTTCGCGCATTGGAAGAAGCTGTTGTAGTACGGCAGCTCCTGCATCTGACGGTAGGCGGCCTCGGCGAGCTCGCGCCGACCGTAGCCGAGCGCCACGCACCACAACCCTGACATCCCGTCGAGGACGCGGTTGCCGTCGGAGTCGTGCAGGTACACCCCCTCGGCGTGGGTGATGACCCGCGTACCGCGCGCCGCCAGCGACTTGTGGTCGGTGAAGGGGTGCAGGTAGTGCGCGGCGTCGAGGGCCTGCCACTCGGCGGTGGTGTGCGTGATGGTCATGATGTCCCCGTTCGTCGCGGCGTCAGACGTTCAGCAACAGGTGCTCGCGCTCCCAGGAACTGATCACCTGCAGGTATACCTCGTGCTCGGCTTCCTTGACCAGCGAGAAGGCCGCGACGAAGGACTCGCTGAATATCTCGATGAGCGGATCGCATTCGCGCAACAGGCGGATCGCCTCGTCGATGTTGCGCGGCAAGGAGAACGGCAGATCATGCGCGTTGCCGCTGATCGGATCGGTGGGCGACAACCCCTGCACCATCCCGAGATAGCCGCAGGCGAGCGAGGCGGCGCTCGCGAGGTAGGGATTGGCATCGGCACCGGCCAACCGGTTCTCGATACGCCGATCCTCGGGCCCCGACATCGGCACCCGCAAGCCCGCCGTGCGGTTGTCGTAACCCCACTGGACGTTGATCGGCGCGACCTGGAAACGGCTCATGCGGCGGTAGGAGTTCACGTTGGGTGCAAGCAGCGCCATGGCCGCCGGCAAGTAACGCTGAAGACCTGCGATATGCGAGAAGAAAAGCGGCGACGGCGCGCCGTCCTTGGTCGAGAAGATGTTCTGGCGGGTCTGCCGATCGACGATGCTCTGATGGATATGCATCGCACTACCGGGTTCTTTGGAGTGGGGCTTGGCCATGAAGGTCGCGTAGATCTTGTGGCGCAGCGCGGCCTCTCGTGCCGTGCGCTTGAACATGAAGGCTTGATCCGCGAGATCGAGTGCGTTGCCGTGCAGGAGGTTGATCTCCATCTGCGCCGGACCGTCCTCGTGGATCAGCGTGTCGATCGCGATGTCCTGGTCCTCGCAGAACTGGTAGACGTCGTCGAACAGCGGATCGAATTCATTGACGGCAGCGATGCTGTAGGACTGGCGCCCGGGTTCGGCGCGGCCCGAGCGGCCGATCGGCGGCTTGAGCGGATAGTCCGCGTCGATGTTGGGCTCGACCAGGTAGAACTCGAGTTCGGGCGCGACCACCGGATCCCAGCCCTTCTGCGCGTAGAGATCGAGCACATGCCGTAACACCTCGCGCGGCGCCATCTTCACGCGCCGGCCGTCGGCGTAGAAGCAGTCATGGATCACCTGCGCCGTGGGCTCAGGCGCCCACGGCACCCGTCGCACCGTGCGCGGGTCGGGCTTGAGGATGATGTCGATCTCGGCGGGGCTCATCGCCGAGGAGGTGTCATCGGGATAGTCGCCGGTCACGGTCTGCAGGAAGATGCTCTCCGGCAGGCGCATGCCCTGATCGCCCTGGAACTTCTGGGCGGGCATCACCTTGCCGCGTGCGATGCCGGCCATGTCGGGGACGATGGCCTCCACCTCTTGGATGTTATGTTCGCGGAAGAACTGTGCGATCTGGTCTGACATGGCTTCAACCTCGGTTTCGCGCAGCCCGGCGGGTGGCGCGCTGCCGCGCCGCGTCACCGAACGCGGCGAACACGGCACGGGAAAGATCATTGCTCATCACCTGCCACTCGGGGTGCCACTGTACGGCGAGCGCGAAGGTTTGGGCCGACTCGGGCACGAACGCTTCGATGAGCCCATCCGGCGCTCGCGCCTCGATCCGTAGCCCCGGCGCAAGTCGTTTGACGCCTTGACCATGCAAGGAGTTCACCGCGACCCGGGCGGCCCCACCGGCGAGCCCCCTCAGCAATCCTCCAGCCTCGAGCTCGATGTCGTGGGCGGCGCCGTACTGCACAGACAGAGGAGCGGTCTTGTCCTCGCGATGATCGAGCATCCCGGGTTCTTCCTCGACGTGCTGCCAGAGGCTCCCACCGAGGGCGACGTTGATCTCTTGGAAACCCCGGCAGACGCCGAGCAGCGGCACCCCGCTCGCGAGCGCAGCGCGCACCAAGGGCAGCGTGGTCGCGTCACGCTCAGGATCATGCAGGGTCCCCTCGCGGCTCGGCCCCTCGTCGTAGTGATGCGGTTCGACATTGGACGGGCTTCCCGGGAACAGGAGACCGTCGAGGGAGTCGAGCAGATCCGCTTCGGCCAAGCGATCAGGCAGGACCGGGATCAGCAGCGGCAGACCACCCGCTGCGCGCGTGATCGCGTCAGCGTACTTCTCCCCCACCATATGGAAGGGATGAGGACCGATCATGCGTCGGTCGGCGGGGATGCCTATGATGGGGCGCGCAGACATGGGACACCAAACACGGCGGACAAAAATATCCGCCGATCAATATTAGAACATAACCGCACACCCTCAGGCCAGTTATCCGGTCGAGAAAAACACCATAACACCCTGATTTTAATGACTCTATCCGCCGATCATCTCTTGCTGCTGCTCCACCGGCACCGTATCCTGACGCATCGGCGGGCCCCTCCCGCATCCGCAGGCCCCGCATGAGCAGCAAAGATCTTCCGGAACTCGCCACCTTTCTCGAGCGGCATCCGGACACCCGCTTCTTCGATGTCTTCCTGAACGATCTGAACACGGTCGAACGCGGCAAGCGGATCGATCGCGCGAGCATCGAGGGGGTCTACCGCTCGGGGATGATGCTGCCGGGCTCCATGTTCGCCCTCGATGTGCTCGGCGGCACCGTTCAAGCCAGCGGCCTCGGTTTCGATGAAGGTGATGCCGACCGACCCTGTCGCGCACTGCCGGACACACTGGTGCCCGTCCCGTGGCAGAACGATGGCGTGGCGCAGCTGCAGGTCTCGATGTACGAGCCCGACGGACGACCGTTCTTCGGCGATCCGCGGCATGTGCTGGTGAAGGTGCTGGACCGTTTCCATCGGCTGAACCTGACGCCAGTGGTCGCGATCGAGTACGAGTTCTACTTCGTCGACCGCGCACGCACCGCATCAGGGCAACCTCAGCCGCCGCCGCTGCCGCGTACCGGTCGTCGGGAGTTCCGCACCCAGATCAATGCGATGACCGACCTCGACGAGTACTCCGCGGTGCTCGCACGCATCGACACGGTCTGCCGCGCCCAAGGCATCCCCTCGACGACCGCGCTCGCCGAATACGGCCCTGGCCAGTTCGAGGTGAACCTCGCACACCGCGCCGATGCGCTGCGCGCCTGCGACGAGGCGCTGCGCTTCAAGCGCGTGGTGCGCAGCGTGGCGCGCGAATATGGTTGGGACGCGACCTTCCTGCCCAAGCCCTACCGCGATATGGCGGGGTCCGGGCTGCATGTGCACGCGAGCGTGCTCGACGCCTCGGGAAGCAACATCTTCGAATGCCCGGAGCCGGTAGGGTTCGGCCCCGCGGAGGGACTCGCCGAGGACAACGGCGCGCAGGATGGCATCCGGATCGAAAGCAGCGCACTGCGCCACGCCATCGGCGGCGTACTCGCGACCCTCGGTGAGGGCACGGCGATCTGCGCGCCCGGGCCCAACTCCTACCGGCGTTTCCGTCCCGAGGCCTATGTGCCGATGACGCCCTCTTGGTCGGTCAACAACCGCGGCTCGGCGGTACGGCTACCGCCGAGCGACCCCGCGAACCGGCGCATCGAGCATCGGCTCGCGGGCGCCGATGCCAACCCCTACCTCGTCACGGCGTGGTTGCTCGCGGGCATCCACTACGGCATCTCACAAGGCCTGGAGCCGCCACCGCCGGTGCGCGGCAACGCCTACCGTGAAGGCGGCACGCCCCTGCCCTCGCACTGGGCGACCGCCATCGAACGCTTCCGCGCGAGCGAGTTCGCCGCGTCCTATCTCGGTCGGCCGTTCCGCGACCTCTACGCGACGGTGAAGCAGGCCGAACTCGACGACTTCAACTCCCACGTGACGCCGCTCGAGATCGAGTGGTACATGGGGGCGATCTGAGCTCGCACATCGACTCCTGGTACGCCGCCTCGACGCCGCCGCAGCCGCTGCGTCGGGCACTGGAAGGCGATGTCGAAGCCGATGTTTGCGTGATCGGTGGCGGTATCGCAGGTTGCTCCACTGCGCTGCACCTCGCTGAACGCGGCTACCGCGTCGTACTGCTCGAGGCGCACCGCGTCGGGTGGGGCGCTTCGGGTCGCAGCGGCGCCCAAGCGATCCCGGGAATCGCCTGCGGGCAGCACAAACTGCAATCGCTGGTCGGCGCCGCCGATGCACGACGCATCTGGGAGATCTCCGTCGAAGGCCTGCGCCTGCAGCGAGCGCTCATCGCCCGCCACGGCATCGACTGCGACCTGCGCGAGGGGCAGATGCATGTCGCGATCAAGCCGCGGCAAGAACGCGAACTCCGTGAGGAGGTCGCGACCCTGCATCGGGAGTACGGTCACGACAGCATCCGCATGGTCGAGCGCGAGGAGCTGCGTGCGACCGTGGCCTCGGACCGCTACATCGCCGGCACCTACGACGCGGCGGGCGGCCACCTGCATCCGCTCAAGTACACGCAAGGCCTCGCGGTCGCGGCCGAGCGAGCAGGCGTGCAGATCTTCGAGGACAGCCGCGCCCTCTCCTATGCACGCATCTCGGGCGCCCTCGAGGTCACCACCCCGACCGGCCGCGTGCGCTGCCGATCCCTCGCACTCTGCGGCAACGCCTGGCTCGGTCCTTTTGCACCCGCCCTCGCCCGCAAGATCATGGGTGTCGGCACCTACATCGTCGCCACGGAGCCGCTCGGCGCCGAGCGTGCCGCCGCGCTCATCCGCAACGACGCCGCCGTCACCGACGTCAACTGGGTGATCGATTACTTCCGCCGCTCAGCCGATCATCGATTGCTGTTCGGCGGGCGCGTGAGCTACTCGGGGCTCGACCCGCTCGGCACGCGTCGTGCGACCCGCGCACGCATGCTGGAGGTGTTCCCGCAGCTCGCCGATGTCGCCATCGACCATGCCTGGGGTGGCTATGTGGACATCACGATGAACCGCGCGCCACATTTCGGGCGCCTCGAACCCGATGTCTATTTTCTGCAGGGGTTCTCCGGCCACGGCATCGCGCTCACCGGCATCGCCGGGAAACTCCTCGCCGAGGCCATCGCCGGCACCACCGAGCGGTTCGATCTCTTCGCGCGTATCGCGCACCGCGATTTCCCGGGCGGCGCGGCGCTACGCCGCCCTGCACTCGTGCTCGCGATGCTGTGGTACCGGCTTCGGGACCTGCTCTAGCCTTTCGGTTCGGCTGTCGCCGCCGACTCCGTCGTCTGCGCGAGCGGCGACCGCGGCGCCCACCCCATCCGGGCGCGCAAGCGCTCGGTGACATCGGCGACCAAAGAATACGCCGCAGGCACCACCACCAACGACAGCAGCGTCGAGGTGACGAGACCGCCGATCACCGAGACGCCGAGCGGCGTACGGAAGTTGCCGTCGGCACCGAAGCCGAGGGCGATCGGCAGCATGCCGGCGCCCATCGCGATGGTGGTCATGATCACCGGACGCGCGCGCTTGCGACAAGCCTCGATGAGCGCTTGGTCACGCGGCAGTCCCGCGCGTTCGCCGAGCACGGCGTAGTCGACGATCAGGATCGAGTTCTTGGTGGCGATGCCGGTGAGCAGCAAGAGTCCGATCAGGGACGGCAGCGACAAGGCATTGCCGGTGAGCAGCAGCATGCCGAAGGCGCCACCGCCGCAGAGCGGCACGGCCGCGAGGATCACGAGGGGCAGCGTCGCGCTGTGGAAGAGCAGCAGCAGCACCACATAGACGGCGACCACGCCGGCGAGCATCGCCAACGCGAAGCCGACGAACAGCTCGACGAAGGCCTCTGAGTCTCCAGCGGGAAGGATGCGCACGCCGGCCGGCAAATTCTGCATCGCCGGCATGCGACGAACGTCGCTCATGTNNCGAAGGCCTCCGAGTCGCCCGCGGGCACGATGCGCACACCCGCCGGCAGGTTGCGCACCTCCGGCAACGACATGACCTGCGAGGTCACATCACCGAGCGGACTGCCGTTGAGCTCGGCGGTGACCGTGACATTGCGCTCGCGATCGATGCGGTCGATGCGCGCAGGTCCGCTGCCCGCGCTGATGTCGGCGACGGCCGCCAAGGCCACCGGGCCGCGCGCGCCCGGCACCCGCAACTGGCGGAGCACTTCGGGATCGGTGAGAGAGACACCTGCGAGCTGCACGCGGATCGGTACTTGGCGCTCCGCGAGGTTCAGCTTGGCGAGCCGTTGACGTACATCACCGCTCGTGGCGATGCGCGCCGCGTCGGCGATGTCGACGGTGGAGACGCCGAGATCGGCCGCGCGCGCCGGATCGGGACGGATGACGACCTCTGGTCGCAGCAACGCCGCGGAGGTGCTGACCGAGCCGAGCCCGGGCAGTGAGCGGATGGCCGCCGCCAGCTCCCGCGAGGTCTTGGCGAGCAGTTCCGAATCCTTGCCGGTGAGGCCGAGCGTCAACCGGTCGCCGGGTCCGCCCGCCGTGAACTGGGTACGGATGCCCGGCATCTCCTTCAAGAGCGCCCGCACCGCGTTCTCGAGTTCGGGTGTGCGGCGCTTGCGGTCCTCCGTGAACTCGAGGGTCAACACGATCCTGCGGACCTCGGGGAAGGTGAGACCGCCGCCCATGGAGCCGTCCACGTCGCCACCGACGGTGGTGAACACGCTCTTGATCTCCGGTACACCTTTGCGCAGGCGCGATCGCACCTCCGCCGCGACGGCCAGAGAATCAGCGAGACGTGCGCCAGGCGGCAGCTCGACCTGCAGCATCACCCGCTGCGCATCGGTGGTGGGCAGGAAGGTCTTCGGGATGAGCGGGATCAGGGCGAGCGAGGCGATGAAGGTCAGGAGCGCGAGACCGAGCGCCATCCGCCGGTGGTGCAAGGCGAGATCCACCCACCGCAGGTAGCGCGCCATCAGCGGCGAATCATCGGTCGAGGCCGGTAGATGCCCCATGAAGCGCGCCGCCAACATCGGTGTCAGCAACCGGGCGACCAACAACGAGAACAGCACCGCAGCCGCTGCGGTCCAACCGAACTCGCGGAAGAACTTGCCGGTGACGCCCGGCATGAACGCGACCGGCACGAACACCGCCACCAAGGTCGCGGAGGTCGCGATGACGGCGATGCCGATCTCGTCGGTGGCGTCGATGGCCGCCTGCAGCGGCGGCTTGCCCATCGCACGATGGCGCGCGACGTTCTCGACCTCGACGATGGCATCGTCGACCAGGATGCCGACCACCACCGCCAACGCCAGCAAGCTCAGCAGGTTGAGCGAGAACCCGAACCATTGCATGACGGCGAAGGTCGGGATCACCGACAGCGGCAGCGCGATCGCCGAGATCCAGGTGGCGCGCCAATCGCGCAGGAAGAACCAGACGACGAGGACTGCGAGCAACGCCCCCTCGAGCAACATGATCATGGAGGAGTTGTACGAGGCTTTGGCCTCCTCGACGCTCGAGTCGACTTCGGTGAACACCATCTCCGGATGCGACACCTGCAGTGCGGCGACCGCCACGCGTACCGCCTCTCCCACGGCGACTTCGCTCGAGCCACGGGTGCGCCGGATCGAGAAACCGACCACGGGANNCCACGGGCTGCTCATCGAGCAGCGCCGCGGCACGAGGCTCTGCCGTGCCGTCGGTCACGGTCGCGATCGAGGAGAGCCGGACCGAGCGGCCTTCGGGCAGCGGGATCGGATAATCGGCGAGCTCCGAGGCGTTGCGCACCACGGCGACGGTGCGTACCGACTGCTCCGCGCCACCGGCTTCGGTGCGACCGCCCGGCCGCTCGAGTTGTAGCCGCGCCAACTGCTGAGATACGGCGCCCGCCGTCATGCCGAGCGACTGCAACGCCTCGGCGCGCAGATCCACCCGGACCTCGCGCTGCACGCCGCCGGAACGGGTCACCGAACCGACCCCGGACAAGCCGTACATCGCCTTGGTGACCGAGTCATCCACGAACCAGGACAGCTCGTCCAAGGGCAACCGCTGCGAGGAGACGGCGTAGGTGATCAGCGTACCGCCGACCAGCGTCGCGCGCTGTACGACCGGCTCGTCGATGTCCGCCGGAAGTTCACGGCGGGCGCGCATCACCGCATCGCGTACCTCATCAAGCGCGGCGT
The DNA here is from genome assembly GCA_002292945.1 of Proteobacteria bacterium UBA964. Lineage (GTDB taxonomy): Bacteria > Pseudomonadota > Gammaproteobacteria > Steroidobacterales > Steroidobacteraceae > UBA964. The sequence continues at coordinate 19,363 of DBCG01000063.1, read as the reverse complement.
CGATATCGCGTCCGAGCTCGAACTCGATGCGGGTGATCGAAGACCCCTCGGTGATCGCGGAGTTGATCTTCTTGATGTCGGCGATGCTCGCGACGGCATCCTCGATCTTGCGCGTGACATCGGTCTCGAGGATGGAAGGCGTGGCGCCCGGCAGACCTACGGCCACCTCGATCGTGGGCAGCGAAACGTCGGGCAGATCGGAGATCGGGAGCTTATGCAGACCCCAGAAGCCGGCGATCGTGAGCAGCACGAATGCCAACACCGAGGGCAGCGGATGCTGGATGCCCCAGCGTGAGAGGGTCATGGCGAGGCGGCCCGGCTCAGGATCCGGCGCCGTCGACGACCTTCACCAGGTCGCGATCACCTAAGAAACCCGCCCCTCGTACGACGACCCGGTCGCCCGGCGAGAGACCCGAGCGGACCTCGAGCAGATCGCCCTCGGCTGCGCCGGTCTCGATGCGCCGCTGCGCGACTCGATCGCCCTCACCCAGCACGAACACGAACGGGTAGCCGTCACGGAACACCACCGACTCGCGCGGCACCACGCTCACCTCCGCACGACCGACGGCGAGCCGACCTTCCGCGAACATGCCGGCGCGCAGCGCGCCCGGCGCCGGTAGATCGGCGTAGATGAGTGCCGCGCGGGTCTTGGGGTCGATGCCCGGGGACACAGCCCGGATGGTCCCTGCGACCTTTGAACCATCGGGCGCCCGTAGCTCCACCGTCGCGCCGACCTTGACCCGCGGCAGGTCGATCTCGGCGACCTCGGCNNGCCCGCCATTCGAGACGGCCGCGACGGATGAGCCGCAGCAGCTCGGTACCGGCCGAGACGATCTGGCCGGGCTGCGCGTTGCGCGCCGAGATGACGCCCGAGTCGGGGGCGCGCAAGGTCGCAAAACCGAGGCGTAGACGTGCGGCATCACGCTCGGCTTCCGCCGAAGCGAGTTGGGCTTCGGCTTTCGAGCGGTTGGCCCGCAATCCATCGTGGTCGGCGCTCGAGATGAGGTTCTGTGCCAGCAGGGCCTCGCCACGCACCGCCTGCGCACGGGCGAGTTCCAGGGAAGCCCGCGCTTGGGCGAGGCTCGCCTCGGCCTGACGCGCCTGGATATCGAGCGTCCGACGGTCAAGTTCGAGCAACGCCTGACCGGCGACCACTTGGGCGCCCGGCTCGACCCGCACATCGGCGATGCGCAGCCCGGACAGCTCGACCCCGAGCGACATCTCCTGCCAGGCGGCGACCGAACCGGAGGCGACCACTTCGCGCTGCACGCTGCGACGCGCAGCCTCGGCGACCGTGACGGTCATGGAGGCGGTCGGCGGCACAGCGGTCGTGCCGCTGCGGCTGCAGGCGGCGACGGACAGCAATGCGACGAGAAGGGCGGCACGCAGGTAGATGGTCATCCCGCCACGATACTCAGGCCGGCTGACAGAGGCTAGCGCGGCGTGGCGGATGACCGAGGCCCGGCCGCGACGGGCTCGCGTATCTCGAAACAGGCATGGATGTTGCCGTTGCGTAGGTAGTCGACCGGCAGCGTCTCGCGGCTGATGTCGCGCACGGCGTACCGTTGCGGCAAGGCAGGGTCGAGGCGGAAGCGTTGAGCGTTGGTCGAGAACACCAACAGCCCGCCCGGGGCGAGCAGCGCCATACAGTCGTCGATGAGCACCCCATGGTCACGCTGTATGTCGAACACCCCCGTCATGCGTTTGCTGTTGGAGAACGTCGGCGGGTCGCAGAAGATGAGATCGTAGCGCTCGCCCTGACCGCGGGCCGCGCGCAACCACTCACGGACATCGGCCTGCACCCGCCTGTGCTGCGGGGCATCGAAACCGTTGAGGGCGAGGTTGGCCCGGGCCCAATCCAGATAGGTGGCAGACAGGTCGACCGTTGTGGTGTCGCGCGCGCCGCCCGCTGCCGCGTAGACCGTGGCCGTTCCGGTGTAGGCGAAAAGATTCAGGAACCGGCCGCCCTTCGCCGCCGACCGCAAGCGGCCGCGGGTCAGTCGGTGATCCAGGAACAGCCCGGTGTCGAGATAGTCGCCGAGGTTCACGCGGAACCGAAGCCCGCCCTCGCGCACGACCAGCTGCTCCGCGTCGCCCTCGCGGCGCGCGTATTGCTCACCGCGCTTGTGACGCCTGCGGGTGCGCAGGCGGATGCGCGCCGCAGGCACGCCGGTCGCCTCGAGCAGACCCGCCAGCGCCTCGCTGCGGCGGCGGCGTACCGACTCTTCCGGGATGTCGTACGGGGCCTCGTACTCCTGCACCACGAGCCAGCGCCCATCGGCCGCGCTCGAGGTCGCCGTGTCGGCCGACTCCTCGGTGTAGAGGTCGATGGCGAACGCGTACTCGGGCATGTCGGCATCGTAGATCCGATGGCAACTCACGCCCTCGCGCTTGAGCCAAGCAGCCCGCTGCTTGAGGTTCTTGCGCAGCCTGTTCGCGAACATCTGCGCGCCCGGTGTCGCAGCGAGCGCCGGATCGATCCTCGGCCCGAGCTGCGGGCCGCTGCCACCGCCCGGCCGCAGGTCGCGGACGGCTGCCTCATCGATCGTGATACGCAGCAGCCGACACTCGAGGGCGCCGTTCCAGATCGTGTGCACACGCGTGGCACGCAGCCCGAGCTCCAACCCGAGCGCAGGATCGCCCGTCAGCACCGCGGCCTGCCAGCCGCCGAACTGCCCGCGCAGGACGGCACCGAGTTCCGCGTGCACCGCCCGCGCTGCGGCCGTGTCACCCAGCCGCAAGCCCCAAGGCGGATTGGTGCAGAGCAGTCCGCGGGGCGCACCCTCGCTGCGCGCCTCGGCGAGCGGACCCTGGTCGAAGCGCGTGATCTCGGCGACGCCGGCATGGGCGGCGTTGACCCGCGCCTCGCGGATCAGCCGCGCATCGAGGTCGCGCCCGCGGTACGGTGGCGCGCCGGCGGCGAGCCGCTGCGCGAGGCCCGTCTCCGCCTGACTCTGCGCTGCGGCGACCAACGATGCCCACAACGGGGCATCATGACCTCGCCAACCCAAAAACCCGAAATAGCGCCGTCGCAGGTTCGCAGCCGACCCGATCGCCATACGGGCCGCTTCGATGACCAAAGTCCCGGACCCGCACATCGGGTCGAGGAACGCCGCACCCCCGACGGCCAGCGCGGGCCAACCCGCGCGCAGGAGGATCCCTGCTGCGACGTTCTCGCGCAGCGGCGCCTCGCCCGTCTCGCCGCGCCAACCGCGGCGGTGCAGGCCTTCACCCGCGAGGTCGACCGACACCGTCACCTTCGTGCCGACGGCATGGGCATGGATACGGACGCCCGGACACTCGGTCGCGATGTCCGGACGCGCACCTGAACGCTCGCGCAGGGTGTCGCAGATGGCATCTTTGAGACGCAGCGTGCCGTAATGCGTGTTCGTCACCGCCGGATGACGCCCGCTCCACTCGCACGCCAGAGTGAGTGACGGATCGACATGTGCCGGCCAGTCCAACCCACGAAGCGCAGCGTAGATCGCCGCATCGTCGGCCGCCTCGAACCGGGCGATCTCGAGGAACACCCGCGCCGCCACCCAGGAATGCAGGCAAGTGCGATAAGCGACCTCCAGGGTGCCGGTGAACGCCACGGCGTTGCCGCGCTCGCGGATATCGAGCGCCCCGAACTCCGCGAGTTCCCGCGCCAGCAGATCGCCGCAACCGCGCGGCACACTCGCCAGGAACTGTCGCAGCTCAGCCATCGATCCGCCCCGGTGGCCAAGGCCGCAGCCCCTTGCGGGAGCCGGTCAGATGACGCGCCAGGATCCGGTACACATCGGCATCGAAGCCCGTGGACGATCCGGCTTTGTCGAGCAGACGATCGAAGCGATCCGTCGCATTGTCAGCGGCCTCCGGAACCGCGTCCGCCACGGCATCCGGGTGGACGGTGCCCAAATAATGCCAACCATCGATGACATGCCATTGGCGCAATCCCTGCGCGCCGGTCTCCTCCAAGGCGACCGCCCCCGGGTAAGGCCAAGCGCGCAGCTTCTGCGGGGCGAGCGCGAGCTTGGCACGCAACAGGTGCTTCGCCGCGCTCTCCGCGCCGACGCAGGCCCCGCTGCATCGATCGATCTGGTGGCCGAAGCAGGACCCCGGCCCGCCGGTCTCGAGCCCGAGGACCTTCAGGCACAACCGGGATTCGCGCGCGAGCTTCGTCAGTGCATTACGGGCCTGCCGTGGCGAGGCGTAGAGACCGAAGGCATCGCCGCCCGGCAGCGGACCCTCGAGCGCAGACAGCCGAGGGGGCGCCCCATCGTCGCCGAACAGCCAGGTCCAGCGTTCGCCGCCGCGTAGTCGGCGGTTGTAGACCGGCTGCAGCTCACGGACGAGCCGCGCCTCGAGCAACAAGGCGCCCAACTCACCGGCCGTCTCCGTCCACTCGATACGGCGCAGTTGCGCGCTCAATCGTTGCGATTTGGCATCCCGGGTCGCTGCGCCGAAATGCCCGAGCACCCGCTCACGTAGGTTCAGGGCCTTGCCTACGTAAAGCAGCGCATCGTCCTCGCCGAGGAAGCGGTACACACCACAGGCTTCCGGCAGGTCATCCACGAGCTCCGGCGGCAACTGCGAGGGCAACGACGGTCGTCGACCGACCCGTTCGAGGGCTGCATCCAAGGTCTCGGCGGGCCAAGCGGCGCGCCATGCACGCCACAGCTGGGCGAGCACCTGCGCATCGGGCAGTGCGCGATGCCGCGACGCACACCGCAGTCCGTGGCGGGCGATCAAGGCGTCGAGGTTATGCCGCACATCTGCGGGGTAGAGCTCGCGCGACAGGCGTACGGTGCACGCGAGCGGCGCGGTGAAGACCTGCCCGGCACGGCGGAACTCGGCGCGCAAAAAACCGTAATCGAATCGGACGTTGTGGGCCACGAAACGACGGCCAGCGAGCCGCGACCGCAACTCATCGGCGATCGCCGCGAACGGCAGGGCGTCGGCGACCATTTCATTCGAGATGCCGGTGAGGCGTTGGATGGAAGGCGGGATGCCGGTACCCGGGTTGACCAGCGTGCTCCACTCCCACTCGATCTCACCGCGGTGCATCCCGACCACTGCGACTTCGGTGACCCGATGCCAAGCCGGATGCCCCCCCGTGGTTTCGACATCGACGAAGGCGACCGGTGCGTCGAACCCGCTCGGCCCCGGTCCGTGCTGCCCGAGGTCTGTGGTGCCGTCCATTGCAGCTAGTCTACCAGTGCCGGATGCACCGTCGTCCGGCGCAACCGGCGCGCGCCGCACCAATGCGGTGCATGAAACGCGCTAAACTGGCGGAAAGGGCACGCCAAACCACCGTAAAGCGCTGGCACGGCGTTTGCTCCTGTCAAGGCGGACCATCCACTTCAGAGGACGATTGCATGAAACATCAAGCCCCACTTGCCGCGCTCGCACTGGCCATCGGATCGGCCTCGCTGGCGCAGGCGGAGATCAGCTCAACGCTCACTCTCGCCTCCGATTACGATTTCCGCGGCATCAGCCAGACGGCACGCGACCCCGCTCTGCAAGCGAGCTTGGACTGGGCGAGCGAGTCAGGGTTCTACCTCGGCGCTTGGGTCAGCAACGTCGACTTCGGACGCGGCACCGATGCCGACTTCGAGTGGGACCTGCTCGGTGGCTACCGCGGGTCCATCGGCGAGGACGGCGGCTTCGACATCGGCTATGTCCAGTACAGCTTCGAACCGAGCGGCGACAAACTGCAGTTCGGCGAGGCTTACGCGGGCCTGTCGTACAAAGCCGTCTCCGCGAAGCTCTGGTACGCCGACGATTTCAGCAACAGCGGCGAAAGCGCCACCTACCTCGAGGGCAACGCCAGCATACCGCTACCCAATGATTTCGCGCTCGCCCTGCATGCGGGTTACAGCGACGGCGATTATTGGGATACCGCCTACGATGGCGGCTACTTCGATTACTCGATCGGCGTGACGAAGTCGCTGGGTAACTTCGCGCTCGCCTTGAAGTGGATCGACGGGAGCGATCTGAAGGCGACCGACGGGACACCGGGTGATGTGTTCACCTCGGAAGGCAAGATCCACTTCTCGGTCGCGACCACCCTGCCCTGGTGATCGCTTAAGAGTCTCGCCGCGGG
>DBCG01000063.1:225-13226 GCA_002292945.1 Proteobacteria bacterium UBA964 | reverse complement strand
AGCCCGGGCAGATTCCGAGCCGTTTCAGCGCTGGGCGATAGCCGGGCGACTGAACGAAACGAGGGCGGCGATCAGGATCCCTGACGCCACATAGACCGACATGGTCAAGAGGTATCCGGGGAACCAGCCCGCCACCTGCGCGGCGAATGACCCAAGCCCCGCCGAAGTCGCCGGAGGCGCCATCAGGTACATCCCAAGGTTGGCCACCGTGAAAGCGACGGCCGCCGACCCCAGTACCGCTGCCGCCAGGCGTGGCAGGCGATGCTCAGCACGGGACGCCACCCACTGGCCTGCGGCCCACAACGCGCCGTAGGCAGGAAGGAGGAAGAGGTACGCCGCGGAGAAGGCGAGGTTCGGCGTGCCGAGCGAGAACGCGGCAAGATCGGCGCCCCACCCGAGGGCGAAGAACGCCGGGAACATGCGCGCGTCGCGCAACCAGAGGCCCGCGAGGAAGAACACAGCCCAGGACGCGTCCGGAGGACCGCCGTACTCGCCGAAGTGACCCACGCGGGTCACGAACATCACCAACCCCAGCGCGAGCGCCAGAGCCCAAAAATTCTTGTCGCTTCGGATCATCTTGGTCGGACTCCCTCGTTGAAAACGTTTCGTGAAAACATGCCCGATCGGGTGCCGGGCCTACAGGGATCGCCGAAGGACGGCGATCGAACGCGTCGGGGTGGAAACGCCCAGCGCCGCCGACGGCTGCGACGGGCGCAGGTCCGCAGCCCGAGTGACCGGCTGCTTGACGGGGCAAAGGATGTTCGACACCGACGACCTCCCCGCGCAATCCACCCGTGCGCGACATGTCTGGAGGAGAGGCCGGTCTCCGGACTTGCGAGGGTGTCCATCCACCGGGCGACGCCTTCCCACGGCCCCTTGGCCGCAGTGGCTTTGATATCGCCCTGCCTCGCTTACCGTTGCGGGGGCAGTGCCGGAATCGTGGCGCGAGGCCACTCACCGACTTCCCGTTTCACCTGCTTCGGAGGATCCGACACAGGCACCTCACCAACGCCCCAGACTCTACCGACGAGCACGCCATGCGTCAATCACGCCCCGCAGACCTTGCGCGGGTCAAGAGCTGCAGGACAGCGCAGAGCACCCGGGTCGCTGGCGAGCCCATTCGGGTCGTCGAGCGGCGTAAGCGTCGCAGCCGGCTTGCGCCACGTACGGGCGCTGTAGCACCCGCATCAGCGAGAGTAGCGGCGCGAGATCGCCCTGCTCCGCCGCATCGATCGCCTCTTGCGCAAGATAGTTACGGGGCAGGTAGAGCGGATTGACCGCATCCATCCGAGCCACGATCTGTTCTGCGGACAGGGCCTCGTGGGTGAGGCGCTGCTGCCAGCGCAACAGCCACTGCCGCCACCGCGCCGCGAGCGCAGCGTCGAGCGTGTCAGGATCGTAGAGCGCCGCACGCACCGGCGCGAGCAGCGCGGCGTCATCTCCCGAGGCTATACCAGCGCCTGGCACCGACGCCGACAGCTGACGGAAGAAGATCGGCATGTCGGTCTCGGTGGCGGCGAGCAGACCGAAGAGCTCGTTGTGCCACTCGGCATCACCCGGCTCCGCCAAGGATCCGAGACCGAGTTTGGCGGCCGACATCGTCCGGTGGGTGCGGCCAAAGAGCTCGCGGTAGCGCTCGAGCGCAGCATGCAATCCGTCGTCTCCATCGACCAACGACCGCAACGCCCCCGCGAGCCGCGACAGGTTCCAAAGGGCGACCTGTGGCTGCTGGCCATAGGCATAGCGCCGACCGGCTGCATCGGTGGTGTTCGGTGTCCACTGCGGATCGTAGCCCTCGAGGAAGCCGTACGGGCCGTAATCGAGCGTCAAGCCGAGGATCGACATGTTGTCGGTGTTCATCACCCCGTGGACGAATCCGACCCGCATCCAATGCGCGACCATGACCGCGGTGCGCTCACAGACCTCGCTGAACCAATGCAGCGGGGCTGCCGGGTCGCTCGCGTCGATGTGCGGGTAGTGCCGACGCAAGGTGTGCGCCATCAATCTTTGTAAAGATTCCTGCTCGCCGAACGCAGCGTGGATCTCGTAGTTGCCGAAACGGAGGAAGGTCGGCGCGACCCGGCAGACGACCGCCCCGGGCTCGGTGCGGGCATTGCCGTCGTAGAACATGTCGCGCAGCACCGCCTCACCGGTTCCGACCAGGCTCAGCGCCCGTGTGGTCGGCACCCCGAGCGCGTGCATCGCTTCGCTGCACACGAACTCGCGCAGGCTCGATCGCAGCACCGCCCGGCCATCGGCATGGCGTGAATAAGGGGTCATCCCAGCGCCCTTGAGCTGCAGCTCGTAGGCGGTCGCATCCGCACCCTCACTCCTCGGGCATGACAATTCGCCGAGCGTGATGGCCCGACCGTCACCGAGCTGTCCCGCCCAATGGCCGAACTGATGGCCGCCGTAACGAGCGGCATAGGGCTGCATGCCGGGCGCCAGGGCGTTGCCTGCAAGTATCGCGAGCGCCGCGCTGCCTGCGGTCGGCCGCGCGAGCCCCAGTTCCTCGCCCAAGGCGTCCGACCACGCGAGCAACTTCGGCGACACGACCGGCGTCGGCCTTACTCGGCTGAGCGATACACCGGGCACCGCACGCGGCACCGGGTCGTCGTCTGGATCCACCGGCAGCGCTGCGATGACCTGTGCCTCGAACGGGGTCGCGGCCAGATCGCGCAACGCAGGGACGAGAGTGGGATCGGGCGCAGACATCGCTGTCGATTCTGGCGGCTGCGGCTGGGACCGTCCACCTTGCTAACGCGCCCGAGGCTATCATCCGTCGTCATGAACGCATCGGCCTACCCGGACGCAAGACTGCACTCCCTGCATTGCTACCCGGTCAAATCAGGACGCGTGATCGACCTGCAATCCGCGCGCCTCGGCCCCCTTGGCCTGCAGCATGACCGCTCATGGTTGATCGTCGACGCCGCCGATCGCTTCGTCACCCAGCGCAGCCATCCCACCCTCGCACGGTTGGTGGCCCTGCCCGACGCGGACGGCGGCCTTAGCCTGACGCATCCCGAAGCCGGCACGCTGCAGTGGTCGGCGCCGCCCGCCCTGCCCGCGCACGCCGACGAGCAGCGCATCGTCCGGGTGTGGCGACGCGACATCCCCGCACGCGATTGCGGCCCCGAAGCCGCCGCCTTCGTCACCCGCCTGATCGGCGAACCTGCGCGACTGGTCGCCGCCGAGCGAGCCAATTTCCCCGACGGCTACCCGTTACTGATCTGCACGCGCGAGTCGCTGGCGGCGCTCAACGAACGATTGGAGGGCGACCTGCCGATGAGCCGCTTCAGGCCGAATCTCGTGCTCGAGGGTTGGCCGGCGTGGGCCGAAGACGGCGTCCGTGAAGTGCAGATCGGGAAGGCACGGCTGCGTCTCGTCAAAGGCTGCACCCGATGTGGCGTGACAGCCCTCGACCAGCAGAGTGGGCTGCCCGGCGTCGACCCACTGCCCGAGCTGCGTCGGTTCCGCTACGACCCCGCCCTGAAGGGCGTGACCTTCGGTTGGAACGCCGAGGTGGTCGCGGGTGCGGGGTCCGTCCTGACGGTCGGGGACGTGGTGCGCGCCCGACCCTGATCGCTTGTCAGGTCGCGGGCGCAGCGTCGGCCAGCAACGGCACCCGTGCCGTGACCTGACCTCGGAAGTCGAGCCACGCGTGGTTGGTGTAGTCGTAGAGCTTGCAGCTCTTCACGCAGTCACGGTACACCGCCCAAGTCATACGGTAGGACTGGAAGGAGTCCTGGAACCGCTCCTGCAGCAAGGCTTGCGCGCGGCGCAGCGAGTACATCGGGATCCGCGGGTTCAAGTGGTGCGCGTTGTGCTCCATGATGTTGTGGAGCAGACGATCGATGCCGAACGGCAGCTTCACATGGGCCGTGGCGGTGAGGTACGCGCGGTAACGCTGCCACTCGTGGCGCTTCTGGAACCAAGCGACCGACGGGTGGGTGTGATGGACGAACACCACGAAACCCATCACGCAGTTCCACAACGCGAAGGGCACGACCACCGCCAGCGCGAGCAACAGCCAGAGATTCTGGTCAGTCCGATCGGCGGCCACAGCGACCACCGACACCCAAGCGACCATACCGGCCGTCACGAGCACGCTGTCCCACTGATACTTCGCCCGGCTGGCGCCGATCTGTTTCTTCGTGGCGAAATAGAGCTTCTTCCACCAAAGCTCCATGCCGTAGTAGAGACCCCAACCTGCGCCGCTGCGATAGACGCGCTCGAGTACCCGGCGGTGGCGCGGCAAGGCATCGAACTCTTCTTTGGAGAACGGCGCCCAGACCTGATCGCGGCCCTTGAGGTTGTTGAAGCCGTGGTGCGCCACGTTGTGGCCGACATCCCAGAGGCTGAAAGCGGTCATGGAGGGCAAGAAAGCGACCCGCCCGAAGATGTCGTTCAGGAGACGGCTTTTGAAGAAGGAACCGTGGCAGGCGTCGTGGCCGATGAGGAACAGGCGCACGATGCCGGCGGTGATGAGCAGCGAGCCCATGATCTTGAGCCACAGCGGGGTGAGCGCGACCACGAGGGCGACGCCGCCGGTGAACACCGCGAGATCCACGGCGAGCGCCACGAAGGGCCGCAGGTAACCCGCATTCTCGAAGGCATGGAGCAGGGCCTTGCGGCTCGTGGTGGTCGAGGGATCGGCCTGCGGGGGACCCAATGGTTGCATGTCGGTGTGCTGCCAGCGCGCTTGCCCCAAGGGGGCGGAACCCTTGATGTTACCTGACCCCCGCCGGGAATGCAGTGACATCGAAATGACGGCAAAATGTCGTCATGACCTTCCGCTCACCCCCCTTGCGCCCGGAGGCCGACGACCTCGTCGCGCTCCTGCCTGCCCTGTCGCCCATCGAGCGCGATTCGGCGCTGGCCACCGCCCGGAAGCTCGTCGAGGGGGCCCGCTCCCGCGCCGATGAACGCCCTTACCTCGATGCTTTCTTGCAGGAGTTCGGCCTCTCCAACCAGGAGGGCATCGCCCTCATGTGCTTGGCTGAGGCCCTGTTGCGCATCCCCGACGATGAGACCGCAGACCGTCTGATCGCCGAGAAACTCGTCGCAGGGGATTGGGGCGCCCATGCGGGTCGCTCCAGCTCCTTGTTCGTCAATGCATCCACTTGGGGCCTCATGCTCACCGGTCGATTGGTGGATCTGCCGGGGGAACTGCAACGCGGCGACACCGGCGGATGGTTGCGCGGGCTCACCCAGCGGGCGAGCGAGCCGATCGTCCGCCAAGCCTTGCGCCGCGCGATGAAGATCATCGGCGGCGAGTTCGTGGTCGGTCGCACCATCGACGAGGCGCTGGAGCGCTGCCGTCGCGAGCGCCCTCTCGCGCTCTGCTCGTTCGACATGCTGGGCGAAGGCGCACGGACCGACGCCGATGCGGGGCGCTATGCCGACGCTTATGCCGGCGCCATCGAGGCGATCGCCCGCGCCAACGACAACGCCGCTGCGGCAGGCGTCGCCGGCGCCCAAGGCAGCCCGCCGCCCCAGCATCGGCACGGCATCTCCATCAAGCTCTCGGCTCTCGACCCGCGTTACGCGCTCCTGCAGCGCGACCGGACGCTCGGCAGACTGCTGCCGCGAGCCCTCGAACTCACGCGGCTCGCCGCAGCGCGCGGCCTTGCACTGACCCTCGATGCCGAAGAACAGGACCGCCTCGAGATCTCGCTCGAACTCGTCGAGGCCTTGATGCGTGACCCGGCGACCCGCGATGCCCCCGGTCTGGGGGTCGCCGTCCAGGCCTACGGTCGACGCGCCGCGGCGGTCGTCGATCATCTGGTGGAATTGGCGCAGGCGCTGCGGCGACCGCTCGCCGTGCGTCTCGTCAAGGGCGCGTACTGGGACAGCGAGATCAAGCGCGCGCAGGAACGCGGCCTCGAGGAGTACCCGGTCTACACGCGCAAGACCTCCACCGACGCCTCGTGGCTCGGTTGCGCCCAGCGCTTGATCGCTGCGGGTCCGATCGTGTACCCGCAGTTCGCCACCCACAACGCCCACAGCATCGGCGCGGTACTCGCACTGCGCCGCAAGGGCATACCGCTCGAGTTCCAACGCCTGCACGGCATGGGCGGCCTGCTCTACGACGAAGCGACGCGCAGCGTCGAGGATTTTCCGCCCGTGCGCGCCTATGCACCGGTCGGCCCGCATGCCGATCTGCTCGCCTATCTCGTACGACGGCTGCTCGAGAACGGCGCCAACACCTCGTTCGTCAACCGTTTCATGGACGAAAGCGTGCCGCTCGAAAAGATCGTGGCCGACCCACTCGCACAGGCCGAGGCCCAGCTCGCGGCGAGCGACGCGGCCGCTTCGGGTGAAGGCGTTGCGCATCCGGGCATCCCGCTACCGCGTGCGATCTTTGGCGCGGGTCGGCGCAATTCACGGGGTCTTGACCTCGGACGCCAGGACAGCCTGCAGCACATCGAGTCGACGCTGCGACGTGACGGCGCCCTCGGGCGCGCCGCGCTCGCGCCGGCGCCAGATTTCGCGACGGACGCGCAACTGCGCGCCGCGTTCGACGTCGCTGTGGAAGCGGGCGCCGACTGGGCGGCGCAGCCCGTCGATGTGCGCGCAGCCTGCCTCGAACGCGCCGCCGACGCACTCGAGGATGCGAGCGAACGCTTTCTCGCACTGCTGGTGCACGAGGCGGGCAAGACCGTCGCGGACGCCGTCGCCGAAGTGCGCGAAGCGGTCGACTTCTGTCGCTACTACGCCACCGAAGCGCGACAGCTTCAAGGCGCACCGCTGCGCCTGCCCGGCCCCACCGGCGAATCCAACGAACTTTCGCTGGTGCCGCGCGGCACTTGGGCCTGCATCAGCCCCTGGAACTTCCCGCTCGCGATCTTCGCCGGCCAGGTGGTCGCTGCGCTCGTCACCGGCAACACGGTGATCGCGAAGCCCGCCGAGAGCACGCCGCGGATCGCGCTCGCCTTCACCGAACTGCTGTACGCGGCGGGTGTCCCTCGGTCCGCGCTCATCACATCACCGATGCAAGGCCGTGATTTCGGCGAGATCGCGCTGTCGCATGCGGACCTCGCCGGCGTGGCCTTCACCGGCTCCACCGCGACCGGTCGCTGGCTCAACCGGGCGCTCGCCGCGCGCGACGGCGCGATCCTGCCGCTGATCGCCGAGACCGGCGGCATCAACGCGATGATCGTCGACTCCACCGCGCTGCCTGAACAGGTCGTCGATGATGCGATCAACTCGGCGTTCGGCAGCGCCGGCCAACGCTGCTCAGCACTGCGGTTGCTGTGCCTGCAGGCCGACACCGCCCCGCGCATCCTCGAGATGCTCGAAGGCGCGATGGATGCCCTGGTCGTCGGCGACCCTGCGGAGCTTGCGACCGATGTCGGGCCGGTGATCTCGGAATCGGCGGCCGACGGACTGCGTGCGCACATCTCGGCGATGTGCCGCTCCGGCGCTCGCCTGCTGAAACAGACCGCGCTACCGGCAGACGCGGAGCTCGAGCGTTTGGCGCGCGCGGGCGGCATCACGGCGTCCCGCTTCGTACCGCCGACGCTGCTCGAGATCGACGATGCAAGATCCCTCAGCCAAGAGGCTTTCGGGCCAGTGCTGCATGTGCTGCGCTATGCAGCCTCAGAGTTGCCCGCCCTGCTCGCTGCGCTGCGCGCCAACGGATATGGCCTGACGCTCGGCGTGCAGACGCGGCTCGATGGCACCCGCGACACCGTCCGCGCGCAGTCGCTCGCCGGCAATGTCTATGTGAACCGCAACATCATCGGTGCCGTGGTCGGCGTCCAACCGTTCGGTGGCACTGGGCTCTCCGGCACCGGGCCGAAAGCGGGCGGCCCGCATTACCTCACCCGTTTCGTGACAGAACGCACGCTCACCATCAACACCACGGCGACCGGCGGCAACACCGCGCTGCTCAGCATCGGCTGAGCCGACAACGGCTGATCCGACCGACCGCAGCCCGGAGCGGGGTCAGGGCTGCCGCAGGAACCGAAGCAGCGCCTCACTGACCGCCCGCGGGTCCTCCTCGGGGAGCGAGTGCCCGAGTTCCGCGAGCGTCACCGCCTGCGCGTGCGGCAGCCAGGCCGCCATCTCGGCGTTGTCCGCCGCGCTGAACAGGGCATCCTTGCCACCGAACAACAGCAGCGTGGGGGCGGTGATGCGGTGCGCCGTGACGCGCAGGTCGCGCGCGACCTCGCCCTGATCGAGCATCGCGCGCCAGATGTCCGCCGGGATGCGCGCCGACTCACGGCGCATGTGGTACTGGATCTGCGGATCGAGTCCCGGCACTTCCCACCAGATCTTCATGAACGCCGAGTCCGGGTCGATCGGGTCTTTCAGCGCCCGGATCTGGGCATCGAGCGGGCCGAAGGTGGGCGGCGGACGCGGCGAGTCTCGGCTCGGCAGACTGCGACGGCCGATGGTCGAACCGATGATCATCAACCGATCGACACGCTCCGGCCAGAAGGCCGCGAGGGTCTGGGCGACCATGCCGCCGAGCGAATGGCCGGCGATATGCGCCCGCTGCAGCCCGAACTGATCCATGAAGAGCTTCGCGTCATGGGCGAGGTCGAGGCGCGTGTAGCAACAGGCCGGTTTGCTCGACTCGCCGTGCCCACGCTGATCGACCAGGAACACCCGGTGGTGCTGCGCAAGCAGGCGCCCGAGCGGCAGGTAGCCGAGCGAGCTGTTGGTGAAGCCATGGAGGAACACCAGCGGCGGCTTGCCGGGGTCACCCAGCTCGACGTAACCCATCTGCATCCCGTTGGCGAGCATGACGGTCTTGCGCTCGGAACCCCACGCCCCCTCGGGCTGCGCCGCCGTCCCGGGCGGTGAGCAGAAGAGCGCAAGCAAGAGCGCGAGACAGCGGATCGCAGAAGTCTTATGCGTATACATGCGTCTGATCTCCGTGGACAGTTTGGTCATCAGGGTTCCGGTCGGGATTGCGGCTTGGGCGGGGACTGGGACTGCGCGACCTTGCGCGCCTTCACCAGCCCGAGCATCGTGCCGACGCAGATCAGCGCGATCACGACCATGAACGGCAGACCGGTCACCACCGAACCGGATTGCAAGGAACGCAGACCGCCGCCGAGCAGCAAGGCGATCGCTGCCGCGCCCACCAAAAATATCCAGAACACCGACTGGCGCCGCGGGGTGTCCGTCTTGCCGCCCGCCGAGAGGCCATCGAGCACCAACGTGCCCGAATCCCAGGAGGTCACGAAGAACACCATCACGAGCACGATGCCGACGAGGCTGGAGATCTGGGCGAGCGGCAGCTCGCGCAGCGTCGCGAACAACTTCAAGGGCAGGTCGGCATCGGCCGCCGCGCGGCTGCCCGCCACCACGAGCTGGTCGATGGCCAAGGTTCCGAAGGCCGTGAACCACACCACCGAGACCAAGGACGGCAGCAACACCACGAAGAACACCGTCTGGCGTACCGTGCGCCCACGCGAGATGCGCGCGATGAACATGCCGACGAACGGTGCCCATGCCGTCCACCAAGCCCAATAAAAGACCGTCCAGTCGCGGAAGAACGGCGCATCTTCCCGCCCCGCCACGCTGGAGAGCGCCGGGAAAGCCGCGATGAAGGCGAGACCGTCCTGCCATAGCGCCGTGAAGATCTTGGCGGTCGGACCCACGGCGATCACGAAGGCACACAGGAACGCCGCCAACGAGATGTTGAGCAGACTCAACCAGCGCACTCCCCGCGTGAGACCCAAGGTGACCGACATCACGGTGATGGACGCGAGGACCCCGATCAACAGCAGCTGGTTCAGCGTGCTCGGCTCGGCACCGAAGAGGTAGCCGAGGCCGGCGAGCGCCTGTTGCGCACCGAGGCCGAGCGACGTCGCCAGACCCGCGACCGTCGCGATCACCGCGAGGATGTCGACCACATTGCCGAGCGGCCCCCAGATGCGCTCCCCGAACAAGGGGAACAGGCTCGAGCGGATGGTGAGGGGCAGCCCATGGTTGTAGGTGAACAGCGCAAGTCCGACCGCGACCACGGCGAAGATCGACCACGGATGCACGGTCCAATGGAAGATCGTCGCGGCCATGGCAAGGCGCGTCGAAGCCGCCACATCGCCCGCGGCACCGCCGAGCGGGGCTGCGCCTGCGGCCTCGCCCACCGCCGCCATGGAACTCGTGAAATGCGAGATCGGCTCAGCGACCGAGTAGAACACCATGCCGATGCCCATGCCGGCGGCGAACAGCATCGCGAACCACGACAGGTCGGAGAACACGGGACGCGCGTCGGCGCCGCCGAGACGGACCGACCCGTAAGGGGAGACGACCAGGAACAGGCAGAACAGCACGAACAGATTGGCGAGCAGCGCCATGAAGCCGCCTGCCTGCGTCGTCACGAAAGCGAGCGCAGCGGCGAAACCCTCGGTCGCCGCCGCCGGGAAGAGCACGACCCAACCCACCATCAACGACAGTGCCGCAGCCGAGCAGAAGAACACCCAGCGATGCACATCGAGACCGAAGACGAGGATGTTGTCCTCGCCGAGCACATGCCGGGTGCGGTAGGGCTCTGCCACGCGGCTCAGGCACCCATGTCTTCGATGAGCATCGCAGCGCCCTTCTCCGCGACCATCACCGTCGGCGCGTTGGTGTTGCCCGAGGTCACGGTCGGGAACACGGAAGCATCGATGATGCGAAGGTTCTCGAGACCGTGCACCCGCAGCCGCGCATCGACCACCGACTCGCGAGGGTCCGTACCCATGCGGGCGGTGCAGGTCGGGTGATAGACCGTGTCGGCACGCTGTCGGAAATCTTCGAGCAGGTCGTCATCGGTGCGCACATGCGGCTCGGGATAGAGCTCGCCGGTGATGATGTCGGCGAGCGGCTGCGTCGCTGCGATGCGGCGCAGCAACCGGCAACCTGCGCGCGCCTCGTCGAGATCGTGTTGGGTGGAGAGATAATTGGGGCGGATCGCCGGCGCTGCAGCGGGGTCTGCGGAGACGATGTGCAGATCACCGCGGCTGGTCGGGCGGCAGGCGTTGAACGAGATCAGGAAAGCGGAGAACGGGTCCGGACTCAGGAGCTTGCGCGACGACAGCGGTGTCTGCGTGTAGCTGACCGGGTTGAAGTAGAGCTGCAGGTTGGGCACCGCTTGCGCCGGATCGCTGCGCACGAAACCGCCCCCTTGGTTGACGCTCATCGCGAGCGGGCCGCGACGCGTCGCCAGATAGCGAAGCGCGGCGCGCACCTTACCGAAGAAAGGCCCGAGCTGGTCGTTCAGGGTCGGTAGCGTCGAACCATAGAAATACGACACCGCCAGATGGTCCTGCAGGTTGCGCCCCACCGCCGGGCTGTCGTGTACGGGCTGGATGCCCAGGGCCTGCAGCCGCGCGCCATCACCGACGCCGGAGAGTTGAAGCAATTGCGGGGTGTTGATGGCGCCACCGCAGAGGATCACCTGACGGCGGGCCGTGACCGCGTGCTCGATGCCACCGCGCAGGTAACGGACCCCGCTCGCGCGCTTGCCTTCGAAGGTGAGACGCGTCGCCAGCGACTTCGTGCGCACCTCGAGGTTACGGCGACGGCGGGCCTTGCGCAGATGCTCGTTGGCGCTCGAGGAGCGGAACCCCGAACGGGTGTTGATCTGGTAGATACCGACGCCCTCGCCCTGCGCGCCGTTGAAATCGGGGGTCGCTTGGAAACCGAGCGCCTCGCAGGCTGCGATGTAGCGGTGACAGATCGGGTGGACATCACTCGAGACATCGGTGACATGGATCGGGCCACCGCGACCGTGGTATCGCGGGTCGCCGTCGTCGTGGTCTTCAGCGCGCTTGAAGAACGGCAGTACATCTTCGTAGCCCCAGCCGATGTTTCCCATCGCGCGCCAGTCTTCGAAGTCATGAGGCAGACCGCGCATGTAGACCATGGCATTGATCGAACCGGAGCCGCCGAGCACCTTGCCGCGCGGCCAGAAACTGCGACGGCCGGCGAGCCCCGCATCGGGCTCGGTCTCGTACAGCCAGTTGACGCCTCGGTCGAAGAGCAGGCGCGCATAACCGATCGGCAGCTGGATCATCGGTCGCAGGTCGCTGCCGCCGGCCTCCAGCATCAACACGCTGGCATCGCTCGCCATCGAAAGACGACTGGCCAGCACGCAGCCCGCCGTGCCGCCACCCACGATCACATAGTCGAAGGTCTCTGTATCCACGGGACTCCGAGGGGGGGAGAGAGGGGGGGGGTCAGACGCCAGCGGGGTGCTGGGTCATCTCGAGATGCAGTTTGTCACCACGATAGGGGTTGGCGCGCGCGACCGCTTCGTCGAGCTCGACACCGAGCCCGGGCTCGCGGGACGGGATGACATACCCGTCCTCCCAACGGATCGGCTTGCGCAGGATGTCCGCATGGAAACCCTGCCAACGCTCGATGCCCTCGAGGACGAGGAAATTCGGGCTGCAGGCGGCCAGCTGGATGTTGGCCGCGCCGACGATCGGACCGCAGTAGAGATGCGGCGCGATCTGTACATGCTGCGCCTCGGCCATCCCCGCGATCTTCTTGGCCTCGAGGAGACCCCCGACGCGACCGAGGTTCATCTGAAGGATGGACGCGGCATTGGCACGCAGCACGCGAAGGAAATCGTATTTGGTGGTGAGCCGCTCGCCGGCCGCGATCGGGATATGGGTGCCGCGTGCGACGAGGCCCATCTGCTCGGGTGAATCGGGCGGCACAGGCTCTTCGAACCACAAAGGGTCGTAGGGCTCGAGGCGCTTGGCGAGGCGGATCGCACCCGCAGCGTTCATCTGGCCGTGGGTGCCGAAGAGCAGGTCGGCCTTGCTGCCGACCGCTTCGCGGATGAGCCGCGCGAAGCGCTCGCTGCGGTCGAGTTCGGTGAGCGACAGCTGACGGCCGTCGAACGCCGTGTACGGCCCCGCCGGATCGAACTTGATCGCCGTGAAGCCCTGCTGGACATACTCGGCGGCCCGCTCGGCCGATCGCTCGGCATCGTGGTAGATGGCGTCGGTCTCGCTCGCCGTCGGGTAGATGTAGGTGTAGGTGCGCAGGCT
>DBCG01000063.1:0-153 GCA_002292945.1 Proteobacteria bacterium UBA964 | reverse complement strand
CGCCTTGCCGATGATGTCCCAGCACGCCATCTCGAGCGCGCTCAGCACGCCCATCAGCGTGAGATCGGGATGCTGCGTGAAGCCGCTGGAATAGACACGCCGCCAGAGGGTCTCGATGGCGTGCGGATCCTGCCCTGCGGCATACCGAGCGAA
>DBCG01000133.1 GCA_002292945.1 Proteobacteria bacterium UBA964 | reverse complement strand
GATGTCCTGCAGCATGGCCTTGCGGCGGTCGCCGAAGCCCGGGGCCTTGACGGCCGCGACCTTGAGGATGCCGCGGATGTTGTTGACGACGAGCGTGGCAAGCGCCTCGCCCTCGACATCCTCGGAGATCACGAGCAGCGGACGACCCGACTTGGCCACGCCCTCGAGGATCGGCAGCATCTCGCGGATGTTCGAGATCTTCTTGTCGACGAGCAGGATGAACGGCTTCTCGAGCTCGACCGTCTGGCTCGCCTGCTGGTTGATGAAGTACGGCGAGAGGTAGCCGCGGTCGAACTGCATGCCCTCGACGACGTCGAGTTCGTTCTGCAGGCCCGAGCCTTCCTCAACGGTGATCACGCCTTCCTTGCCGACCTTCTCCATCGCCTGGGCGATGGTCTTGCCGATCGACTCGTCGCTGTTGGCGCTGATGGTGCCGACCTGCGCGATCGCCTTGTTGTCCTTGCAGGGCTTGGAGAGCTTGCGGATCTCCTCGGTGGCCGCGATCACGGCCTTGTCGATGCCACGCTTGATGTCCATCGGGTTACGGCCCGAGGCCACGGCCTTGAGGCCTTCGCGGATGATCGCCTGCGCGAGCACGGTGGCGGTGGTGGTGCCGTCGCCGGCTTCGTCAGAGGTGTTGGAAGCGACTTCCTTCACCATCTGCGCGCCCATGTTCTCGAACTTGTCCTTGAGTTCGATCTCCTTGGCGACGGAGACACCGTCCTTGGTGATGGTCGGGGCGCCGAAGCTCTTCTCGAGCACGGCGTTGCGGCCCTTGGGGCCGAGGGTCGCCTTGACGGCGTTGGCGAGGATGTTCACGCCGCGCACCATGCGCGTGCGAGCATCGTCACCGAATCGTACTTCTTTGGCAGCCATTGTTCGTGGTTCCTTGAGTTGGGGGGTGAGGCTTACTTGCCTTCGATCACGGCCATGATGTCTTCCTCGCGCATGACGAGGAGATCATCGCCGTCGACCTTCACTTCGGTCCCGCTGTACTTGCCGAAGAGGATCTTGTCGCCGACCTTCACATCGAGGGCGCGGACGGTGCCGTTCTCGAGGATCTTGCCTTTGCCGGCGGAGATGACCTTGCCCTGCGAGGGCTTCTCGGTGGCGCTGTCGGGGATGACGATGCCGCCCGGGGAGGTTCGTTCCTCCTCCAGGCGCTTCACGATCACACGGTCATGAAGCGGACGGATTTTCATGTTTCGCTCCTTGCTGAAACGTTGGACTGGATGGGAGCTAAGGGGAACGCGTTAGCACTCTCCTTGCTAGGGTGCTAATCATAGTGGCGGAATGTTCCATTTCAAGGGCAGTCCCGGCTATGCTGACCGGCTCAGGCCAGCACCCTATCGGTAACCCCATGAATCTCAAGCGGATATTCCCTGCGCTGAGGAAAAAATTATCCTGCATCGCAGCGCTCGGGGGTCTCGCCCTGCTCGCCCTGAGCCCCGTCGGCGATGCCCAGGTGCTGGATTCCAAGTTCCTGCCGCCCACCGAGGCCTTCCGGGTGGAGGCGACCGCAGAGGGCGCCGATCGACTTCGGGTCGATTTCCTGGTCACACCGGGGTACTACCTCTACCGGCACCGCATGTCGTTCACGATCGATGCCGGCGAGGGCGCGGTGGTCGCCGCGACGCTCGGTGCGCCGGACATCCCGGCCGGCGAAGAGAAAGAAGACGAATTCTTCGGCCTTCAACAGGTGTTCCACCAAGCGGTGAGCGTGACGATCCCGGTCTCGCGCGCACCCAGCGGCGCGCTCGAAATCCCGTTGGTGGTCGGACTGCAGGGCTGTGCGGATGCTGGCCTCTGCTATCCACCGGAGAAACGGCGATTGAAAGTCGTGCTGCCGGCGGCGAGCGGCACCGCGGCGGCGGGTCCGCCGCCAAACGCCACGGCTGCCGGCGCGACCGGCGGCTTCGTCTCCGAGCAGGACCGGCTGGCCGCGCTGATCCGCGATGGGCGTCTGCCGCTCGTGCTCGCCACGTTCTTCGGCCTCGGTCTGCTGCTCGCCTTCACGCCCTGCGTGCTGCCGATGGTGCCGATCCTCTCGGGGATCATCGCTGGCCAAGGCAGCACGGTGACGACGAAGCGCGCCTTCACGCTCTCCCTCGCCTATGTGCTCGGCATGGCGGTCACCAACACGCTCGCCGGCATCGCCGCCGCAGCGGCCGGCCAGCAAGTGCAGGCGCTGTTCCAGAAGCCCTGGATCATCGCGCTGTTCGCGCTCTTCTTCGTGGCGATGGCGCTCTCGATGTTCGGCCTCTTCACCATACAAGTACCCGCAGCGCTGCAGAGCCGCCTGGCCGATGCCAGCAACCGCCGTCGTGCCGGCACGCTCGGTGGCGTCGCGGCGATGGGCGCGCTGTCGGCGCTGATCGTCTCGGCTTGTGTGGCACCGCCGCTGTTCGCAGCACTCGCGGTGATCGCGCAGACCGGTGACCTGGTGCGCGGCGGCAGCGTGCTCTTCGCGATGTCGCTCGGCATGGGCGTACCGTTGCTCGCGGTCGGCGCTTCGGCGGGCCGCTTGCTGCCGACCGCCGGCGCGTGGATGGAAACGGTCAAGAAGATCTTCGGTGTGCTGCTGCTGGCGGTGGCGGTGTGGATGTTGGCGCGCATCCTGCCAGAGCGCGCGACGCTTGCGTTGTGGGCGGTGCCGGCGCTGATCGGTGCCGGCGTGCTCTGGGGACTGCGCGCCGCCACGGCCGCCGGGTGGGCTGCGCGCATCGCCGGGCTGCTGCTCGGGGCTTGGGGGCTCACGATGCTGGTCGGCGCAGCGCTCGGCGGACGCGACCCGTTGTCGCCGATCCCACAGCTCGCGCGCGAAGTGCAGGGCCTCGAGTTCCGCGCCGTCAAGGGCACGGACGGGCTCGACCGTGAACTCGCCGCTGCGGCGGCTGCGGGCCGTCCGGTGATGCTCGATTTCTATGCCGATTGGTGCGTCTCCTGCAAAGAGATGGAGCGCTACACCTTCACCGACGAAGCCGTGAAGCGGTCGCTCGCCGGAGCCGTGCTGCTGAAGGCCGATGTCACGGCCAACGACGCAGCCGATCAGGCGCTGTTGCAGCGCTTCGGGATCTTCGGCCCACCGACCATCGCGTTCTGGAGCCCCGACGGGTCGGAACGAACGCAGTACCGCGTGGTCGGATTCATGAAAGCCGCCGAGTTCGCCGCCATCGCGACACAAGCCACCCGCAGCCAGCCGGATAACGCTGGAAGCACGCCTGGGAGCACACCATGAAACGACTCGTCCTGCCCATCGTGCTCGCGGCGCTCCTTGCCGGCGCGGCGGTCTATCTCTACTTGTCCGGCCAAGCAGCCGCCCCGGCGACAGGCGGTGGCGTACCGGGCGCCCCGGCAGCGGCCGAGGCGGGCGGCGATGGCGCGCAGCCGGGTCGCAAACCCTCGCGGGTCATCCCTGCCGTGCTGCCCGACTTCGCGCTGGCAACCCCCGAAGGGCCGCTGCGCAAGTTGTCTTCCTTCCAGCACCCCTCGCTCATCGTCAACTTCTGGGCGACCTGGTGCGCCCCCTGCCGCCGCGAGATCCCGTTGCTGCGCCAACTGCGCAATGAGCGCGGCGCGCGCGGCGTGGAGGTGCTCGGCATCGCCGTCGACTTCCGCGAAGATGTCCTCAAGTACGCTGCCAAGATCGGCCTCGACTATCCGCTGCTGATCGGCGAGGAGGACGGGCTGGCCGCAGCCGATGCCTTCGGTATCGATCCGGTGTTCCCGTTCACGGTGTTCGCCGACGCAGAGCGCCGCATCGTCGCCGTGAAGGTCGGCGAGCTGCACGCCGACGAGGCCGCCTTCATCCTCGACCACATCGAGTTGCTCAACGCCGGCCGTCTGACGCTGGAGGTGGTGCAGACCCTGATCCGCGCCGAACTGCAGCGTCTCGAAGCCCTGCGGGTCGAAAAACCAGCCTGATCAGCCAGCCTGATCAGATAGATGATCGATCTGCGCTGTTCACCTCCAAATCGGCGCAAATCACCCCCAATCCCGGCTCGTTTCGGGTACATTCCCCGACCCGACGACTGCACCCCGAGGGCACCGTGGATATCCGTAAGGTCAAGAAGCTGATCGAACTGCTGGAGGAATCCGGCATCTCGGAGATCGAGATCAAGGAAGGCGAGGAATCGGTGCGTATCAGCCGCGGCCCGACCACCGCCGCGCCGATGGCCTACTACGCTCCGTCGCCGCTACCGGCGCTGGGGGGTGGTGGCAGCGCCCCGGCAGCCGGCGCGAGCCCGTCCGTCGTTGCGAGCGCCGCTGCGCCGTCCGCGGACCATCTGGTCCCGGCACCGATGGTGGGCACCTACTACTCCGCGCCCGCCCCCGGAGCCAAGGCTTTCGTGCAGATGGGCGATGAAGTCAAAGTCGGCCAAGTGCTCTGCATCATCGAAGCCATGAAGATGATGAACCAGATCGAAAGCGACCGCGCCGGCCGCATCACCTCGGTGATGGTGCAGAACGGCGATCCGGTCGAATTCGGCCAGCCGCTGTTCTCGATCTCCTGAACCATGCTCGATAAGGTCATCATCGCCAACCGCGGCGAGATCGCGCTGCGCGTGCTGCGGGCCTGCCGCGAGCTCGGCATCAAGACCGTCGCCGTGCACTCGACCGTCGATGCGAACCTCAAGCATGTGCTGCTCGCCGACGAATCGGTGTGCATCGGACCACCGCCCTCGGCCAAAAGTTATCTGCACATGCCGGCGATCATCTCGGCGGCCGAGCTGACCGATGCCGCGGCCATCCATCCGGGCTATGGCTTCCTCAGCGAGAACGCCGATTTCGCCGAACGCGTGGAGAAGAGCGGCTTCATCTTCATCGGCCCGAAGGCCGAGACGATCCGCCTGATGGGCGACAAGGTGTCGGCCATCAAGACCATGAAGGCGCACGGCGTGCCTTGCGTTCCCGGATCCGGCGAACCGCTCGGACTCGACGGCGACGAGAACCTGCGCATCGCCAAGGACATCGGTTATCCGGTCATCATCAAGGCCTCCGGCGGCGGCGGCGGACGCGGGATGCGCGTCGTGCACAACGCCGCGGCGCTGCTGCACTCGATCAACGTGACCCGGTCAGAGGCGCTCGCCGCCTTCGGCAACGACCAGGTCTACATGGAGAAATTCCTCGAGAAGCCGCGGCATATCGAGTTCCAAGTGCTCGCGGACCACCACGGCAACGTCATCCATCTGGGCGAGCGTGACTGCTCCATGCAGCGGCGCCATCAGAAGGTGATCGAAGAAGCCCCTGCGCCGGGCATCACGGCGGCGCAGCGCGCCCGCATGGGCGAGCGCGTGGTCGAGGCTTGTCGCGCGGTCGGCTACCGCAATGCCGGTACCCTCGAGTTCCTGTACGAAGACGGCGAGTTCTACTTCATCGAGATGAACACCCGCATCCAGGTCGAACATCCCGTGACCGAACTCGTCACCGGCATCGACCTCGTGAAGGCGCAGCTCATGATCGCCGCGGGCGAAAAACTGCCCTGGACTCAGTCGGACATCGTGCTGCGCGGCCATGCGCTCGAGTGCCGTATCAACGCCGAAGACCCGAAGACCTTCATGCCCTCGCCCGGCCCGGTGCGCCTCTGGCATGCGCCCGGCGGCCCCGGCATCCGTGTCGACAGCCACCTCTATTCAGGCTATAGCGTGCCGCCCAACTACGACTCCCTGATCGCGAAGCTCATCTCGCACGGCGACACACGCGACACCGCGATCGCCCGCATGCGCAACGCGCTCGCCGAGATGGTGGTCGAGGGCATCAAGACCAACGCCGCGCTGCACCAGGAGATCCTCGCGCACGCCGCGTTCCAGCAAGGCGGCCTCGACATCCACTATCTCGAGCGGCGTCTCGGCCTCAAGTAGGCGCGCGTCCCGTGCCGCAGGTCGCCCTCTCGCTCGATCTCGATGACCTCGACCCGGAGGCCGTGGAAGCGGCCTGCTTCGCCGCGGGCGCGCTCGCCGTCACCTACACCGATCGACGCGACGACGCGATCCTCGAGCCCGCACCAGGCGAGATCAGACTATGGCCCTCCACGCGCCTCGAAGCGATCTTCGAAGCCGAGACGCTCCCCCCCGCGCAACTGCTGTTCCTCGCCGCCGACATCGGCTGTGACGCCGACCGGTTGCAGCTGCGGACCGTCGAAGAGAAGGTCTGGGAGCGCGAATGGCTGCGCGACTTCGAGCCGATGCACTTCGGCGAGCGGCTGTGGATCCAGCCCTCGCACATGAGGGTCGACGAACCGGACGCCGTGATCGTCGAGCTCGACCCCGGCCTCGCCTTCGGGACCGGCACACATCCGACCACGCGGCTCTGCCTCGAGTACCTCGATGCGCATGCACCGCCAGCCGGCCTGGTGGTCGATTACGGCTGCGGCTCCGGTGTGCTCGCACTCGCCGCGATCAAGCTCGGCGCGCGCGAGGCGCTCGCCTTCGACATCGACCCGCAGGCCTTGGTGGCGACGCTGGACAACGCCGGCCGCAACCGCGTCGCCGACCGGCTGCAGATCCATACCTCAGCGGAGGAGCTCGCCGCGGCCGTACGGACGCAAGGCGGTGCCGATCTGGTGCTTGCGAACATCCTGGCGGGGCCGTTGTGCGAGCTTGCACCGCAGCTCATCGCGATGCTCAAGCCCGGCGGCAGGTTGGTGTTGGCGGGCCTCTTGGACGCACAGGCCGATGAAGTGATCGCCGGCTATGCGCCTTCGCTGCATCTCACGGCGTGGCGATCGCTCGAGGGCTGGACTTGCCTCGTCGGGCACCGCAGCCCGGTCACCCTCGAGGATCTGCGACCCGCCGCACCGGCGCCGGCGCCGCGCGGTCTATGGCCGATCGCGACCGTGCTAGGCCTGCTGCTCGCCGGCCAATCCGCACACCATCACCGCGCCGCGCTCGCCGCCCTGCCGACGGTCGGTCCCTGGGTCCAGCGCGCCTATGATTCTTTGGGCCACCCGGTCGAGCCCGACTGGGACCCCAGCGCTTTCGAGATCGTGCAGGAGGGCGCACGCGAAGACGTGACGGCCGGATTCCTGACGGTGCGCGCATCGGTACGAAACACCGCCGCCGCCGTGCAACCGGCACCGCTGCTGCGGCTCGTGCTGCTCGACGCGCAGGGCGATGCGATCGCCCGCCGCG
>DBCG01000131.1 GCA_002292945.1 Proteobacteria bacterium UBA964 | reverse complement strand
TCGCCACCATGGCAGTCGCGGCAGGTCTCGATGCGGGGCATGAGGACATCGCTCGCCTTCTTCGAGGTCTCGGCCGTGTGGCAGGTGCTGCACGGGGTGAGCGAAGTGCCGTGCGCGGCGTGATCGAAGCGCGCCTGCGGCATCCAGATGTCAGGGAGCTTCACCCGCGTCACCTTCCACACCGGTTCGGCGGCCGTGCCCTCACGGCGCACCTCGTGGCAGTCGGCGCAGGCCCGGCGCTCGAAGAGGTCGGTCGCCACGCGCAGCGCGCGCTCACGCGCCTGTCCGAGCAGCCGCGCGCGCTCGGCAGGTGCGACATCGACGCCCGGGGGCAGCGCCACCTTGTCGGCAGCAGCCTTCGGATCGACATAACCGCCGAGATAGCGCGCGCTGTAATGACCGACGATCACGCGCAGCGCCTCGGCGGGATCACCGTGCGGCACCGCGCGCTCCGGCTCGGCCGGATCGAAGTCGAGGCGGTGGCAGGACGCGCAGTGCGCCTCCATCTTGATGGGCGCGAAACCCGCACCCCCCGAATCGGGCACATGGCAATCGGCGCACTTCATCACCACATCCCCCTGCGGCGCCTTGATGCCCTTGGGGTCGAGATGTGCAGCGTGCGTGAAGTCGAGGCCGGACGGTGGCGTCTCGACGGTGACGGCGCTGATGCGGAACGGCGGATGCTCTTGCGCAAAATCGGTGACCGGTTGCGCGCCCTCGCGCGCGCCGTGCTTCATCGGATCCGCATGGCAATCGGTGCAGGTGCGCGAGTCCCGCTGTACGAGATGCGAGGGCTCGTCATGCTCCACATGACAGTCGGTGCAACGCGCGGCCTCGAAGCTCGCAGCCGCGGGATGGTCGGCCGGCAGGTGTCGATGCAGGTTCGCGGCATGGCAATCGAGGCAGGTCTCGTTGCGCACACGCTCGAAGGGCTTGGCATGGCAGGCCTTGCAGTCCTGCTCGAGCGATGTGTGCGCCGCGTGCAGCGGACCAGAGCTCCAGTTCGCGTCGGTGGGCCAGCCTGACGCCCAAGGCAGCACCAGCGCGCCGAGCAGCGCCGCGAGGAAGAGACCCCACGCCCAAGGGCGCTTGCGCCAACCAGCGGCGGCCAGCGTCAGCACCGGCGCGGCGGACTCGGCCTCGCGCTGCGGCTCCGGCGCGGATTGCTCGAGCGTCAGCCGCAGCTCACCGGGGGCCTGGGGCTCGCCGACCGTGATGCGCAGCGCACCGAGCAGCACCACATCGCCGGGCACGAGGCGGGCGTTGCGCACCGTCTCGTTGTTGACGGTCGCCTGCGCGGGGGGCTGGCAGCTCAGCGTGAAGCCGTTGCCGCTCGATCGGATCTGCGCATGCTGCAGCTGCATGCGTGGATCGTTCACCTGCAGCAGCTGGTCGGTCGCGCGACCGATGCTCACAAAGCCGTCGTCGAACGACCGCTCGCGCACCGAGAGCGCATCGCCTGCACTGCGGGTGATCTCGCTGATCAGGATGCGCATCGGCGGCTCACCAGTAGAGGAATACGCTGACGACGTGCGCGATGAGCGCGCCGAGCAGCCCGAAGGTGACGGGGACGTGCAGGTAAAGCCAGGCCTCGAGCCAGCCGCGCAGGCGCGCATCCTTCTGCAAGCGGCGCAGCAGCACGCGACGCGCGCCGATGGTCGAGAGCAGGTCGTTGACCAGCCGCGCACGCTCGGCGTCGGTGCTGCGCGAGAGCTGACCGCTGAGCCAGTCGAGCATCCGGGCCTGCCCTGCGTTGTCGGCCTCCGCCATGCCGGGCAACGACACCACCGACCGGTCGCGCGCGGAGAGGATCATGGACGCGCCGCCACCGATGCGGGTCCCGGCGATGCCGGAGCGCAACGCGGCGTCGAACTCGGGCGGCAGCTGCTTTGCGATGCGCAGCGCGCGCGCGTCGAGCTCGGCGATCTCTTCGAGCATGCCGTCCTGCGTCTGCTGCGCGCGGTTGCGCGACATCTGCTCCGGATAGCGCTGATACAGCACGATGCCGAACAGGCCGGAGAGGATCACCACCACCATCAGCGCGTAGCAGAGCGTGTGTATGTTCCAACCGAACTGGAACCCGGCATGCAGTGTCGCCACCACGATCAATGCGAGACCGAGATAGACATGCGCGCTCACCCAGCCCCGCACCGTACCGAGCGCCGAGGAATAGCTGCGCTTGCGGACGCCGAGCGCGGACAGCCACAGGATCAGCGCCGCGCCGATACCGCCCAAGGTGTACCCGAGCCAGGTGCCGCCGTTGGGCGGCGAGCGCGGATCGTGCCAGGCATAGAGCGCGATCGAGACCGCGCACAGCGCCAGCGCGACCTTCAGGTAGCGGCGTCCGGCATGGTCGAGGAACGACTGATGCATCGTCAGCGCTCCGCCGCCGACGCGTTGACGAACTCGATGAAGCCTGCCGGGCTGACGCGCAGCGCGGCGCCGGTCGGACAGGCGCGTACGCAAGCCGGGCCGCCTGACTGGTCCTTGCACATGTCGCACTTGACGGCTTTTTTCGGCGCTTTCGGGGCACCGGGCACATACGCCTCGGCTGCTTCGGCTTCGCGACCGAACAGCAGCCAGGACAAGAGGCTCGGCTGCGCCGGCGCGGGGCCGGCCATGTGGATCACCCCATACGGACAGTTGCGCTCGCAGTTGCCGCAACCGATGCAGTTGTCGCGGATATAAACCTCACCGTTCGGCGTGCGACGGATCGCGTCCGGCGGACAATCCTTCATGCAGTGCGGGTTCTCGCAATGCCGACAGGAAGTCGGGACATGTACATTGGCGAAGGTCGGTCCGGCTGCGCGGTCGAGCCGCGAGGTGCCGCCGTGGGTCGCAGCGCAGGCCTTCTCGCAGTTGTCGCAGCCGACGCACAACGATTCGTCGATCAGCAGGACATCGGTCGCCTCGCCGAGGCCTTGGCGCATCAGGAACGAGATGAGATCGCCGGATCCGTCGGTCGGCGTCGCCTGATTGGCGACGAGACGCTTGCGCATCACCGTCTCGATCTCGCCGCGCAGTGCCGGATTGCGCGCCATCAGCTCGGCGAACGACTCGGCGTCGAGGCTCACCGTCTCGGTGGGCACGGCAGCGCGAACCGTCGCGTTGCGGCGCGTCCGACCGAGCAGGCCCATCTCACCGACATAGTTGCCCGCAGCGACATAGGAGATCACGACTTCGCGGTTGCCGATCTGACGCGATACCGCGACCGACCCGCGGCGGATCAGGTGCAGCGTATCGCCTTCATCGCCCTCCGCGAACAGCGGCTCGTCGCTCTTGTAGCGGTTGAGCTTGGCGCGCGCAGCGATCGGCTCGAGCACCGACAGCGGCACCCCCGGCGCGAAACCACTCTGTATGGCCCGCACCACGAACAGGCGATCGACCACGGCACGCACCGCTTCAACCGAGTTCATGAGCTTCATGATGTCGCGGCGCGGCGACTCGACGAGCACGCAATCACGACCGGCATACACGGTGGCCGAACGGCGGCGACCGGAGAGTAGGCTGCCCTCACCGAAGAACTGGCCGGTGCCGAGTGCGATGCGCCGCGTCGCGCCCTCCTCGCCGACCTCGATCTCCACCTCGCCCTCGAGGATGGTATAGAAGGAGTTGGTGTAGTCGTTGCGGCGGAAGACGACCTCGCCGGACTTCGGCCGATGCACCGTGCTGCCCAGCATCAGCTCGCGGAACATCAGCGGATTGACATCCGAGAACAGCGGGATGCGCTGCTGCATGTAGGCCAGGTGATCGGCCGCACTCGGCCGCGTCGGCAGATCCTTGAACTTGGCGACGAGCAACGGTTCATCGGCGGGCTCGACCGCGTGGCCCTCGATGTAGCCGACCACCTCCCAACCTTGGTTCATGGCCTGCTTGATGAGCGGATAGCCGCCGAGCGCGCCGATGACATAGAGGCCGGGGACGCTCGACTCGTACTGGGGCGAGAGCTCCGGCAGCGCCGCCGCATCGGTGCCGGAGAACCGGATGCCGCAGGCCTCGACGAACTTGCGCGGCGGAATCGCGCCGATGCGCGCGATGATGCGGTGGCAGGGCACCACGGTCTCGCCTTGTGCGGTGGCGAGCGTCAGCGCATAGGGCTTCTCCTGCCCCGGCGTCGCCGCGAGCGAGGTGCACTGCGAATGGTAGAAGCAGCCGAGCGTACCGTCGTCGATCGCCTTGAGGACCGCGGAGAGGTTGCCCTCCTTGATGCGGACGAACTCGTCGGCGCGGTTGACGATGAAGACCTTGTTGCGACGCGCAAGCCCGAGCGCGTTCTCGATCGCGGCATCGCCGGCGCCGACGACCACGATGGTCTCGTCGCGGTATTCGTCCGGATCGTCGAGCGTGTACTGGACGCAGGGCAGGTCATCGCCCGGCACGCCGAGCTGGCGCGGATTGCCCTGCAGGCCGATGGCGAACACCACGTTCTCGGCGAGCACCTCGCCGCCACCCTTGAGCGTGAGGTGGAAATCGCCTTGGGCACCCGTGATCGCGGTGACCTCGGAACCGCAACGCATCGCGACCCCGAGCCGCTCCAGCCCCGCCCCCCACTCGCCGAGGATGTGCTCGCGGACGCCAGCCGCGAACGGCAATGGGCTGCGCAGCGGCAGCACATTGGGCTCGGCCATCACATGCTTACCCTTCTGGTAGCGCTGGATCGTGTTGGCGTGTGCCGGGCTCTGCTCGAGCAGCACATGCGAAAGGCCGAGTTCCGCCGCGCGGGCGGCGGCGCTCAGACCGCCGGGACCTGCGCCGACGACGGCGATGCGGACTTTGTCGGACATCGTCGGAGGCACGCCTTTAACGACTCACGGCGGGTACGGGGGGGCGCGCGGTGCCCGACCCGAGAGGGAGCGGCAGACCCTTAGGAAAAAGGGCACCCTGCATCGTCCAAACAGTGCGGGCTACCTGTCGCGGCGACCGTTCCACCCGTACTCCCTACTCGACCCCGAAAGTTGTCACTCGCCCCTGTTGTCAGGCGCTTTTGCATGACTTTTACATAAGTGCATCGGGCCCGGTCAGTAGATAGTTTGCAGAATGCATTGCGGGAGGCGATATACCGGCGGCCCCTGGGCGAACTGCCGGTCGTGACGGCCGACGAGGGGTTCGTCATGGCGTCTGATACCTTAAGGGTGATGAAGTCCCAATATAAGGCCGTCGTCATCGGCGGCGGCATCGTC
>DBCG01000076.1:267-17867 GCA_002292945.1 Proteobacteria bacterium UBA964 | reverse complement strand
ACCAAGGGATTATGAGTCCCCTGCACTAACCGCTGTGCTACGGGCCCGTCGCAGATGATCGCCTGCCGTCGGTCGCTAGTTTAACGCGCCGCTCAGCCCTTGAACTCCTTTGCCACGATGTAAACCTCGCGCGACTCGGGCCGTGAGGCCTTGGGCTTGCGGATGGACACCTTGCCGAAGTGCTTGCGCAGATCCTTCACGTATTCGTCCGACCCCTGCCCCTGGAACATCTTGGCGACGAAGTGGGCGCCGGGCTTGAGCATCAGGCGTACGGTATCGAGCGCCAAGTCGAGGAAATGCATGGAACGGGCCTGGTCGGCGGAGTCGATGCCGCTGAGGTTCGGCGCGATGTCGGAGACGATCAGGTCGAACTTGCCGTCCCCGAGCCACGCCTTGATCTGCTCGACCACGGTATCGGTGGTGAAGTCGCCTTGGAGGAAATCGACGTTGCGGATCGGGTCCATGGGCAGGATATCGGTCGCCAGCACCCGACCCTTGGCGCCGACCGCCTTGGCGGCGACCTGCGACCACCCCCCCGGGGCGGAACCGAGGTCCAGCACCCGCATCCCGGGGCGTATCAGGCGGTCCCTCTCGTCGAGCTCGATCAGCTTATAGGCGGAGCGCGATCGGTAGCCGTCGATCTGGGCCTGTTTGACGAAGGGATCGGTGACGTGGCGGCGCAACCAGCTACCGCTGCTCTTGGATCGGGCCATGATGAGGATAGACTAGCGCGATTCGAGGCCTCTGTCGGGACCACCGACCAGGAAACGGACCATGATCCGCATCACCGAACTGACGCTCCCCTGGGGCGACCCCGCCGAGGCGCGCACCCAGGACGCCCTGCGCCGTGCCGTCCTCAAGCGGCTGGCGCTGCGCGAGCCGGACCTCCTGGACTTCACCGTCTTCAAGCGCAGCCACGATGCGCGGCGCAAGGACCGTGAGATCGCCTTCGTTTATATCGTCGATGCCACGGTGCGCGACGAGGCGCGCGTGCTCGCGGCGCATCGTGACGACCGTCACGTGATGGCGGCGCCCGACACGGCGTTCCACCCTCCGCCGACGGCGCCCGCAGCGTCCATCGAGCAGCCGCTTGTGGTCGGGTTCGGGCCCTGCGGGCTCTTCGCGGCGCTGGTGCTCGCGCAGCAGGGCTATCGACCCATCGTGCTCGAGCGCGGCCGCGATGTCCGTCGCCGCACCCAAGACACGTGGGGGCTATGGCGCAAGCGCTCGCTGACCCCGGAGTCGAACGTGCAGTTCGGCGAGGGTGGCGCGGGGCTCTTCTCCGACGGCAAGCTCTACAGCCAGATCAAGGACCCGCGGCATCTCGGCCGGCAAGTGATGCGTGAGTTCGTGCGGGCGGGCGCGCCGCCCGAGATCATGTATGTCAACAAGCCGCACA
Organism: Proteobacteria bacterium UBA964; assembly: GCA_002292945.1. GTDB lineage: Bacteria > Pseudomonadota > Gammaproteobacteria > Steroidobacterales > Steroidobacteraceae > UBA964. Next base: position 16,468 of record DBCG01000076.1, on the reverse strand, counting down.
TCGGCACCTTCCGCCTGACCGGCGTGGTCGCACGCATGCGAGAGGAGATCATCGCCCTCGGCGGTGAGGTGCGGTTCGAGCACAAGGTCGTCGATCTGCTGATCGACGAGCGCGACGACGTGAAAGAGGTCCGCGGCGTACAGCTCGCGGACGGGACGACCATCGCCTCGCGCCATGTGGTACTCGCACTCGGCCACAGTTCGCGCGACACCTTCCGCATGCTCGAGCAGCGTAAGGTGTTCATGGAAGCCAAGCCCTTCGCCATCGGCTTTCGCATCGAGCATCCGCAGTCGCTCATCGACCGCGCGCGGCTCGGGCGCTTCGCCGGTCACCCGGCCATCGGTGCCGCAGACTACAAACTCGTGCATCACGCCGCCAACGGCCGCTCGGTCTACAGCTTCTGCATGTGCCCGGGCGGGACGGTCGTCGCCGCGACCTCCGAGCCACAGCGCGTGGTCACGAACGGCATGAGCCAGTATTCGCGCAACGAGCGCAACGCCAACGCGGGCATCGTCGTCGGTATCGACCCGGAGAAAGACTTCCCGGGCGGGCCGCTCGCCGGCCTCGCGCTGCAGGAGCGTCTCGAGAGCCTCGCCTTCGAGATGGGTGGCGGCGACTATTCGGCCCCCGCGCAACTGGTGGGCGATTTCGTCGCAGGCCGTGCGTCGACCGCGCTCGGCGAGGTACAGCCCTCCTACAAGCCCGGCATCCGGCTCACGGACCTCGCGCCGCTGCTACCGGCCGACGCCATCGCAGCGATGCGTGAAGCGCTGCCGGTGTTCGGTCGCCAGATCCGCGGATTCGACCGCGATGATGCGTTGCTCACCGGCATCGAGACACGCACCTCCTCGCCGCTGCGCATCACGCGCGATGTCGACACGCTGCAGAGCCTCAACCTCCGCGGGCTCTTCCCCGGCGGCGAAGGCGCAGGCTACGCAGGCGGGATCCTGTCGGCAGGCGTCGACGGTATCAAGCTCGCGGAGGCGGTGGCGCGCAGCATCAACGGCGTCTCGACACGGCAGGATTGCGCATGACCTTCGACGAACTCAGGACATTGAAGGACAAGGCGCAGCGGCAAGCGCTCGGCTTCTACCTCGCCGAGGGTGAGCATCTGGTGTTGGAGCTCGGCAAGGCGCTCGCACGCCGGCCGGCGCTTGTGACCTCACGCATCCTCGTCAGCCACGAGTATCTCGCTGCGGGGCTGCCGGTCGGATTCCCCATGCACCTACCGAGGGAAACGCTCAGCGCGCGTCAGATGAGCCAGTTGAGCGATACGCGTTCACCACAGGGTGTCATGGCCGTCGTGCCGATCCTGCCTGCGCCATCGCCCACCCCGAGCGAGCGTGCGATCTACCTGCATGAGATCCAAGACCCGGGGAACCTCGGGACCATCCTTCGCTCGCTCGCCTGGTTCGGCGGCTTCCGATGCCTGCTGTCGCCCGACAGCGTGGACCCGTACAACCCCAAGGTGGTCCGCGCCAGCATGGGCGCCGTCTTCGGACTGCCGTTCGAGACCGAGGTCACGCTCGAGACCTTGCGTCGACGCTACGCGAGGATCGCGCTGATGGACATCGGCGGCCGGTCGATCACCGCGGAGGGAGACACCGCCCGAGGACTCGTGGCAACCGATTGCCTGATGTTCGGCAACGAAGGGCGCGGCGCCTCGGAGGAGATGCTCGCGCTCGCGGGCGATGCGGTGTTCTCCATCGCCGGGGACGGCCCGCAGGACAGCCGAGGTGGCACCTCAGGCCCGGTCGTCGAGTCGCTGAATCTCGCGACCACGGTCGCCCTTTGCGCCTATGAACTCATCCGCGTTGCTAAAATCCCGTCTCGCTGAGCCCCTTCTTCCACCGCCCACCCCCCTCCACGACCCTGCAAGGACTCCTGCCATGAAGCTCTACTACTCCCCCGGTGCCTGCTCGCTCGCCGTCCACATCGCACTCCTCGAGACCGGGCTACCGTTCGAAGCGGTCAAGGTCGAGGGCCGCGGCCAGAAGACCGCGGGTAGCGAAGAGTACGCAAAGGTCACACCCAAGAATTACGTGCCGGCGCTGCGCCTCGATGGCGGGGAGGTTTTGACGGAAGGCACGGCCATCCTCCCGTATGTCGGGGATCTCAAGCCCGATAGCGACCTCGCGCCCGCCCATGGCACGCTCGCACGCTACCGGCTGCACGAGTGGCTGGGTTACATCAACTCCGAAGTGCACAAGAATTTCAGCCCCTTCTTCACCCCGGGCGTGACCGATGAGCAGAAGGCCGCCACGCGCGCCAACCTCGGCAAGCGCTTCGACTTTCTGACACAGTCGCTCGAGGGTCGCGAGCATCTGCTCGGCGGTGGCTTCACGGTCGCCGATGCCTATCTGTTCACCGTGCTCGGCTGGTGCCGCTACGGCGGCCTCGATCTTGCGCAGTGGCCGACGCTACAGGCCTACCACCAGCGCATCGCGCATCGCCCGTCCGTACAGGCCGCGATGCGCGCGGAAGGACTCATCGGATGAACGACACGCCCGGGGGCGTTGCGACCGCAGGCGGTCCACCCGCTTATCTGCTGGTGCAGGGCAAGATCACCGACCTGGAAGGCTTCAAGGCCTACAGCGCTGCGCTACCGCCGATCTACCGCAAGTACGGCGGACACTACCTGACGGTCACCCCAGCCCCCAAGGTCGAGATCGCCGAGGGCGACCCTCGCGGCGAGAGCATCCTGATCGCGCGGTTCCCTTCCAAGGAAGCCGCTTGGGGTTTCTGGAAGTCGGCGGAATATGAGGCGGCGAAGAGATTGCGTGAAGGCAAGGGCCGCTTCTTCGTGACCGTGCTCGAAGGCATGCCAGTGAACGACTCACCTGCCACATGATCTTCACACCGACCGCTGCCACACACCGCTAAGCTGCCAGTTCCACTGGACGAGGACGATCCGATGACCCGTAAAGCCGTCTATTTCGGCGCACTCCTCGAGCAACGATTGTCGCGGCGCGGGTTCCTCGCCGCCTCCGGTGCCGCGGCAGCGACCGGGGCCTTGCCCGCCCTCGGCGCGGGTGCGCAGACCACGCATAGCGCGAAGGCCAAGTCCTACGCGGCCCTCGCGCCATCACTGGAAGACACGCTGCGCTTGTCGCCAGGGCTGAGGTCACAGGTGGTCGTCGGCTTCGGCGACCCGCTGTTCGAAGGCGATCCGGGTCTCACCACCCGCGATCTGCGCACGCTCGAGTGGCTGGATCGCGACGCAGCGACGCGGCAGGAACGAAGATTCGGCACCAACAACGACGCGTTGGCCTTCTTCCCGATGCGCGGGCGGCGCGATGCCGGCCTGCTCTGCGTGAACCACGAGTACGTGGACGAACTGGTCTTCGCAGGTCTGTCCGGATCCGAGTCGGATCAAGCACGACAGGTCGCCGCGATGATCGCGGCACGGCCGCAGACGGTCGCCTGGATGCAGGCTGCGCATGGCGTGAGCGTGCTCGAGGTGCGCCGCGGAATGCGCGGCTGGCGCGTCGTACGCGGCGCATCTGCGACGCGGCGTATCACGGCCAACACCCCGATGGAGATCTCCGGCCCCGCGCGCGGCGCGGCGCTGCTGCGGACCAGTGCCGACCCCACCGGAACGCGGGTGCTCGGCACTTTCGCCAACTGCGCGGGCGGCAAGACGCCCTGGGGCACCTACCTCACCGCCGAGGAGAACATCCAGGATTATTTCGGCGGTGCACGGACCTGGGCGGGCAGCGCAGACGCCGACGAAGCGACGACGCGCGCGCATCGCCGCTGGCCGCTTCGTGAACGCTCCGCCTACGGCTGGGACACCGTCGATCCGCGCTTCGATGTCCGTCGCGAACCGCGCGAGGCGCTTCGACACGGCTGGATCGTCGAGATCGACCCGCAGGACCCGACGATGGCACCGCGAAAGCGCACCGCGCTCGGCCGCTTCTGCCACGAAGGGGCGAATACCATCCTCACGAAGGACGGTCGGGTGGCCGCCTACATGGGCGATGACGCCAAGTTCGAGTATGTCTACAAGTTCGTCAGCCGCGACCGCTTCGACCCGAAGGACCGCGCCGCCAACCGCGACCTCCTCGATCACGGCACGCTCCATGTCGCGCGCTTCGACGCCGACGGACGCGGCGAGTGGCTGCCGCTGGTGCACGACGAGCGCGGCCCATTGAACAGCGCCGCCGGCTTTGCGAGCCAAGCAGAGGTCGTGATCCGCTGCCGCGAGGCCGCAGACCTGCTCGGCGCCACGCCCATGGACCGCCCAGAAGATGTCGAACCGAGTCCGGTGACGGGACGCGTCTACATGGCGCTCACCAAGAACGACTCGCGCGCACCTGAGCGCCGCGATTTCATGGGCCGCAACATCGACCTCGGCCCGAACGCCGCGAATCCACGGCCCAAGAACGACTTCGGCCACATCGTCGAACTCATCGAAGACGGCGACGACGCGTCCAGTCTGCGGTTCGCATGGAACGTGTTCCTGCTCGCTGGCGATCCGCGTGATGGCGCGGCACGCTTCCTGACCCGCGCTGAGGATCTCGCCGCCGGACAGCTTGCCCGCGAGGATGTCTATTTCGCGGGGTATGCCGACCGCGGTGCTGTGAGCCCGATCGCGTGTCCGGACAATCTCGGCTTCGACCCCTCGGGTCGCCTGTGGGTGGTGACCGATGCGGATACCCGGCTGATCGGCAACAACGGCTGCTTCGTGGTGCCGACGATCGGACCGGATCGAGGACGACTCACGCAAGTGCTGAGTGCACCCGTCGGCGCCGAGGTCTGCGGCTGCGAGTTCACGCCCGACGGCAAGACGCTGTTCCTCAGCATCCAACACCCCGGCGAAGGCGGCACGGTGGACGCGCCTGTGAGCCATTGGCCGGACGGCGGCGGCTTGCCCGCACGCTCGGCGGTCATCGCAGTGAGCCGCGAGGACGGTGCGCCGCTCTGACGGCGGCTGCAGCGCCCGCGATGCTGGAGTTCCTCGATCGCGAGACGGCGGCCGGACACCGGCTCGTCGCGGCATTCGTCATCGCCACGGAGGGCTCCACCTACCGCAAGCCGGGCGCATTGATGTTGCTGTCCTCGAACGGCGCACGCTGCGGCCTGCTGAGCGGCGGCTGCCTGGAAGGCGACCTCCACGAACACGCACAGCGGTTGTTGGCCGGTGACGATCGCATCGTCGAACGCCGTTACGATGGTCGCGGCTCCGATGACCCGGTATGGGGGCTCGGCCTCGGCTGCGAGGGCGCGATGCGGATCCTGCTCTGGCGCCTCGATACGGGGAGTTCCCTGACGCTGCTGCGCGGATGGCTGTCGGCCGCGATACGCCGCGAACCGGCGCTGCTCGAGATCGACCTCTCGAACGGCGATGGCGCACTGTCGATGGGCAGCGCGCTCGGCGGCGATGCCGACAGCAGCTCGCCGAGCAGTGTGCTGCCACCTGGCCGCGCGACACTGCGCGACGGCTCGTTCGCGGTCGCTGCCACACGCGTCCCCGCGCTGCTGCTCTGCGGCGCGGGCCCCGATGCGGAGCCGGTCGTACGGATGGCGTCGCAGGTCGGTTGGCAGGTGACCGTGGTGGATCACCGACCGGCCTATGTCGAGGCCGCACGCTTCCAAGACGCGATCCGAGTCGCCACGGTCGATGCTGCTGACCCAGGCGCCGTCGTCGCCCTCGACGGGTTCGACGCAGCGGTGGTGATGAGCCACAACCTGGTCGCGGATGGCCGCTACCTCGCCGCGCTCGCCGTCAGCGACATCCCATATGTCGGTCTGCTCGGTCCGGCTGCACGGCGCGAACGGTTGTACACGGAGCTCGGACCGCTCGCCGAGCGGCTGCGACCGCGGCTGCGTGCGCCCGTGGGCCTCGATCTCGGGGGCGCCTCGCCCGAGGCGATCGCGCTCTCCATCGTCGCCGAACTGCAGGCGTCGCTGCATGGACGCAGCGGCGCGCCGTTCTCCGCGCGTCCTTAGGGGGACGGCAGCACGGCGTCGAAGCGCCGGAACCACTCGAGGATGCGCTCGTCGCGCTCACGACCGCTGATCTGCAGACCGTGGGTGTCACCCTCGAACACCACGAGGTCATGGACCTTGCCAAGCTCGCGCAGGCGGGCCGCGAACGGCAGCGCGTGTGCGGCAGCGGAGACGATGGGGTCGGCGCCACCGTGCAGGATGAGCACCGGCGCACGCAGCTCCTCGGCCCAAGCCATCGCCGAGCGCGCGCTCAACGCACCATCAGGGTCGGCGTCGAAGCCGGGGATCAGGCGACGCGCCGTCGCGAGGCTACCGGTGTCCGCCGCCGCGCGTGCGCTGCGCAGGTCGGTGGGCGCGCCCACTGTGGCGATCGCGAGGTGCGGCGCGCCTGCCCGCGCCGCGAGCAGCGCCATCATGCCACCGCGCGAATAGCCGAGCGCGAACACCCGCCGCGGATCGACATAGGGCAGCGCTTGCCCGATGCGCGTCACGGCGAGCACATCGCGCACATCGGCGCCCCCGAACTCCTCCCGACCTTCGCCACCATCGTTGCCCCGGTACTGCGTACCGATGACGACATACCCTGCGCGCACGAAGCGGTCGAATCCGAACTGGGTGTTAGGCCTGAGCTTCGAGTCTTCAAGTGCACCGCCGCGGTGGAAGACGAGCAGCGGCAAACGGTCGCCGTCGCGCGCTGCGGCAGGTCGCCAAAGATAACCGACCACCTTCAGCCCATCGCTGAGATAAGTGATGCGCTCGCAGGTGATACCAGGGGCGCCACGGGCGAGGTATTCGGCTTCCGAGAGGATCGAGGTCTCTGCGACCGTCGGCGGACTCATCGCGAGCCCCTGCGACTTCGCGGCCTTCGCTTCTTGGCGATAGTTCGCCATCTGGCGCGAACGGTAGTCGGCGTAATCCGGGTCCCGTGCCGGACAGGTCTCGCGAGCGACGATGCGATCGGTCGCGGCGGCGGTCTCGAGCGCGCTCACAGGCACGGTCGCGGCGGCGAACCAGAGCGCGACGCCGATCATCCAGGCCCTGACACGAACCGTCATCATCATCTGTCCCTCCGATCGGTACGCCATTCAGTTCCGCCGGCGGATGCCGCGCACCGGCTCGGCCTGCAGCGGATCCTCGGGCCAGTGGTGGCGAGGATACCGCCCGCGCATGTCCTTGCGTACCTCGACATAGGCGTTGCGCCAGAAGCTCGCCAGATCGGCGGTCACCTGCAGCGGTCGCTGTGCAGGCGACAGCAGCTTGAAGGTCACGGGTAAGCGCCCATCCGCGAGCCGCGGCGTGGTCGCCATGCCGAACACCTCCTGCATGCGCATCGATGCGCAAGGCGCGAGGTCGTCGAGATAGTCGATCCGGATCCGCGAACCGGTGGGCACGGTGAGGCTCGACGGCAGCCAGTCATCGAGTCTGCGACAACGCTCGGCGCCGAGCCGCAGCCGCAGCGCGTCCAGCACGGGCAAGCGTGCGAGGTGGCTGCGCCGCGTGACCCCCTCGAGCCAGGGTTCGAGCCAGTCGTAGTCTGCAGCGAGGACGGCCGCCGCGAAGTCCGGCCAATCTCCGGTGCCCGGCAGGGCGCTGCGGCGCGCGAGTTCGATACGCGCGCAGAACGCGCGAGCCTCATCGGCCCAGGGCAGCGCGTCGAGTCCGAGCTGTCGCAGACCCTCCAGCATCGCCGCGCGCGCAGCCTCGGGTGGCACGCGCGGCAGCGGCTTATCGCCGACGACGAGGCCGTCGATCCGTTCGACCTCGCGCGCCACCACAGCCTCGTCCTGGGACGACCATACGACCTCGACCGCGCGCCGCAGGCGTCCGTCGGCCGCCGCTTCCAGCGTCCCGCGATCCAGCGACGCTGCGAGCAGGATGCGCGCCTCGCGATCACGATCGTCGAGGTCGAGTGCGACGATGAACTCGCTGCGGCCGAGCCGGTCGACATGCGCAAACGCCGCGCCGCGGCCGTTCGCCAGCAGGAAGCGCGGCGCGTCGCCGGAACGGCGGCGCCCGATGCGATCCGGATAGGCACAGGCCAACAGACCTGCGGCGCCGATCGGTGCGCGTGGATCGATCGCCCGGTCATCCGCGCGACGGGGCTCGGCCAGACGCCGCTCGAAGAGCTCGGCGTTGCGGCGCACGCGCGCCACTGCGCCCGGGTCGACGCCACCGGCAGCGCCACCGCCACGGCCCCGACCGAGCACGAGATCGAGACGAGCCAGCACATCGGCATCACGCGCATCGCCGGGCCGGCCTCGCAGCAGATCGCGCTCGCCGAGCACGGCGGCGAGTTGCGCACCGAGCCGCGACTCACCGCGACGCTGCGCCTCGAGCAGCAGGTGCGCGAGCCGCGGGTGCGCCGGCAAGCGCGCGAGCGAACGACCGTGGGCGGTGATGCGCTGCGCATCGTCCAATGCACCGAGCCGACCCAACAGGTCTCGCGCACTGTCGAGCATCGGCGCGGGCGGGGCATCCAGCCAGGGCAAGGCCGCGGCCTCATCGGTGCCCCACTCCGCAAGATCGAGCGCGAGCGGCGCGAGGTCGGCCTCGATGATCTCGGGCGGCGTCTGCGCCGCGAGGCTGCGCTGCGCGCCTTCGCTCCACAACCGGTAGCAGGTGCCCTCGGCGACGCGGCCTGCGCGGCCCGCGCGCTGGTCGGCGGCGGCGCGCGAGATTCGCCGGGTCTCCAGGCGGCTCATGCCGGTCACCGGATCGAACGCCGCGCGGCGTACCAGTCCCGAATCGACGACCGCGCGCACACCAGGCAGCGTGAGACTGGTCTCGGCGATGTTGGTGGCGAGGACCACACGGCGGCGCCCGGCAGGATCCGGCTCCAAGGCACGCGCCTGCTCGGCGGGGGCCAATTCGCCGTATAAAGGCAGCAGCACGACCGAGTCATCGACCTCGGGCATGCCCCCGAGCATCGCGAGCGTACGACGGATCTCGCCCGCGCCCGGCAAGAAGGCGAGCACGTCGCCCGCGCACTCGCGCAGCGCGCGTTGAACGGCGAGTGCAAGCAGCCGCTCGGGCGATTCGTCACCGCCCGGCAAGATCGGCATCGCCCGGCCGAGGTATCGCACCGCCACGGGATATAGACGACCCGCTGCCGTGACCACGGGCACCTCTGCACCCGTCGCGCGCGAGAGCAGCGCGGACACCGCTGCGCCGTCGAGCGTTGCCGACATCACGACGATCCGCAGATCGGTGTCGAGCGTGGCACGCGCATCGAGGCACAGCGCGAGTCCCGTGTCGGCCTGCAAACTGCGCTCGTGGAACTCATCGAAGAGCACGGCCGCCACGCCCTCGAGCGCCGGGTCGGATTGCAGCATGCGCGTAAGCACGCCCTCGGTGACCACCTCGATGCGGGTGTGCGGGCCGACCCGTGTGTCGAGCCGCATGCGATGGCCGACCGTCGCGCCCACCACCTCCCCCAGCGTCGCGGCCATGCGCTGCGCCACCGCACGCGCAGCCAGCCGGCGCGGCTCGAGCATCAGGATCTTGCGACCGCGCACCCACGGCTCATCGAGCAAGGCGAGCGGGACCACGGTGCTCTTGCCGGCGCCCGGCGGGGCCTCGAGCACCGCCGCCGGACCCGCAGCCAGCGCCGCCCGGAGCGCAGGCAGCGCCTCGAGGATCGGTAGGGTGGGCAGCACGGGTCTCGGCGGGGGCATGGCGATGACAGGAGATGAGGTCAGCGGATTGTATTCAATCGACCGGGTCCGCGAGCCTGATTCAAAGGGTCGAAACTGGAGCGCTCTCCCATGGCCGGGCATCCTGTGCATCGTATGATGTGCATTGTGTGGCGTAGACCGGTTGGGAGCATCAGCCCCCGCGGCCCTGCGCCTGCAGACCACCCAACGAGGGAACTTGACATGCGTCTCGACAAAATGCGCCGCAGCAGCAATGTGGAAGATGCCCGTGGACAGCGCGCCGGGGGTGGCGGCATGGGCGGCGGCGGTCGCGGCAGCCTGAAGCTCGGTCTCGGCGGCATCGTGCTCGCGCTGATGCTCGCAGGCTGCACCACCGCCCCGAAGGGCACCGCCGAGGACGTCGCACTGCAGCACGCACGTAAGCTGCTGCGCTCGACCATCCTCGTCGATGGCCACAACGATCTGCCCTACGCGATCCGCGGCTTCAAGGACGCGCCCGGCGACATCGTCGCCTACGATCTGCGCAAGCCCACATCCGGTGACACCGACCTCGCACGGCTGCGTGCCGGCGGCCTCGGCGCACAGTTCTGGTCGGTCTACATCCCGGGCGAAGGGCGTGGCCCGTTCGCGCGACCGCAGCTCGAGCAGATCGAGATCGCGCGCCGCATCATCGCTCGCTACCCCGACACCTTCCGCTTCGCGACCACCGTGGCGGAGATCCGGGCGGCCCACCGTGCCGGCAGGATCGCCTCGATGCTCGGCATGGAGGGCGGCTACGGTCTCGAGAACTCGCTCGGCGCGCTGCGCGCCTACTACGATCTCGGCGTACGCTACATGGCGCTCACACACAACGCGCACACCGATTGGGCCGACGCCGCAGCGATGGTGCCCGCGCGGCATGACGGCCTCACACCCTTCGGCGAGGAGGTCGTGCGCGAGATGAACCGGCTCGGCATGCTGATCGATCTCTCGCACGCCGCGCCCTCCACGATGGCGGACACGCTGCGCATCACCGAGGCACCGGTGATCTTCTCGCACTCCTCGGCACGCGGCGTCTGTGATGTGCCGCGCAATGTCCCGGACGACATCCTGCGCGAGCTGCCGCGGAACGGCGGCGTGGTGATGGTCACCTTCGTGGCCGGCTTCATCAACTGCGAAGTCGGTCGCGTGACCCAGCCCTACATGGCCGCATTGCGTGCACGCGCTGCAGCGGCCGCGACGCCCGAAGAGGCGCAGCGGATCATGGACGAAGGCCGCGCCGCGATGCCGCGCCCGCGCACCACCATCGGCATGGTGGCCGACCACATCGAACACATCCGGCGCGTGGCAGGCATCGACCATGTCGGTATCGGCGGCGACTTCGATGGCAACGACGCTTGGCCGGAAGGTCTCGACGACGTGTCGACCTATCCGAAGCTGTTCGCGGAGCTGATCCGTCGCGGCTGGTCGGACGCGGAACTGCGACAGCTCGCCGGCGAGAACGCGCTGCGTGCGATGGAGCGGACCGAGCAGGTCGCCGCGCGGCTGCGGCAGGCGCGGCCAGCGTCGACGATGGTGTTCACGCCACCGGTGACACCAGCGCCCTGACGCATCGTCGCGCGCGCTAGCGCAGGCCTGTCGACTCCGCCTGCTTCCAGGCAAGATCCGCCACGGTCTCGACCGCCGCGGCATAGCGCTTCGCCTGCGGGCTCACTGCTGTGCCGCGCTGCACGCGGCCTCGGATGCCGTGCAGGATGCCGGCCATGCGGAACAGACAGAACGCCATGTAGTAACCGAGATCCGGCACTTCGCGCAGGCCGCGGCGCGTGCAATACGCAGCGACATACTCGTCTTCCGAGGGCAGCCCCAGCGCATCGAGGTCCTGTCCGAGCAATGCGCCCACCGAGACCGGCGGCATCCGGTACATCATCAGGTGATAGGCGAAGTCGGCATGTGGATTGCCGATGGTGGAGAGCTCCCAGTCGAGCACGCCGATCACGCGCGGCGCATCCGGCGCGAACATCAGATTGTCGAGACGATAGTCCCCGTGCACGACCGAGGCCGGCGGTTCCGATGCCGGTGCATGACGCGGCAGCCAATCGATGACGCGCTCCATCGACTCGAAACGCCCTGCTGCCTCGACATCGCCGAAGTACTGCTTCGACCAGCGCGCGACCTGTCGCGCGACATAACCCTCGGCGCGACCGAAATCGGCAAGGCCGATCGCAGCGGGATCGAGGTTGTGGAGGTCGGCGAGCGTCGCCCCCATCGCGTCGAAGATTGCGCGACGCGACTCGCGCGGCAAGTCCGGAAGGGTCGGATCCCAGAACACGCGTCCCTTGAGGTGTTCCATCACATAGAACGGCGTGCCGATGACGGTAGCGTCATCGCACATCAAGAGCGGTCTCGCCACCGGGACGCGGCCATCTCGAGCGAGCGCCGCGAGCACGCGATGTTCGCGGTCGACCGCGTGAGCCGAGGGCAGCAGCACGCCGGGTGGCTTGCGACGCAACACGACGCTGCCCGCGGGCGTTTCGATGAGATAAGTCGGATTGGATTGCCCGCCCGGGAACTGCCGTACCCGCAACGGCCCGGCGTGCTTCGGCAGATGCACCGCGAAGTACGATTCCAAGACGCTGACGTCGAACTCCAGCCCCGGTCGGAACTCGTGGGTCTCGCTCATGACTTTCCTCGGCGTGGCCCCGGACGGCGCGCATCAGGCAGACCCGTGTGCTGGGTGCGGAACGGACGCGGCCGAGACTGGCCGGGCACCGCGCTCACGCCGCCGTGCTTGCGGACATCACCCCGCGCACGCGCACCTTCGGGCGTCTGCCCGGTGCCAGCGGGCTGCCAAGTCGGCACGAGGTGCTGTTTGCCGGGACCGATCAGGTCGGCGCGCCCCATCCGCCGCAAGGTCTCTCGAAGCAGCGGCCAATTGTTGGCGTCGTGGTAGCGCAGGAACGCCTTGTGCAGACGGCGCACCTTCAGGCCGCGCGGGATCACCACCTCTTCGCTGCCGCGCGTGACGCGCCGCAGCGGGTTCTTGCCGGAGTGGTACATCGCGGTGGCGGTTGCCATCGGCGAGGGCAGGAAAGCCTGCACCTGGTCGGCGCGGAAGCCGTTCTTCTTGAGCCACAACGCGAGCTCGAGCATGTCCTCGTCGGTGGTGCCGGGATGCGCGGCGATGAAGTACGGGATCAGGTACTGCTGCTTGCCGGCTTCCTTGGAATAACGGTCGAAAAGTTCCTTGAAGCGGTCGTAGGTGCCCACACCCGGCTTCATCATCTTGGAGAGCGGCCCCTCGCCGATCGCCTCAGGCGCGATCTTGAGGTACCCACCGACATGGTGCTGCGCGAGCTCCTTCACGTACTCCGGCGACTCGATCGCCAAGTCGTAGCGCACCCCCGACGCGATCAGCACCTTCTTGATGCCGGGCAAGGCACGGGCCTTTCGGTAGAGCTCGATGAGCGGCGCGTGATCGGTATCGAGGTTGGGACAGATGCCCGGATACACGCAAGAGGGCTTGCGACACGCGGTCTCGATCGCGCGGCTCTTGCAGGCGAGGCGGTACATGTTGGCCGTGGGGCCACCGAGGTCGGAGATCACGCCGGTGAAGCCCGGCACCGTGTCGCGCACCACCTCGATCTCGCGCAGCACCGAACCCTCGGAGCGGCTCTGGATGATGCGGCCCTCGTGCTCGGTGATCGAGCAGAAGGTGCACCCGCCGAAACAGCCGCGCTGGATGGAGATCGAGAAGCGGATCATCTTGTAGGCGGGGATCTCCGCGTCGCCATAGAACGGGTGCGGCTGACGGCAGTAAGGCAGTTCGTACACCCAATCCATCTCGGCGGTGGTGAGCGGGATCGGCGGCGGGTTCAGCCAGATCTCGGTGTTGCCGTGGCGCTGGACCAGTGCACGCGCGTTACCAGGATTGGCCTCGAGGTGCAGGATGCGCGAGGCGTGCGCGTACATGACGGGATCATCGACCACCTGCTCGAACGCCGGCAGGCGGATCACGCTGCGCGAACGGTCGCTGCTCTTCACACGACGGACGAAGCGCACCACTGTCTCGGCGGATGCCGAGGCCTCCGCCGCGGACGCCGCCGTCGCCGCACGGGTGCCCCCGTTGTCGTCCATCGCGTAGGGATCGATCGGTGGGTTGATCGGCCCCGGGGCGTCGAGGTGCGTCGAGTCGATCTCGACCCAACCCTCAGGCATGGCGCGACGCATGAACGCGGTGCCGCGCAGGTCGGTGATGTCGCCGATGGCCTCGCCCGCCGCGAGGCGGTGCGCGATCTCGACGATCTGCCGCTCACCGTTGCCATAGACGAGCAGGTCAGCCTTGGCATCGAGCAGCACCGAACGACGCACCTTCTCCGACCAATAGTCGAAGTGGGCGATGCGCCGCAGGCTGGCCTCGATGCCGCCGATGACGATGGGTACGCCGGCGTACGCTTCACGCGCACGCTGCGCATAGACGATCACCGAGCGGTCGGGCCGCAGTCCGCCCTCACCGCCCGGCGTGTAGGCATCATCGCTGCGGATGCGCCGATCGCTCGTATAGCGGTTGACCATCGAGTCCATGTTGCCCGCGGTGATACCGAAGAAGAGGTTCGGTTTGCCGAGCACGCGGAACGGGTCGGCGCTCTGCCAGTCCGGCTGCGCGATGATGCCGACACGGAAGCCCTGCGCCTCGAGCAGACGCCCGACGATCGCCATGCCGAAGCTCGGATGGTCGACATAAGCGTCGCCGGTGACGACGATGATGTCGCAGGAGTCCCAGCCGAGCGCGTCCATCTCGGCGCGCGACATGGGCAGGAACGGGGCGGTCCCGAAGCGGGACGCCCAGTGCTTGCGGTAACGGGAGATGTCGCGGGCGGGTTCCATGGCGGCGTCATTAGACCAGAGACGCGGCCTTGGTTCACCGTCAACCGCGACCCCCCCCTTTCCAGCACAACCCATGATGACGAGGCGGCGACGGCGTTGTAAGGTTCGGCTCCCGCCTCGCTGGGTGGATCCCTGACGATGACCGACCCCCAGAACGACGCGATAGTGCTGCGCGGCGCCCGCCAGAACAACCTGCGCGACCTCGACCTCGATATCCCCACCGGCGAGCTCGTGGTCGTGACCGGCGTGTCCGGCTCTGGGAAATCGTCGTTGGTCTTCGACACGCTCTACGCCGAGGGCCAGCGTCGTTATGTCGAGACCTTCTCGCCCTACGCGAGGCAGTTCCTGGACCGCATGGACAAGCCTGCGGTCGATCGTATCGAGGGCATCCCGCCCGCCATCGCCATCGACCAGACCAACCCGGTGCGCACGTCGCGCTCCACGGTCGGCACGATGACCGAGTTGAACGATCACCTGAAGCTGCTCTTCGCGCGTGCAGGGCGGCTGCATTGCCGACGCTGCGGCGTGGCAGTGCGACGCGATACCGTGGCCAGCATCCGCGAATCGGTCACCGAGCGCGCGCATGCGGCAGGCGACCCCAGACTGGTGATCAGCTTCCCGGTCCCGGTGCCCGGCAACTTCAGTGAAGAGGAAATCGAGCGACATCTGCTCGCGCAGGGCTATACCCGCGTGCATTCGCGTGAAGCGGCCGAGGGCGACCGTCCGCTGGTACTCAACGTGGCGCAGGATCGCCTGCGGCTTGCAGGGGCAGACCCAGGTCGTGTAGCCGAAGCCTTCGAGGCCTCGTTGCATCGCGGCGCCGGACGCTTGTCGGTGCATGTGCTGGGCGACGACGGCAATGATACGCAGCTGTGGCGCTATTCGAGTGCCCTGTCGTGTGCCGAATGCGCGCTCTCCTACAGCGACCCCAGCCCCAGTCTGTTCTCGTTCAATTCCCCCATCGGTGCGTGCGAAACCTGCCGCGGCTTTGGACGCGTGATCGGTATCGATCTGGGGTTGGTCATTCCCGATGGCACGCGCACGCTGCAGGGCGGTGCAGTCAAGCCCTGGCAAACCGAGAGCTTCAAGGAGTGCCAGGCTGATCTGACGCGCCACGCCAGGCTGCACGGCGTGGCCATGGATATTCCCTGGAAAGACCTGCCCGAAGCGCACCGGCAATGGGTCATCGAGGGCGGTCCGGAATGGACCGGCAACTGGAACAAGCAGTGGTATGGCATCAGGCGCTTTTTCGACTGGCTGGAGTCGAAGGCCTACAAGATGCACATCCGCGTGCTGCTGTCGCGCTACCGTGCCTACACGCCCTGCACCGTATGCAACGGCGCGCGGCTGCGCCCCGACGCCCTGCTCTGGCGGATCGGCTCGCAGGCCGATGCCGATCTGGCCTTCGCCGACGGCAAGGATCGCGGGCGCTATCAGCGCTTCATGCCATCGGGTGTGAACTGGAACGCATCAGTCCTGCAGTCCATGCCCGGGCTGTGTGTGCACGATGTGATGCTGCTGCCGATCGAACGTGTGGCCGCACTCTTCGCACACCTCGAATTGCCCGCCCCGCTCGACGAAGCCACTGCACTGCTCCTGACCGAAGTGCGGGCGCGCCTGCGCTACCTGATGGATGTGGGTCTGTCGTACCTGACCCTCGATCGGCAATCGCGCACGCTCTCCGGTGGCGAGGTTCAGCGCATCAACCTCACCACGGCCCTGGGCACCTC
>DBCG01000076.1:0-233 GCA_002292945.1 Proteobacteria bacterium UBA964 | reverse complement strand
CGTGCTGGACGAGCCCAGCATCGGGCTGCACCCGCGCGACATGAACCGGGTCATTGGCGTCATGAAGCGGCTGCGCGATGCGGGCAATTCGCTGGTAGTGGTCGAGCACGATCCGCAGGTGATGTTCGCAGCCGATCGCATGCTCGACATCGGCCCGGGCCCGGGCGAACGGGGCGGACAGATCGTGTACTGGGGCGAGGCTGACGGACTGAGGCAGGCCGATACGCTCACCG
>DBCG01000091.1:8951-9272 GCA_002292945.1 Proteobacteria bacterium UBA964 | reverse complement strand
GGCGCGCTGCGCGAAGATGTCGAGGATCAGGGCGCTGCGGTCGAGCACCCGCACCCCGACGAGCTTCTCGAGGTTGCGCTCTTGGCTCGGCGAGAGCGCGTGGTCGACGAGCACCACCTCGGCGCAGGTGTCCGCGACGATGACGCGGATCTCTTCGGCCTTGCCGCTGCCGACGAAGAACCGCGGATCGGGACGGTCGCGCCGACCGGTGACGGTGGCCGCCACCGCGACGCCGGCGGACTCGGCCAACTGCTCGAATTCGTCGAGGTCTTCTTGCTCGACCGGCATGCCGAGCCCGAGCCGCACCAACACGGCTCCCCC
>DBCG01000091.1:2262-8945 GCA_002292945.1 Proteobacteria bacterium UBA964 | reverse complement strand
ACACGGCTCGCCCGCCTCCGCGCGGTCGATCAAACACGGGGGGTGGTCATCAATCGGGCATGGCCGGGTCGACGCCGCCCTCGGGCTCTTCGGGCGACGGCAGCCGCACATTGCGCGCCGGCACGATGGTCGAGATGGCGTGTTTGTAGACCATCTGGTTGACGGTGTTGCGCAGCAGCACGACGAACTGGTCGAAGGAGTCGATCTGGCCTTGCAGTTTGATCCCGTTCACGAGGTAGATGGAGACGGGGACCCGCTCCTTGCGAAGCTGGTTGAGGAACGGATCCTGCAGGGACTGCCCTTTGGCCATTTTGGTGCCTCCTCGGCGAATGTCGTTTTTGGATGCCGCCGCGGATGGCACTTCCGCAGTGGGATCTATTGTTATCAGGACAAATCTACCACGCCATTAGTTCCCTAACCAAAACGACGGCAACCGGTCTGCAGGGCGATCAATGCCGCGTCGGTGTTCTGCGGGGTGTAGAGGTCAAGGCGGTTCCAGCCCGGATCGCCGTTGATCCAGGTCAGCTGACGCTTGGCGAGTTGGCGACTGGCGGCCACCGCCCGCTCGACCGCGGCCGCCAACAGCTCCGGCGACTGCGGGCCATCGAGATACTGCCAAAGCTGCCGATAGCCGACCGAGCGCAGCGAGGGCGATGCCGCCGACAGCGCGGACCGCGACCGCAGGGCGCGCACCTCCTCGAGCAAGCCCGCCCGCATCATCACCGCGAAACGCTCGGCGATGCGCGCGTGCAGCACCGCACGGTCCGTCGGCACGAGCGCCCAGCGCTCGAACACCATGCCGTGCGCAGGACGGGTGTCCCGCTGCCACTCGCTGATCGGTCGGCCGCTGACGAGGTACACCTCGAGCGCGCGTTGGATGCGCTGTGGATCGTTGGGATGGATGCGCGATGCCGCCGCCGGATCGGTCTTCGCCAGCTCGGCGTGCAAGGCGGGCCAGCCGCGCGCCTCGGCGCGTGCATCGAGCTCGGCACGCACCGCAGCGTCAGCCCTCGGCAACGCGGCGATGCCTCGCAGCAGGGCGTTGAAGTACAACATGGTGCCACCGACCAACAGCGGCAACCCTCCGCGGCCACGGATGTCACGGATGGCGTCGAGCGCATCGACGACGAACTCCCCGGCGCTGTAGGTCTGTTCGGGGTCACGCAGGTCGATCAGGTGGTGCGGGACCGCAGCACGCTCCGCGGCCGAAGGCTTGGCCGAACCGATGTCGAGGCCTCGGTAGACCTGTGCCGAATCGACGCTGACGATCTCCACACGCCGGCTCGGTGCGAGCGCCGCCGCGAGCGCGAGCGCGAGCCCGCTCTTGCCGCTCGCGGTGGGACCGCAGAGCAGCAGGGCATCGACAGCCGGGGCAGGATCAGACACGGGCTTGGCTGCGTGCGCTCAGCGGCCGCGCAGAAAAAGCTGGTCGAGCTGCGCGAGCGTCAGCAATGTCCAGGTCGGCCGGCCGTGGTTGCACTGCCCCGCCCGTTCGGTGGTCTCCATGTCGCGCAGCAACGCGTTCATCTCGGGCAGGGTCAGTCTGCGGTTGGCGCGGATCGCGGCGCGACAGGCGATGTTGCCGAGCAAGACATGCGCTGCCGCCTCGAGGTGATGTTCGCCGCGCTCCTCTCGAAGGTCACCGAGCACCTGCCGCACGAGCGGTTCGAGATCCGCCTGCGCGAGCAACGCCGGCACGGCGCGCAACGCGAGCCGCCCGGGCGCCAGCACGCCGAGATCGAAGCCCGCGGCGGCGAACTCGGCCGCGTGACCCTCGAATGCCTCGGTCTCGTGGACCGCCGTCTCGATCACGATCGGCTCGAGCAAGCGCTGCACCGCCGGACGGCCGCCGAATCCGCGCTTCATGCGCTCGTAGAGCACGCGCTCGTGCGCGGCATGGGCGTCGACCAGCACCAATCCCGCTTCGCTCTGCGCGAAGATGTAGACGCCGTGCAGCTGCGCCACCGCGACGCCGAGCGATCCGGCGCTCACCCCCATCCCCACCGGCACCGCGGTCGCCGCGAACGCCGCAGCCGGCGCTCCCGCGTCGTCGCGGACTGCAGGCGAGCCGACCGGTCCCGCGCTCGGCCAAAAACCCGGCGCGGCCGTTGCGAACTCGAACGCGCCCGGCTGGTTGATCCCGGAATCGCCCGCAATCGCACCGCCCGCCGCTACGCCGAGCGCCGTGGGCGAAGCGGTCGGCGCCGCCACCCCGGCGCCCACGCCGAGCGCATCGTGCACGGCACGGAACACGAAATCGTGCACCTGCCGACCGTCACGGAACCGCAGTTCGAGCTTTTGAGGGTGGGCGTTGACATCCACCCACTCGGGCTCGATATCGAGATGCAACAGATAGGCCGGCTGTCGTCCGTGGTAGAGCACGTCGCGGTAGCCCAACCGGATCGCGTTGGCGAGCAGTCGATCGCGCACCGCGCGGCCGTTGACATAGGCGAACTGCTGGTCGCTCGCCGCACGCGCCGCCTGCGGCTGACCGAGCCAACCTCGCAGCGAGACCCGGCCGGCCTGCCGGTCGATCGGCAGCGCACCGTCCATGAAGGCCTCACCCATGATCGAGGCGATGCGTGCCCGCTGCAGCAGCGGTGTCTCGGCGAGCGGCGCATCGATGAGCACCCGCCCACCGTGGCGCAGGCGGAACGCCACATCGAAGCGTGCCAGCGCGAAGCGCTCGACAAGCCGGGCGATATGCCCGAGTTCGGTGGATTCGGCGCGCAGGAATTTGCGCCGTGCCGGCAGGTTGAAGAAAAGGTCGCGCACTTCCACCAAAGTGCCTTGCGGCTGCGCCGAGGGGGCCGTCGGCTGCATCTCGCCACCGTCGATCCGCAGCTCGGCGCCGCGCGCCGCGCCGGCCGCACGCGATGCGATGCGCAGTCGGGCGACCGAACCGATCGATGGCAGCGCCTCACCCCGGAAACCCATCGAGCGGATCGCCGCGAGGTCCAGGGCGGTCGCGATCTTGCTGGTCGCGTGCCGCTGCACCGCGAGCGGAAGCTCATCCTCCGGGATGCCGTGGCCGTCATCGAGCACGCGCACCAACGACATGCCGCCCGCTTCGCAATCGACCTCGATGCGACGCGCGCCGGCGTCGAGGCTGTTCTCAACCAATTCTTTGACCAAAGAGGCCGGGCGTTCGACGACCTCACCGGCGGCGATCTGGTCGACCAGCGCGCTCGGCAGCAGCCTGATGGGCACGCGCAGTCCGGCTCTACAGACGGCCAGCGGCCGGGCTCGGGCCCGTCGCAGGCTTGCCGCCCGGATCGGCGGAGCCGTCACCGCCGTTCGCCAGCACCGTCCGCCCCGCTTCGCGTTCGAGCGCGAAGCGCGAACCATCGGGTGGGTGGTCGACGAAGTACTGCCGCACGCCATCGAAGATCGCTTCGGCGAGCGCGGTGCGCCGCTCGGGGATGCCGAGCAAGCGCTCATCCACCGGGCTCGAGATGAACGCGGTCTCCACCAGCATCGAGGGGATATCGGGACTTTTGAGGACCACGAAGCCGGCCTGCTGGACCTGCGGCTTGCGCACCGTGTTGACCTGTCCGAGCGATCGCAACACCCGCTCGGCGGCCGTCATGCTCTGCCAGATCTGCGCACCCTGCGTGAGATCGACGAGGACCGAGGCCAACGCAGGATCTTTGTCGTCCAACGAGATACCGCCCGCCAGGTCCGCAGCATTCTCGCGATCGGCGAGCCAACGGGCCTGTTCGTCGGTCGCGCCCTTGTCCGAGAGCACATAGACCGAGGATCCGGTGACCTCGCGGTTGGGGACGGCATCCGCATGGACCGACACGAACAACTGTGCCCCCGCGGCGCGCGCGCGGCGCATCCGCTCACGCAACGGCAGGAAGAAATCCCCGTCACGGGTCAGGACCGCGCGCATACCGGGTTCGCGGTCGATGCGTGCGGCCAGTTGCTTGGCGATGTCGAGCACGACGACTTTTTCTTGGGTGCCCCTGGGACCGATCGCGCCCGGATCCTGGCCGCCGTGACCCGGATCGATGGCGACGACGATGACCCGACCGGTCGATGGGGGCGCATGAGCGGCCCTGACCGGCTTGAGCGGCACCGGCTTCGGTGCGGAAACCTCCGCCACGGGCGCGGGATCTTCACCTGAGATCACCTCGAGGACCAAACGCTGACCCCGCGGATCACGCGTCAGCGAGGGTTGCAGCGTGGCACGGGACCCGGGCTGCAACTCGACGACCACCCGCAACACGCTGTCCGGCTGCGTGCCGGTGCGAACGCCGACCACGCTGCCTTGCGCAGCGGGCATCGCTGCGGTCACGCCGGTCACCCGCTCCAGATCGAGCACCGCCCGACGCGGACTTTCCAACGTGAAGAAACGATGCGGCGCCGCCTCGCTGAGGTCGAGGAACACCCGGGTGACACCCTGTTCGGTGGCCACACGTACCGTCTGCAATTCGCGGGCGTCGAGCGCCGAAGGGCGCATGAGGAGCGCGCAGACAGCGAACGGCGCAATTACCCAGCTCAAGGTCGAAGTGCGCAAGTTCATGGGGCGTTACTGTAGGCTCTTTGGCAGAATAAATTCAACAAAATTAGAGACCTGTGACCGACAACTCAAGAAAGCCGGATCAACTTGAGGGCCGTCAGCCAAGCGAGGCCTTGCGGGGTCCGCGCATGCAGCGAGATCCGGTGTGCCGGCTGCCGAGCCTCGAGTTCGATCTGCAGATCGGGCGGGGGCAGTTGCACGCCACCCCGCTCGGGCCATTCGATCATCCAGAGGTTTTTCGGTTGATCGTGGTCTCGCAGGCCGAGCGCGAGCACTTCGCTCGGGTCGCGCAAGCGGTAGAGATCGAGATGCAGCACCGCCCAAGGCGGCAGGTCATAGCGCTCCATCAGTCCGTAGGTCGGGCTTCGCACAGCGCCGGTCGCTCCCAAGGCACGCAAAAAACCGCGCACCAGCGTGGTCTTCCCGGCGCCGAGGTCGCCGCAGAGATGCACGCTCAAGGCCCGCGGCACCGCGGGCGGCAGCGTCTGCGCCAGAAGGGCACCGATCGCCTCGGTGAAGGCCTCCTCGTCGGAGACGATCGACAGCGTCTCGGCTGCCGTCATGCGCTTAAGACCTCGGCCATCGCACAGGGCAAGGCGGCGGCGACCTCACCCGCCAACACTCCCCGCCCTGAGTCGTTGGCGAGCAGTTCGCCCGCACGGGCGTGTAGCCAGACCGCGGCCACCGCGGCACCCCACGGATCCCCTGACTGCGCGAGCAGCCCACCGATCGCTCCGGCGAGGACATCACCGGTACCGGGCGCCGCGAGCACCGGGTGGCCTCGGTCGCAGACCTGGGGCACACGACCCCGCTGCCCCACCAAACTGCCTGCCCCTTTGAGCACCACCACCGCCGCGTGCCGATCGAGGAGCGCGCGCAGGGCCGCCGGGCGGTCTGCCTGAACGAGGGACGCCGTGCCTCCCAGCAGCCGCGCCGCCTCGCCCGGATGGGGCGTGAGGACCGCGTTCGCAGGGACCTCGGTGAGCGGGAAGTAGAGTGCGTCGGCATCGAGCACCATCGGCCGGCCGCTCTCGCGCACCACCGTCAGCAAGGCCAACGCCCAAGGGTTTCGCCCGAGACCGGGCCCGGCGACGATGACATCGGCGACGGCGAGCAACTCCGCCAGCCGCGCCGCCGCCCCAACAGGATCGACCGGCAACGGGTGGACCATGAGTTCGGGACGACCCGCGACGGCAGCAGCCGATGCCGCTGCGCAGGCGACCGTGACCCGACCTGCGCCGACCCGCAGCGCCGCCTCACCGGCCAGCCGAGCCGCGCCCGCCATGCCTTCACCACCCCCGACGATGCACACGCGCCCGCCCAGCCCTTTGTGGGCATCGCGCCGACGGAGCGGGATCGCCGCCCTCACCCGCGCCACATCGATCCGTTGCCAAGCGGCCTCTTCGGGCGGCAGCGGCGCGACTTCAAGCGTCGCCAACGAGACACGCCCGGCGTGCTCGGGACCTTCTCCGAGCAGCAACCCGGCCTTCAAGGCGATGAATGTCACGGTGACATCGGCGCGCACTGCGGTGCCGAGCACACGCCCTGAATCCGCGCAGAGGCCCGAGGGCACATCGAGCGCCAACACCGGCCGTCCCGATGAGTTGATCGCCGCGATGGCTGCCGCGATCGGCGCGCGGACCGGCTCGACGATCCCGATGCCGAGCAGCGCATCCACGATGACATCGAGCGCGGGCGCCACATCGGCGCCGCAGGGATCCGCCACGGTGGCGAATGCCCGTCCGGCCTCGAACGGTGTCGCCGGCACGCCTGCCGCCAGCGCTTCAGCGGCGGCGACTGACGCCTCACCCCGCAGCACCTGCGGCGGATGCGTCCAACTCACCCGTGCATCGAGACCCGCCGCGCGCCCCAGAGCCGCCATCATCCAGCCATCGCCGCCGTTGTTGCCACCGCCGCAGAGGACCGTGAATCCGCGCGCAAGAGGCCACTGCTCGCGCAGACGATCGAAGGCTGCCTGCGCCGCACGCCGCATCAACATCAGTCCATCGACACCCGGCACCGCGAGCGCGCGACGCTCCGATTCCCGGACCTGTGCGACCGACAGCAACGATACGGGGAGTTCCATCAGCATGAGTATACTGGGAGGATGCCCGATCTTCCGGACATGCAGGCGCTGCGTGACGGACTCGAGCGGCTC
>DBCG01000091.1:0-2252 GCA_002292945.1 Proteobacteria bacterium UBA964 | reverse complement strand
CCGCGGGCCTCGGGTTCTCCGCACTCGGCGTCGCCGACATCGCACTCGACGAGGATGAGCAGCATCTGCGTCGCTGGCTCGAGCAAGGCCGTCACGGCGCGATGCACTACATGGCACGGCATGGCATGCGTCGCGCACGCCCTGCGGAACTGAAGCCCGGCACGATTCGCGTCATCAGCGTACGGATGGACTACTGGCCGGCGGAGGCCGCGCCCGCCGAGGCCGTGCTCGCCGATGCCGAGCGCGCCTATGTCTCGCGGTACGCGCTGGGACGCGACTACCACAAGCTCATGCGCAACCGGCTGCAGCGCTTCGCCGAGCGCATCGAGGCGCAGATCGGTCCGTTCGGCTATCGCGTGTTCGTCGACTCCGGCCCGGTGCTCGAGAAAGCGCTCGCCCGCAACGCCGGCCTCGGCTGGATCGGCAAGCACACCAACCTCATCGCGCGCGAGGCCGGCTCATGGTTCTTCCTGGGGGAGCTGTACACCGACCTGCCGTTGCCTGCCGATGGCGCGGGCAGCAGCCATTGCGGCAGCTGCGAAGCCTGCATGCCCGCATGCCCCACCGGAGCGATCACCGCGCCGTGGCAGCTCGATGCGCGCCGCTGCATCTCCTATCTCACCATCGAGCTCGCCGACGCGATCCCCGAGGAGCTGCGACCCTCGATCGGCAACCGCATCTACGGCTGCGACGACTGCCAGTTGGTGTGCCCTTGGAACAAGTTCGCGCAGGCCGCGGCGCACCCCGACCTGCAGAAAGTGCGTAACGGGCTCGACGATGCGCAGCTCACGACGCTCTTCGGCTGGGAAGCCGAGGAGTTCGAGGAGCGGATGCGCGGCTCGGCGATCCGCCGTATCGGCCACGAGCGTTGGCTGCGCAACATCGCCGTCGCGCTCGGCAACGGCCCACCGACCGAGGCGGCGCGCAGAGCTCTGGAATCGCGGCTGGAGCATCCCTCGGCGCTGCTGCGAGAACATGTCCGTTGGGCGTTGGCGCAGCTCGACGGACGGCGCGCAGCGGCGGTCAAAGCACCGCGTGACGCAGCGGATTGAAGTAGAGCCGACCTTTGCCCATCCGCTGGATGGCGCCCAAGAGCTCCGCGTAATCGAGGTCGTTGGAGACGGCATCGAGGGTGGCCGCGTTCACGATCAGCAGCGGCGCCTGTTCGTAGTCGTGGAAGAAGCGCGCATACGCCTGGTTGAGCTTCTCGAGGTAGGCGCGATCGATGAGCTGCTCCATCCGGATACGCCTGCGCGAGATGCGCTCCATCAGCACATCCACCGGTGCCTGCAGGTAGATCACGAGGTCGGGCTTCGGCGGATCGACGACGAGCCGCGAGTAGACCTGATCGTACAAAGAATATTCGGCATCCTCGAGCGTGACCCGCGCGAACAAACGGTCCTTCTCGAGCAGGTAATCCGCCACCCGCACCGGCGCGAACAGGTCCTGCTGGCGCAGGCCCGCCAGCTGCTGCGTACGCTGGAAGAGGAAGTGCAACTGCGCCGGCAACGCCGCACCGACCGGGTCGCGGTAGAAGCGTTCGAGGAACGGATTGCTGTCGGCCTGCTCGAGCACCGGCTCCGCGCCCCAGGTCTCGGCGAGGCGGCGTGCGAGCGTGGTCTTGCCGACCCCGATCGGACCCTCGATGACGACGAAACGATGCTTCGGGGCGGGCGTCATAGGACGGTCTGTCTCAGATAAGGCGCCGTGCTCCGCGATCCTCGACCCGGGCTGCCAGCGCTCGAACGCGCCCGAGACCCGGCACCCAAAGATCCGGTGCGATGTCCCGAAGAGGATACAGAACGAAGTCCCGCTGCGGAATGCCCGGGTGCGGGACCGTCAACACCTCGTCATCGATCCGGGCCGAACCGTGCACCAACAGGTCGAGATCGATCTCGCGCGGCCCCCAACGCTCACGCGGCGGACTGCGGCCGAGCTGCTGCTCGAGCGCCCGTAACGCCGCCAACAGTTCATGGGGTGCGAGCCGGGTCAGCAGCGCGGCGACCGCGTTGACGAAATCAGGCTGTTCGACCGGCCCGAACGGTGCGGAACGGTAGAGCGGCGAGGCGCAGAGCAGCTGACAGCCCGGCAGACCCTCGAGGGCTGACAACGCGCTGCGGATGCGCGCCGACGGGTCGCCGAGGTTGCTGCCAAGGCCGATATAGGCGGGTTGCCAGACGAGGTCGGACACGCAGCAGGACGGTCAGGTCATCAGACGGAGCGCTTAGGCCCCGGGCGAGCCGCCCCGTCCG
>DBCG01000102.1:13601-15522 GCA_002292945.1 Proteobacteria bacterium UBA964 | reverse complement strand
AAGCGCGCCGCCCGAGGACGCGCGCGCTCGAGCGCCGCGAGCCGCGGCGGCGGCAGTCGCGGGCCGGGGCGCCGCGACGGGTCATCGCCACGGCGCAACGCCCACATCTCGCGCAATTCGCGCACCACGGACCACAACACGAGCGTGGCCTCGACCCCTTCACCGCGCAGACCACCGACGATGCGTTGTGCACGGACCGCATCGCCGGCGAGCAACGCCTCACCGAGACCGAAGACATCGTAGCGGGCGCTCGAGACGACCGCCTCGAGGATCGCTGCCGCATCGACGCGCCCCGCGGGCAACAACAGGCGCAGCTTCTCGATCTCCTGCTGCGCGGCGAGCAGGTTGCCCTCGACGCGCGCGGCCAACAAGGCGAGCGCATCCGCAGTCGGCTCCAAACCCGCGCGGCGGCAGCGCGCCTCGAGCCAACCCTCCAACTGCCGCGCACCGATCTCGTAGATCGGCAAAAAGACACCGCGCGCCTCGATGGCCTTGACCCACGCCGTGGCCTGCGTCGCACCGTCCAAGCGCGGTGTGATGACGAGCAGCAAGGTCTCGTCATCGGCGGTCTGCGCGAGCCGCGCGAGGGTCGCACTGCCCTCCTTGCCGGCTTTGCCGCTGAAGCGCACCTCGACCAATCGCCGATCGCCGAACAAGGACATCGACTGGCTGGCCGCCGACAGATCGGACCAATCATCCGCTCGTTGAGGGAAATGGACTTCGCGCTGGGCAAAGCCGGCCGCGCGGGCGGCCGCCCGCAGCGCATCGGCGGCCTCTCCTACGAGGAGGTCCTCGTCACCGGCGAGCAGGTACACCGGCGCGAGCCGCCCTTGTCGCAGGTGCGCACCGAGATTGTCATGGCTAAGCCTCATCGCCCGATTATCCGTGACCGATCGTTGGACGACCATGCGCGCGGTAGCCGGCGCAGAGGCGGTGCACCACACCGATCCTACTGATGTTATAAAGTAACTTTATTATGATATAGTATTACAAATACCGCCCTTCCTCACGCCCTCGATTGGGAGTCCGCTCAATGCGTATCACGACCTCCACCCAACCTTTCTCCACGCTGGTCGCCGCCCTAGCGATCGCCGCACCGGCGTTGGCCGCAGCTCAGACCCCGGTCACCGAGGCGACGAGCGACGCCCGGACGACCTTGGAGACGACCTTGGAGGAGGTCCGGATCACCGCCACGCCGCTGCGCCGCACGGTGCTCGAGACCGCGCAGCCGGTGCTCGCCCTCGACGGCGAAGAGTTGCTGCGCCGACGCAGCACGACGATCGCCGAGACACTGGCTGACCAACCCGGGATCACGGCGAGCAACTTCGGCCCGATCGCGAGCCGGCCCATCATCCGTGGTCAGGGCGGCATGCGCGTGCAGGTTTTCCAGGACGGTGCCGATGTGCTCGACGCGGCCGCGCTCTCCGAGGACCATGCGGTCACGCTCGATCCGCTGCTCGCCGAACGCATCGAGGTGGTGCGCGGACCCGCGGCGCTGCTCTATGGCAACGCGGCCTCGGCCGGTGCCGTGAATGTCGTGACCCGGCGCATCCCGACCGAGCCGCTCGCCCGGCCCTTCGACGCTGCGCTCGAACTGCGCGGCGACAGCGCCGCCGACACGCGCGCAGTGGGCGCGCATGCCGCCGCCAAGGTCGGCGATCGGGTGCAGGTCTACGCGGACATCCACGACAGCCGAAGCGATGAGCTGCGCATCCCGGGCTACGCGTGGACCGAGGAGGCCAAAGAATACTTCGAGGCCGAGGGCGAACCGGTCGACGAGTCGCGCGACCGCCTCATCAACTCCGACGGCGGCGCCGACGGCGGCAGCCTCGGAATCGCCTGGGTCGGCGAGCGACAAAGATATGGCTTCTCGGTCAGCGAGTACGGCTCGGAGTACGGGCTGCCGGGTCTCGGCCATGGG
>DBCG01000102.1:0-13547 GCA_002292945.1 Proteobacteria bacterium UBA964 | reverse complement strand
GACCACCACGACGAAGACCACGGATCCGAGCCGCCCGATGTGCGGCTCGACATGTCGCAGCGTCGATACGACGCGGTGGCCGAGTGGTCGCCCACCTCAGGCGCCGTGGACACGTTGCGCCTGCGCGCGGCCCGTAACGACTACGAACATGTGGAGATCGAGGGCGACGGTGCGATCGGTACGCGATATGCGCAGGTCGGCGACGAGGTCCGCCTCACTGCGGAGCATGGTGTGGGACAGGGCCGCGGCGTGTTCGGGCTGCAGTGGCGCGAACTCGACTTCGATGCCGAAGGCGAGGAGGCCTTTCTGCCGCCCTCCGCGACCCGCAACACCGGGTTCTTCGCGTTCCAGGAGCACCGCATCGACGCCGTCACACTGGAGGCCGGAGCCCGCTACGAGAAGCAGCACATCCGTACCGCCGATCCCGACACGCTGCCGACCTACGAGGGCAGTGCGCTCAGCGGCTCGGTGGGGGCGCTGTGGGCGCTGCGTCCCGGCGCGACGCTGGCGCTGCAGGTGACACGCACCGAGCGCCATCCGACCGCCACCGAGCTCTACGCCAGCGGCCCACACCTGGCCGTGCGACGCTACGAGATCGGCGACCCCGACCTCGACACCGAGCGCGGCCTCACCGCCGACCTCGCGCTGCGCTTGAGCGAAGATGCGGGTTGGCGTGGCACCCTCGGCGTCTTCATCGCCGACTACGACCGCTACATCGTCGCGCAGTCGACCGGCGAGATCGAGGACGAGTTACCGGTGATCGAGTTCGAGTCGCGAGACGCGCGCTTCACGGGCGCGGAGTTCGAGATCGGCCACGACGCCCTCGCCGCGACCGGCATGGGTGCGCTCGGTCTGCGTCTGTTCGGCGACCTCGTGCGTGCCGAGGACGGCGCCGGCACGCCGCTGCCGCAGATCCCGCCGCTGCGCCTCGGCGCCGAGGCCTCGCTCA
This sequence comes from Proteobacteria bacterium UBA964, assembly GCA_002292945.1. Lineage (GTDB taxonomy): Bacteria > Pseudomonadota > Gammaproteobacteria > Steroidobacterales > Steroidobacteraceae > UBA964. Next base: position 12,598 of record DBCG01000102.1, on the reverse strand, counting down.
CCGGGACCCGGCTGCGCCTCGGCCTCGAGGCCATCTGGCACGACAGCCAAGACCGTATCGCCGATGGCGAGCGCCGCACCGAGGGCTACACGATGCTGAGCCTTGAGGCGTCCTGGCGGCAGCCCGTGGGCGCCGCCGGGTTGTCGGTGTTCCTGCGAGGAAGCAACCTGCTCGATGAGGAGGCACGCCGCCACACCTCGCCGCTGAAGGATTATGCTCCGCTTGCAGGTCGCGCCATCTCGGGTGGGCTGCGCCTCGAATTCTGACCACCGACTGTCGATGCTGATGGAGGTCCACCGATGAGCCGCCCCCCCTTACGCGCCTTGCTGTTGTCGAGCCTGCCACTGGTCGGTCTAGGGGTCGCCACCGCCGACGAGATGCACCACCACGGCAAACATGTCCATGGTGAGGTGACCCTGAACCTGGCGCTCGAGGGCGACACGCTCATCGCCGAGATCGAGGCCACCGGTGCGCAGGTGCTCGGCTTCGAGCGGGCGCCGCGCGATCCAGCCGAGCGCGCGGCCGTGGCGGCCGCCGAGCTCTGGTTCGGCAGCGGTCGCGAGATGATCGGCGTGCCGACCGCCGCCGGCTGCCGTCTCACCGCCAGCGCTTTCACGCCGCCGAAACCCGGCAGCGGACATGTCGACTACCGCGGCCGCTACACCTTCACTTGTGCCGATCCGACCGCGATTGCTTGGGCTGAGCCTTGGGCGCTGCGGCGTATGCAGGGCGTCGAGAAGACCGAGATCAACATCGTCGCCCCGGGCGTACAGCGTCAGGAGATCCTGCGGGAAACGGTCGGCCGCATCGCCTTGCGGTAAAATATTGGGGTGAACCGGCCCACCCGTCCCGACGCTGACCCTGCTGCCGCAGACCCTGCGGCCCCCGACCCGTCCGGCGCGCAGGGTGCGGCGATCGATGTCCGCGATCTGCTCTTCGCCTATCCACGAAAACCGCCGTTGCTCGATGTGCCTTCGATGGTCGTGGCGCGAGGCGAGCGCGTGTTCCTGCGCGGTCCGAGCGGCAGCGGCAAGAGCACGCTGCTCGGCCTCATCGGTGGCGTGCTGGTGCCGCAGCGCGGCAGCGTGCGGCTGCTCGGGACCGACCTTGCGACGCTCTCGCCGAGCGCCCGCGACCGTTTCCGCGGCGAACATCTCGGCTTCATCTTCCAGATGTTCAACCTCATCCCCTATCTCGGCGTGCTCGAGAACGTGATCTTGCCGGCGCAGTTCTCACCGGCCCGTGCCGCACGGGTAGCCGGTGGCGATCTCGCAGCCGAAGGGCGACGCCTGCTCGGCGCGCTCGGCTTGGGCTCCGCCGACCTGCTGTCGCGACCGGTGACCGAACTCTCCATCGGGCAGCAGCAACGGGTCGCCGCTGCCCGCGCGTTGCTCGGTCGACCGGAGGTCCTGGTCGCCGATGAGCCGACCTCGGCGCTCGACCACGATGCACGCGGCCAGTTCCTGCAGTTGCTGATGGACGAATGCCGCGCGCAGGGCACGACGCTGCTCTTCGTCAGCCACGACACCTCGCTCGGCGGTCTTTTCGACCGCGTGCTCTCGCTCGCCGATCTCAACCGTGCGATCGACGCCGGGGTGGCGGCTTGAAGACCCTCACGCTCGCGTTTCGGTCGCTGCGCAACCGCCGCACCACGGCGCTGCTGACGCTCGCCGCCATCGCGGTCAGCGTCGCGCTGCTGCTTGGCGTGCAGAAGACACGCACCGCCGCCCGCGAAGGCTTCGCCAACACCGTCTCGGGGGTCGACCTCATCGTCGGCGCACGCTCCGGTCAGCTCAACCTCCTGCTCTATTCGGTGTTCCGGGTCGGCGACGCCACCGCCAACGTCAGTTGGGAGACCTACCAGAAAGTCGCAGGCCGCAGCGATGTCGCCTGGACCATCCCGCTGTCGCTCGGCGACTCGCATCGTGGCTTCCGCGTGCTCGGCACCAACCTCGACTATTTCCGCCACTATCGCTTCGCGGGCGGGCGTGACCTCACCTTCGAGACAGGCAAGCCTTTCTCCGACCTCTACGACGCCGTGCTCGGCGCCGAGGTGGCGCAGCAGCTCGGCTACCGGCTCGGGGACCCCATCGTCATCGCCCACGGTCTCGGCAAGGTCAGCTTCGCCAACCACGAGGACAAGCCGTTCCGGATCGTCGGCATCCTCGCGCGCACCGGTACGCCGGTCGATCGCACCGTGCATGTGAGCCTCGAGGCGCTCACCGCCATCCACCTCGACTGGCAATCCGGCATGCGTGCACTGCCCGGCGCGCGCGTCGATGCCGAGACGGCGCGGACGATGGCGCTGACGCCCACCTCCATCACCGCCTTCATGGTGGGCATGGAGAACCGCGTCATGACCTTCGGGCTGCAGCGGGCCGTCAATGAATACCGCCAGGAAGCGCTGCTCGCCATCATCCCGGGGGTCGCGCTCACGCAGCTCTGGAACCTCGTCGGCATCGCCGACACGGCGCTCATGATCATCGCCGCCTTCGTGGTGCTCGCAGGCCTGCTCGGCATGCTCACGGCCATCCTCACCAGCCTCAACGAGCGGCGGCGCGAGATGGCGATCCTGCGCTCGGTCGGCGCGCAGCCGCGGCATGTCTTCACGCTGCTGATCACAGAAGCCGGGCTGCTCGCGACGGGCGGGGTCGCTGCCGGTGTCGCGCTCTGCTATGGCCTGATCGCCGCGGCGCGCCCCCTGCTCGAGCGCCGCTTCGGCATCTTCCTCGAACCGGGCGGTCTGACCGGTTACGATATGGCGCTGCTCGGCGCGATCATCCTCGCCGCGCTGCTGATGGGCGCGCTGCCCGCGTGGCGCGCCTATCGCAACACCCTCTCCGACGGCCTCACCTTGCGGGTCTGATCATGCACACGAAACGTCTCCGCCTCGCCACGCTCAGCGCCTTGCTCGTCGTCTCGCTGTGCAGCGCCGTCGCCCAGAGCATCACGCCACCACCGGTCGGCACCCCGGCGCCGGTCGTCAAACCGGGTCCCAAGGCGCCCGCGGGCGCCGCGCGTGAACTCGACTGGGACGAACTGCTGCCGCAGGACGCCCGTGCGCGCTTCTCGGGCGGACCACCGCCCCCCACCCACGACACCTTGGGCGAGGGCGGACTCGCCGCGCAGCAGGTCATGGATTTCTCGGTCAACAAAGCGCTCGACGGCGCGCTGATCAAGATCCCGGGTTTCATCGTGCCGCTCGATGTCGGCAAGGACGGCCTCGTCACCGACTTCTTCCTGGTGCCCTACTTCGGCGCCTGCATCCATGTGCCGCCGCCGCCGCCCAACCAGATCGTGCATGTACGCATCAGCAAGGGCATCGCCCTCGATTCCATCTACGAAGCGTACTGGATCACCGGTCGCATGAAGGTGGTGAACAAATCGACCCGCCTCGGTGCCTCGGCCTACCAATTGGCCGCCTCCAACGTCGAGATCTACAAATACTGAGGGGTCGGCCATGCCCACGCTGTTCGAGCGCATCGTCGCCCGCGAGTTGCCTGCCGACATCGTCCATCAGGACGATCGGGTGACGGCCTTCCGCGACATCCATCCCAGGGCGCCGGTGCACATCCTCGTCGTCCCCAACAAGCCCATCGCGACCGCCGACGACATCGATGACGGCGACGAAGCCCTCATCGGGCACATGTTCACCGTCGCACGCGACTTGGCGCGCCGCGAAGGCATCGCAGCGGACGGCTACCGCCTCATCATCAACTGTCGTGAACACGGCGGGCAGGAGGTCTATCACCTGCACGTCCATCTGGTCGGCGGCGCACCGCTCGGCCCGATGATCAGCGCGAGGTGATCCGCCCATGAGCCGCAACCTGTATCCACCGATCGAAGCCCACCGCAGCGGCTGGCTGCGTGTCTCCGATCTGCACGAGATCTATTGGGAAGAGAGCGGCAACCCGACCGGCAAGCCGGTGGTGTTCCTGCACGGTGGCCCGGGCGGCGGCACCGATCCGCGCCAACGACGGTTCTTCGACCCTGCACGCTACCGCATCGTGCTGTTCGACCAACGCGGCTGCGGCCAGAGCCGCCCCCATGCGAGCTTGGTCGACAACACCACCTGGCACCTCGTCGAGGACATGGAGAGACTGCGCGTCCACCTCGGCATAGAGCGCTGGCAGCTCTTCGGCGGGTCTTGGGGCTCGACGCTAGCGCTCGCCTATGCGCAGACCCATCCGACGCGCGTCACCGAGCTCGTGCTGCGCGGCATCTTCCTGGTGCGCCCTTGGGAGTTCGATTGGTTCTACGGCACACCGGACGGTACCGGTGCGCTGTACCCCGAGCTCTATGCCGAGTTCGTCGGACTGCTCTCCCCAGCCGAGCGCAGCGAGGTGATGATGGCCTACTACCGCCGTCTCACCAGCGACGACGCCGTCGTGCGCAGCGAAGCGGCCCGCCGTTGGTCGAAATGGGAGGGCGCCACGAGCTTCCTGCGCCTCGACCCCGGCTACATCGCCAAATTCGACGATACCGAATTCGCCGATGCGTTCGCACGCATCGAGTGCCATTACTTTATCAACGGCGGCTTCCTGCACGACCCCAACCAGCTCCTCGATGGGGTGCCGAAGATCCGCCACATCCCGGCTGTGATCGTGCAAGGCCGCTATGACATCGTCTGCCCGATGAAGAGCGCTTGGGATCTGCACTGCGCCTGGCCTGAAGCCGAGCTGCGCGTCGTACCGGACGCGGGACACTCCGCGTTCGAACCCGGCATCCTCGCCGAGCTGGTCGCCGCCACCGATCGCTACGCCGAGCGCTGACCGGAACACACCGGCAGCAGCCCCCTCGCCGCGAGCCACTGCCGCGCATCGTCGGCGTCCTCCTGGAACCAACGCGCGGCGGACCCCAGCCGGAAGCTGTAACCCCAGGCGTCCATGTCCGCCATCAACCTTCCAGTGCTTGTCCCGGGCAACACATCCGCCCACAGGATCTGCAGGTAGCAGACAGCGCTCTCCTCGGCATCATCGCCGCCCGCGTCGCACTCAAGCGTCGCCCTGCGTTGCGGGCTCATGCAGACCCAGTGCGCAGCCTCATGCAACGCTGAATGCAGCGGCGTATCCGCCCGCCAGAAGAGTGTGTCGCCGATGAGCCCCGCTTCGGAGCCGCCCCAATAGGAGCCGGGGATCTCGAGGTCAGCGGGCACGCTGTGCAGCCGCAGACCGAGCGGTCCGAGCAGCGCTCGCAGCGCAGCAAGCATCGGCTCGTCGATGCGCTGCACGACGGCCCTCAGCGCAGGCCCGAGATCCGCTGCAGCACCACGCCGACCAGCTCCTCGGCGAGCGCTTCCCGCAACTGCTCGCGCTCGCGCTGCTTGGCGAGCACGCGCCGCTCGTCGAAGGTCAGGTTGCGTGACGCGGTGAGTTCCGAGGTCTCGACACGGCGTACGCCGGCGCTCTCGAGCGACCACTGGACCACATACGTATATTCGTATTCACGCGGCACATTGCGTGCCGACAGCGCCGCCACACGCTCCAAGAACTCATCGCGCTCGATGCGCAGGACCGCTGCGCTCGTGGCGCCCGGCGAGTCCGGCGCGGCCGAGATCGCGAGCGTCACACCCGCCGCGCGCAGCCGACGCTGCAACGCATCGGCGAAGGCGGTGCGCGGTTCAGCGGTGTCGATCCGCACCACCGACACCTCACGCGGCAGCGGCGCGGCACCTTGCAGCACGAAACCGCAGCCTCCGGTGAGCGACAGGAACACCACGAACGCTGCGCGCGTGACCAGCGTCGCCACTCGAGGGCCGCGCGCCATCACACCACCACGTTCACGAGCTTGCGAGGCACCACGATCACCTTCTTCGGGGTCGCCTCTCCGATGAAACGCCTCACCGTCTCGTCGGCGAGCGCCATGGCGCGCACGGCGGCCTCATCCGCATCGACCGCCACGGAGATCTGGCTGCGCAGTTTGCCGTTGACCTGCACCACGAGCGTGATCTCTTCCTGCACCAACGCCTGCGCATCAGCGGACGGCCAGCGAAGATCCACCAGTGCCGCGTCGTGACCGAGCTCTTTCCAGAGCGCATGGGTGATGTGCGGCACCATCGGCGAGAGCGCGATGACGGCGATCTCCAGCGCCTCCTGGACCACGGCACGACCCGTGGCCGAACGGTCCTCGAAGCGGCTGATCGCGTTGAGCAGTTCCATCACCGCCGCCACGGCGGTGTTGAAGGTGCGCCGACGCCCGATGTCGTCGGTGACCTTGACGAGGGTCTGATGGGCTACGCGACGCAGGGCCTTCTGCGGCGCATCGAGCGACCCGCTCGCCGTCTCACGACCGATGACGGGCGCAGGGCCCGCCGCCGACACATGCTCGTGCACCGCCTTCCAGAGCCGGCGCAGGAAGCGGAACGATCCCTGCACACCCTCGTCCGACCACTCGAGCGTCTGCTCGGGCGGCGAAGCGAACATCATGAAGAGGCGCGCCGTGTCGGCGCCGTACTTCTCGACGAGGCTCTGCGGATCGACACCGTTGTTCTTCGATTTCGACATGGTGCCGAGGCCGTCGTAGCGCACCTCGAGCGTGCTGCCGTCGGGACGCGTGGCGACGTAGCGCTTCTGATCCCCTTCATCGACGACATCCACATCGGCCGGATTGAAGTAGCTGCGCCGACCCTCGGCCGGTTGGTGCGAGTAGATATGGTTCAGCACCATGCCCTGCGTGAAGAGATTGGCGAACGGCTCGTCGAGGCCGACGAGACCGAGGTCGCGCATCACTTTGGTCCAGAACCGTGCATAGAGCAGGTGCAGGATCGCGTGCTCGATGCCGCCGATGTACTGATCGACGGGCAGCCAGTAACGCGTGCGTTCGTCCACCATCGATCGCGCGTTGTCGGGCGAGGCGAAACGCAGGAAGTACCAGGACGAATCCACGAAGGTGTCCATGGTGTCGGTCTCGCGTCGCGCCGGCCGACCGCAGGCGGGACAATCGACCTTGAAGAATGCCGGCGTCTTGCCGAGCGGGTTGCCGCTACCGTCCGGCACCAGGTCCTCGGGCAGCACCACCGGCAACTGCGCGTCCGGCACCGGGACCTCGCCGCAATGATCGCAGTGGACCAATGGGATCGGACAGCCCCAGTAGCGTTGCCGCGAGATGCCCCAGTCGCGCAACCGGAACTGCACGCGCTTGCGGCCGAGGCTGCGCTGCTCGAGCGCCGCGGAGATCGCATCCACCGCGGCATGGAATCCGAGTCCGGTGAACTCACCGGAATCGACCGTCAGTCCGTGCTCGCCGTAGGACGGCTGCCACGGGGCTTCGACCGTCTGCCAGTCGACGCCCTCGGGCCGCACGACGGTGCGGATCGCGATGCCGTTCTGCGAGGCGAACTCGAAGTCGCGCTCGTCATGCGCGGGCACGCCCATCACCGCACCCTCGCCGTAGCCCATGAGCACGTAGTTGGCGACCCAGACCTCGATCGGTTGACCGGTGAAGGGGTGCAGTACATGCAGGCCGGTGGGACGCCCCTTCTTCTCGAGCGTCGCGACATCGGCTTCCATGGTGCTGCCGCGACGGCACTCGTCGATGAAGGCCTGCAGCGGCGCATCGCGCAGACCCGCCGCCAACGCGAGCGGATGCTCGGCCGCGACGGCCATGAAGGTCACGCCGAACAGCGTGTCGACGCGGGTGGTGAACACCTTGAGCGCCGGCAGCTCTGCCGCCGTCGCAGCGAGCGCGGCGCGCGCGTCGTCGGCCAGCGGGAACGCGACCTCCGCACCCTCGCTGCGGCCGATCCAGTTGGCCTGCATGGTCCGCACGCGCTCCGGCCAACCATCGAGCCCCTTCAGCGCACCCAGCAGCTCATCGGCATAGGCCGTGATGTTGAGGTAGTACATCGGGATCTCGCGCTTCTCGACCAGCGCACCGGTGCGCCAGCCACGGCCGTCGATCACCTGCTCGTTCGCGAGCACGGTCTGGTCGAGCGGATCCCAGTTCACGACGCCGGTCTTCTTGTATGCGATGCCTTTTTCGCGCATACGCAGGAAAAGCCATTGATTCCAGCGGTAATAGGATGGGTCGCAGGTCGCGAACTCACGCTCCCAGTCGAGCGCGAACCCGAGCGCCTGCAACTGCTTTTTCATGTACGCGATGTTGTCGCGGGTCCATTTCGCAGGGGCGACGCCGTTGGCCATCGCCGCGTTCTCCGCAGGCAGACCGAACGCATCCCAACCCATCGGCTGCATCACGTTGCGGCCCTGCATGCGCATGAATCGCGATAGCGCATCGCCGATGGCGTAGTTGCGCACGTGACCCATGTGCAACCGCCCGGAGGGATACGGGAACATCGACAGGCAGTAGAACTTCTCGCCGCCGGCTGGCGGACCCGAGTCCGGCGCAGGGTCTAGACCCGCGAAGCTGCGGTGATCGGCCCAGTGCTGTTGTGCGGCACGCTCCACAGCGGCCGGTTCGTATCGTTCTTCCATGGCAAAACCGTGCAATTCCCGGAAAAAATGCAAGCCGGGAGGATACACGACCGGCTGCGCCGCTGCGCGGCCGGCCATGGAGAGGACGGGTCAGCCAGGGCGTACCGGGATGAACACCTGCTGGTCACCGCGCTGCACGAGCAAAGCGACCACCTTGCCGGCCTGCGCCACGGCGTCGCGGAATTCCTTGAGCGAGCGGGTGCGCTTGCCGTTCACACCGAGGATCAGATCGCCCCGCTGGATGCCCGACTCGCCCGCGGCGCCTTGGGCACGCTCCACGAGCAGCATGCCCGCCGACGCTGCATCGTCCGCGGCGCGCCGTGCGCGCTCCTCGGCGGTGAGTTCACGGACGACGAGCCCGAGTCGATCCGCCGCGTTGGCCGGTGCCGCCGACTTGCCCGCGTCGGCCACCATCGGCGCCGGCGGATCGAGCTCGCCGATGCGCACCGACAGGCGCTTGGTGGTGCGATCGCGCCAGACCTCGAGCGGTGCCTCGGTGCCCGGCCGGATCAGACCGATCACCGCCGGCAGTTCCTCCGAGCGCTCGATGAGGCGCCCGTTGGCCGCGAGGATGATGTCGCCTTCCCGCAGACCGGCTTTCGCGGCGGGTCCGCCCGGCTCGACGCTGTTCACCAAAGCACCACGAGGCCGATCGAGACCGAAGCCTTCGGCGATGTCGGAGTTGACCTCGCCGATGGCGACGCCGATACGACCACGCGAGACTCGGCCGTTCGCCACGAGCTGGCGCTGGATGTCTGTGGCGAGATCGATGGGGATCGCGAACGAGATGCCCATGTAGCCGCCCGAGCGGCTGTAGATCTGGGAGTTGATGCCGACCACCTCACCGTCGAGGTTGAAGAGCGGTCCACCGGAGTTGCCGGGATTCACGGCCACGTCGGTCTGGATGAAGTTGACGAAGCGCGACTCCTGACCGCCGAGCCCACGACCGGTCGAGCTGACGATCCCCGCCGTGACGCTGTTCTCGAAACCGAACGGTGAGCCGATCGCGAACACCCATTCGCCGGGACGCAGCTTCTTCGGGTCACCGAGGCGCACCGAGGGCAATCCCTTGGCCTCGATGCGCAGTACGGCCACGTCCGTGGCCTCGTCGAGGCCGACCAGCTTCGCCTTGAATTCCCGACGATCGGTGAGCTTGACGGTGATCTCGTCGGCGTCCTTGACGACATGGGCGTTGGTGAGGACGACCCCGTCGGCGGCGACGATGAAACCCGACCCCTCGCCGCCAGGCTGGCGCATCGAGGGTCCATCCTCGCCGTTGTCCTGCGACGATGGCGGACCGCCTCGCGGATCCTGCCCACCCGGCGCACCCGGCATGCCGGGCAGGCCGAAGCGACGGAAGAACTCGAACATCGGATCGTCCGGCGCCATGCCACGCCCGCGCAACGACACCCGCTTGCCCTTGGTGGAGATATTGACCACGGCTGGCCCGTGCTGCTGCACCAATGAGGCGAAGTCGGGGAGCATCATGCGGCCTTGGACGGCAGGCGTGCGCGCCGCGGCGACATCCGATGGCGTGGCCGCTTGGGCGACGCCGGAGGAGGAGGCGGTGGAGGCCTGCGGTTGACAGGCGGTGAAGACCAGCACGGCCGACACCGCAGCGAGGCTGCGACGCACGAAGGGACGCTGAAGCATGGACAGTACCCGGTTCATGGAGACCTCATCCTAGACCATCCCACAGAGGGAAAAGTTCACGCTGGCGGACGGACCGCACCCCCAACCACAGCGCGTCGCCGGGCGCGCCATAGCGCGGCGGCGAGCGATGCCAGCGCGAATACGATGAGCGGCAGATTGCCTGTACGGGCGTAGGGCGGCAAGCCGCTCCGGGGCTCTACCGCTGCCCGCAGCACCGCCGCACGATACTCCGGTGCCGTGGCGACCAGTTCGCCCCGGGGACCGATCACCGCCGAGACACCGTCGTTGGCCGCACGGATCATGAACCTCCGGGCTTCCTGGGCACGCATCCGCGAGATCTGCAGGTGCTGATAGCGGGCTGGCGAACGCCCGAACCAGGCGTCGTTGGTGACATTGACGAGCGCGGTCGCCTCCCCCAGCGCGGGCAGCCGCGAGGACGCATAACCGTCTTCGTAGCAGATGCTGGCCTCGAGCACGAGCCCGGCGATCCGCAGCGGCGGCTGCCGCGCCGCGCCCGCGGTGAAGTCGGAGTAAGGCAGGCTCATCAGCCGCAGCCACCGGCGCACCAGTGCCGGCACCGGGAAGAACTCGGCGAACGGCACGAGATGGTGCTTGTCGTAGAACTGCGGCTCCTCGCCGAGCGCGAGGATGGAGTTGAAATAGAGCGGCTCCGTGCCCTTTTCGAGCACCTCCGAGCGGATCAAACCCATCAGCAGACTGCTGCGATGAACCTCGGTCTGCTGCGCCAAAGAACGCAGCAAAGGGATGTGGTTGTTGGCAAGGTCGGGGATCGCGGCCTCTGGCCAGACGATCAGCGGCACACCGAGCGATCGAAGGGTGAGGTCACGATAGCGGGTGATGGTGACCTCGAGGTTCTCCGAGACCCACTTCTGATCCTGCGGGATGGCGCCCTGGATGACCGCCACCTGTACCGGCGCGCCGGCCGGACGGGTCCAATCGATGCGATCGAGCGCCGCGCCGAGCGGCCACGGCACGAGCAGCACCGCCCACGGCAGGATCGACCGCGGCACACCGCCCGTCGCCCACTCACGCTGCAGCATGACGAGCGCACCGGCCATCGTGACCAACGAAAGGGAGATGAGGTGCGCGCCGCCGATCGGCGCGAAGCCTGCCAGCCAGGTATCGGTCTGCGTATAGCCGAGCGACAACCAGCCGAAGCCCGAGAGGAACCAACCCCGCAGCCACTCGAGCAACCACCACAACGCCGGCAGTCCGGCGAGCCAGCGCCACGGACCTGTCACGGGCAGCCAGCGCGCCGCGAGATAACCGAGCAGCGCGTAATAGCCCGCCATCAAGGCGACCAAGGCCGCCATCAGGGAGATCGCGAGCCAGATCGGCGCCTTGCCGAAGCCCTGGATGCTGAGATAGAGCCACCAGGTCCCGGCGGCGAACATGCCGACCCCGAAACAGAACCCAAGCCAGGCTGCGCGCCGTGGGGCGGCACCCTCCAGCGCGAGGAACAAGAGCGCCGGCGCCGCCACCGCCAGAGGCCACAGACCGGTGGGCGCGAACGCGAGCGTGAGCAGCGCTCCGGCGGACAGCACCAGAAGCGGCGCCCAGCGCTGAGGCAACACCGGCGGCGAGAGCCCGACGGTCAGTCGCTGCTCCCGCGATCCTCGAGCGGCAGCGGATCGCGCGGCGCGGTGACCTTGATCGCCTCCACACGCCGACGATCGACCCGCAGCACCCGCAGCTCGAGCTCGCCCACCTGCAGCACCTCGCCACGACGCGGCATCCGACCGAGCTTCTGCATGACGAGCCCGGCGACGGTGTCGAAAGCCTCATCCGAGAGATCGGTGCCGAAGAATTCGTTGAAGCTGCTGATCGGCGTGGCGCCGCGCACCAGGTATTGACCTTCGGACTCGCGGCGGATGTCGTGCTCCTCGTCGACATCGAACTCGTCGTCGATGTCGCCCACGATCTGTTCGATGGCGTCTTCGATCGTGACGAGCCCGGCGACCCCGCCGTACTCGTCGATCACGATGGCCATGTGGTTACGGTTGCGACGGAACTCCTTGAGGAGAACGTTCACCCGCTTGGATTCCGGTACCACCACTGCCGGCCGCGTGCACTCGCGGATGTCGAAGTCGTCGGCGTCGCCGGACGCGAACACCCGAAGCACGTCTTTGGCGAGCAGGATCCCGACGATGTCGTCACGGTCGTCATCCATCACCGGGAAGCGCGAGTGGCCCGACTCGACCAGCACCGGCAGCAGCTTGGAGGGCGGATCGTCGCGGCGCACCACCACCATCTGCGCGCGGGGCACCATGATGTCGCGCACCTGCAACTCCGCGACGCCGAGCACACCTTCCAGCATCCGCAGGGCATCCGCATCGATCAGTCCGCTGTCGGCCGCCTGACGCAGTTGCAACGAGAGATCCTCGCGATCCTCCGCTTCGCCGGACAGTGCACGACCGAGTTTTCGCATCCAGTTCATCGCACCGTTACCTGTATGGGTCATGTTCCTCGCCTTCAGAGGGCGAATAAGGGTC
>DBCG01000026.1 GCA_002292945.1 Proteobacteria bacterium UBA964 | reverse complement strand
ACCCGCGAGATGTTGCAGCGCCTCGGCGTCTGACGCCCGCCCCCGGACCCGCAGCCTCCCAGAAAGACCATGACGACGATACCCGCACCGCCGCTGCGCGTGTTGCACGCTGCCGCCGAGATCTTCCCGCTCGTCAAGACCGGCGGCCTCGCCGATGTCGTGGGCGCGTTGCCGCAGGCGCTCGCCGCCGCCGGCGCCGATATCCGGCTGCTGCTGCCCGGTCTTCCGGCGATACTCGATGCGGTATCGCGGCCCCGCAAGATCTTCGAGGGTGGCTCCTTGTTCGGTGCGGCGCGCATCACACTGCGTCTCGGTCGGTTCAAAGACGGCATCAAGGGCTGCGATGTGCGGGCCTATGTGCTCGACGCGCCCTGGCTCTATGCGCGCAGCGGCGGCCCCTATCAAGGACCGGATGGCAGACCTTGGGACGACAACCTTCAAAGATTTGCACTGCTCGGCTGGGCTGCGGCCCATCTCGCCGCAGGGGAACTCGACCCGGCATGGCGTCCGGACATCCTGCATGCACATGACTGGCATGCCGCCCTCGGCTGCAGCTACCTGCGCGCGCATCCTGGTGCGCACGCGCGATCGATCTTCACCATCCACAACCTCGCCTATCAAGGACTCTTCGCTCAGGACGATTTCGCCGCTCTTGGCCTGCCGCAGCGCTTCATGCGACCGGACGGTCTCGAATTCCACGGTCAGCTGTCGTTCATGAAGGGCGGGTTGGCGCACGCCGACCGTCTCACCACCGTGAGCCCGACCTATGCGCGCGAGATCACGACACCGGAGTTCGGCTGCGGCGTCGAGGGCGTGCTCAGCGCCCGTGCCGCGGATCTTTCCGGCATCCTGAACGGCGTCGATTACAGCCACTGGGACCCCTCCACCGACCCCGCACTGCCCGCGCACTACGATCCGCAGGACCTGACCGGCAAGGCGGCCTGCAAGGCCGCGCTGCAGCGCGAGTTCGGCTTGACGACGGACACCGCATCCCCGGTCATCGCAGTTGTGAGCCGCTTGTCGGAACAGAAAGGCCTCGACCTCGCGCTCGCAGCCTTGCCCGAACTGCTCGCCGAGGGTGCGCAGTTCGCGATCCTCGGCAGCGGCGACGCCGCGCTCGAGCGAGCGTTCGCCGAGGCCGCCGCTGCGCATCCGGGTCGCGTCGGCGTGCGTATCGGGTACGACGAGACGCTCGCGCACCGTGTGATCGCCGGTGCCGATCTGATCCTCGTACCCTCACGCTTCGAGCCCTGCGGGCTCACGCAGCTCTACGGCATGCGCTACGGCACCCTGCCCTTGGTGCGCCGTGTCGGCGGGCTCGCCGACACCGTCGATAGGTCGACCGGATTCCTGTTCGACGCTGCAGAACCGGCTGCGCTCGCGGAGGCCGCACGACACGCGATCCTCACGCTGCGCGACCCGCTGCGCCGGCGTGCGATGCAGCAACAAGCGATGTCACGCGATCATGGTTGGCCCGCAGCCGCCCAGCAGTATCTGTCGCTCTATCGCGCTTTGATGGGGCGGCAGCCCTGATCAGGCCGCACGGACCGACCGACCCGACCGAAACGCCCTCAACGCCTCGATCAGCGCGGTGTTCTCCTCGGGGCGACCGAGCGAGATGCGGCTCCAATCGTTCAACGGTGGGAAGGGACGTCCGACCTCGATGCCGAAGCTGCGCATGCGGTCGCGGAACTCCGTCGCCGACAGACCCGTACGCACGAACACGAAGTTGCCGTGCGAATCGCTGCACGCCATGTCGAGCTCGCGACAAGCAGCGGTGACGCGACGGCGGTCCGCCATCAGGGTCGAGCGCGAGTGCTCGATGAACTCGGCGTCGCCGAGACTTGCCGTCGCTGCAACGATGCCCGGCAGGTTGGGGCTTACCATCTCGAGCGAACGCAATCGGGCGATGGTGTCGGGTCGACCGATGGCATACCCCACACGCAGGCCTGCGAGACCGTGGAGCTTCGAGAACGTGCGCAGCACGACGACATCGGCGTCGCCCCGCGCAAGGCCGACCATGCTCTCGGTCGCACCGGGCTCCACGAAGTCCATGTACGCCTCGTCGACCACCACCAAGGTGCGGCTCGCGAGCCTGAGACACAGCTCACGCATCGACGCTCCAGGCAGCACCGTACCGGTCGGGTTGTTCGGATTACAAAGATAGACCAGCCCGGTGCCCGCAGGGGAAGCCTCATCGATCGCGTTGGCGTCGTGACGCAATCGCGCATCAAGCGGCACCCTCCGCACCGTCGCGCCGATCTCGCCCGCGAACGACATCAGCTGACCGAACGTCGGCCATGCACAGGTCACCGCTCCACGGGTCGCCCATCCGAGCGCCAGCATGTTGAGCAGTTCCCCGGACCCGGAGCCGAGCGCGATGCGCTCCGGAGCGACGGCCTCGTGGGCGGCGATCGCCGCGATCAGGCGGTCGCCCTCGACACCGACATATCGACTGCCCCGATCGATGGATGCGGCGATCGCGGCACGCGCCTTCGGTCCCGGCCCGAGCGGGTTTTCGTTGTAGTTGAGCAGGATCGGCCCCGCGACGCGCGGTGCAACGGCCACGGTGACCGCGGCGCTCTGGGCCGCCGTCGCTGCGAACGCACCGGCACCGAGCGCCAATGCGAGGGCTTGTCGACGGCTGATGGCGCTCATGCGGCGGCGTCGCTCGGCGTGCCCTCGTCGGCCGCGTCAGCCTCTTCCATGCCCAATTCTTTGAGCTTGCGGGTCAGGGTGTTCCGACCCCAGCCGAGGAGTTTGGCGGCATCCTGCCGATGCCCTCCGGTGTGCTTGAGCGCGACGCGGATGAGTGCGCGCTCGAATTCCGGCGCGGCCGTGTCGAGCAGCGGCGGAGCGCCGCTGCGCTGCGCCTCGCCCTCCGCCCACCTTGCGAGCATCGCCGACCAATGCTCCGGATTGGCGGCGGCGCCTGCTGCGGCACCGGCGATCTCGGCCGGCAGGTCCTCGGCGCGGACCTCGGAGCCGGGTGCCAGTACAGTGAGGCGCCGGCAAAGATTCACGAGCTCGCGGACATTGCCCGGCCAGGCGTAAGCCTCGAGCGCAGTACGGGCTTCCGGGGCGATCGTCTTCACCTCCACGCCGAGTTCGGTCGCCGCGATGCGCAGGTAATGCGCGAGCAGGTCGCCGACATCCTCACGCCTCGCACGCAGCGGCGGCAGCTCCATACGGATGACGTTCAGGCGATGGAACAGGTCTTCCCGGAAGAGTCCGCGCGCGACCCGGTCTTCAAGGTTCTGATGGGTGGCCGCGATCACCCGGACATCGACGCGCACCGGTGTCTGGCCACCGACGCGGTAGAACTCGCCCTCGGCGAGCACACGCAGCAGCCGTGTCTGCAACGCCGTCGGCATGTCCCCGATCTCGTCGAGGAACAGCGTGCCGCCATCGGCTTGCTCGAAACGACCTCGCCGTTGTGCATCGGCACCGGTGAAGGAACCCTTCTCGTGCCCGAAGAGCTCCGACTCCAGCAACTCCGAAGGGATCGCCGAAGTGTTGAGCGCGATGAACGGTCGCGCAGCGCGTGGGCTGTGGTCATGCAGCGCCCGCGCGACAAGCTCCTTGCCGGTGCCCGACTCGCCGGTGATCAGCACCGTCGCAGCCGAACGCGACAGTCGACCGATCGCGCGGAACACCTGCTGCATCGCAGGCGCCTTGCCGAGCAGATCGGGCGTGCGGCCGTCGCCGAGGGTCTCCGCATCGGTGCGTCGTACGCTCTGCGCTGCGCGACGCACCAGATCGACGACCTGGTCGATGTCGAAGGGCTTCGGCAGATACTCGAACGCACCACCTTCATAGGCGGCGACCGCATTGTCGAGGTCGGCGTGCGCGGTCATGACGATGATCGGCAGCTGCGGCCGCGTACCGTGGATACGCCGCAGCAACTCAAGACCGGACTGTCCCGGCATGCGGATGTCGGTGACCAACACATCCGGCGCATCGCTGCGCAAGGCCTCGAGCACGGGTTCGGCGGATTCGAAGATCCGCGGCGACATCCCGCCGCCCTTCAGCGCGCGCTCGAGCACCCAACGGATCGAGGCATCATCGTCGACCAGCCAGACCCGCAGCGGCGGCGCGTTCACGCGAGCTCCACGGGTGGATTCTCGACGCCGCCCGCGACGAGACCGGTGGGTCCACCGAGCGGCAGCAGGACGCTGAACACGGTGCGGCCGGGTTCGCTGTCGAATTCGATGAGGCCGCCGTTGCGCGTGACGATCTCCTGCGCGACCGCCAAGCCGAGCCCCGTGCCGTTGGCACGGCCGGTGACGAGCGGATAGAAGAGGCTGCCGCGGATCTCGGGGGGTACGCCGGGACCATCATCGACCACCTCGATCCGGACCGCGAGGCGATGACGGACCGGGCCGATGTGGGCGTTCGCCACCGCGCGGGTGCGCAGCACGATGCGGCCGCGGCCATCGACGGCTTGCAGCGCATTGCGGGCGAGGTTCAGCAACGCTTGCACCAATTGGTTCCGGTCGAAAGAGCCGTCGGGAACGCTGGGGTCATAGTCCCGTTCCAGTGCGATCTCGGCGCCGGGCTTCGCCTCGGCCTCGAGCAACCGGAAGACATGCTCGCAGATCTCATGCACGTTCAACGGCGTCTTGTGCGGCACCCGCGTCGGCCCGGCCATGCTGTCGACCAAGGCGGTGAGCCGATCGGCTTCATTGATGATCACACCGGTGTACTCGCGCAGCGCCGC